>JABDLS010000120.1 GCA_013002885.1 Gemmatimonadota bacterium | reverse complement strand
CCGATCAGACCTCGGAGAGAGCCGAGCGCGCGCTCGTCACGAAGTCGCCAAGACGGTCGACCTCCGAGGCCAGCGCATCCCGGCCCAGCGGGGTGACCACGTAGTAGCGTCGTTGACTCTGGTCCTCTTCTTCGGGCGGCCGCTCCTTCGACTCGCGGATGAGCCCCTGCTCCTCCGCCCGCTGGATCGCCGTGTACAATGTCCCCGGGCCCATCCGCACCACCCCGCCACTCAGCTCCTCTACGCGCTTCTTCACCGCATACCCGTGACGCTCCCCCTCCTGGATCGCCAGGAGCAGGTAGAGCTGGCTTCGCGACAGCGGGAGCACACTCTCCAGGTCAGGCATTTTCGAAACCTCCTCGCATCATATCGACTTTCGACATGTCGAACTTCGATACGATAGGCACGGCGGGGTCAGCAGCGCAAGACGGGGTGCCGTGGAGACTCCTTCTCTCGGGGAGACAGGCGGAGGGAGACTCGGCTCATGGCGCCACGGCGGCGAGGCCGGTGAGGCTCTTCTAGGCGTCGTCGCTGCCGTTGCCCGTCGTGGGCCCGAACACCTTGTAGAGGACCCAGAGGACTGCCCCGAGGCCGATCAGAACCGGAATCCAGCCCATCAGGTTCCAGACCACGGCTCCGCCGATGACGATGCCCGCGCCCTGAAGCCATCCCACGAACTGCGCCGTATTACGGGCCCGCTCGACCTGGGCCTCCGTATAGATCTTCTCAGGTAGATTGCTCATCTCAGCGGGCTCCAGTCGAAATGTGGACGGCCCGACCCGACGCGCCGAGCCGACGCCCTCTCCCCAACCCTACTCCAAGCGCGCTCCCCGAGATTCGAGTCCCCCCGGACACCAGCAGGGGCTCCACCTCGGCGAGGCGTGCGGCCCAGATGTGGGGTGGGCGGGCTCCCTTGAGGGAGACTCGGAGGGTGGACTCGGTCGGCCCCCCTCCGTAGCGAGCCTCTGCCCGCTGTCCTGTCTGGCCAAGCAGACGGGCGAGCGGTCTCCCCCTCGGCCGTCTCGGCGAGGCGTGCGGCCCAGATGTGGGGTGGGCGGGCTCCCTCGCGGGAGACTCGGAGGGGGGACTCGGTCGGCCCCCCTCCGTAGCGAGCCTCTGCCACGCTGTCTCGTCTATCCGGGCAGACGGGCGAGCGGTCTCCCCCGAGGGAGCCCGCCCACCCCACCACAGCCACACACCGAGACCCGACCGCTACATGCCGGAAGGCGCCCAGATCTCGGTCTCCTCATCGAATGGATCGAGCTCGTCGAGCCCCAACTCGGACAGCCGGTCGTTGGCCGCCTCCAGCTCGGTGGCCCAGACCGCTTCCAGGGCGTCCAGGTAGCCCTGGAGCTCGTCGCTCATGATGTCGTAGACCTCCCGCATCCCGTCGTTGGGGGCGCCGTCACCCTGCTCCACCATGGAGAGAAGATTGGCCAGACGGTTGTTCACTTTGATGGGGAAGTTCAGCGGGTCCTGACCCGAGCGGTTCCGAACCTGGTAGATGTCGGCCTCCACCTCACCGGCGGCGGTCATGAGCTCGTGGAGCCGCTCCCGGAGTTCGCCGTCGTCGCTGGCCTCGGTCCGGTCGATGACCTGTGTGCGCATCCGACGGATGGCGATGACCGCCTGATTCGCGTCCTCGACCCGGTCCCGGATCTCGGTGGCAAAATCGAACTGGGCCCGCATGTCCTCATCGCTGACGTCCTCGATCCACGGGTGTCGCCGGATCTCCAGCGGCGATGTCTCCACCTGGCCGTCGACGGTGAGCCGAAGCGTGTACTCACCCGGCGGCAGAGTCGGGGTGTTGGTGCGGACACCCCAGAGAATCATCCTCGGGAAGGCCGTCCAGCCGTCGGCGGAGAGGTCCCAGCGCAGCGTGTTCAGACCGGCCTCCACGGGGAGCGCCGCGCCAGACCAACGATCCTGCTCCTCACCCTCCTCATCAGCATCGAGGGCGGGTTCGAAGGTCCGGAGCACTTCGCCAGCGAGGCTGACGACCTCGAGCCTGGCCTCCGTCGCCTCTTCCCGAAGCCAGTACGAAAGGACGACGCCATCAGTGGAGCGGAATGCCGCCGGCGGATCGAAGAGGCGCACGGCCTCGTTGGTCATCCCCCGCTCGGCTTGCCGGATGGGCTCCAGATTATCGAGCACCCAAAAGCCCCGTCCGTGAGAGGCGATGGCAAGCTCGTTGTGCTCTACCACGACGTTGGTCACCGGCAGATCGGGGAAGCCGGGGTTCAGCTCCTGCCAGTTGGAGCCGTCGTCGAAGGAGACGTAGACCCCGTGGTTGGTGCCGGCGTATAGCAGTCCTTGCCTGTTCGGGTCCTCACGGACGGCGTTGACGTAAGCGTCGTCACGAATGCCATCGACGATCTTCGTCCACGTAGCTCCATAGTCCGAAGTCTTCCAGACGTACGGCCGGAAGTCATCGAGGAGAGGCTTCCGAACCGAGATGTACGCGCCACCGGCCGCGAACGCCGAGGCGTCGATCTGGCTCACGCGGCCGAAGTCCGGCATGTCCGGCGGTGTCACGTCGGTCCAGTTCTCACCGCCATCCCGGGTGACGTGGACGAGCCCGTCGTCGGAGCCCGTCCAGATGACGTCCATGTCCACCTTGCCGGGACCGACAGCGAAGATGGTGGCGTAGACCTCCGGCCCATTCATGTCGCCGGTGATGGGCCCACCGGAGCGACCGAGGGTCATGGGGTCCGCCCGGGTCAGATCGGGGCTGAGCTGGTCCCAACTGTTGCCGCCATCGTCGGTCCGCCAGAGGCGGTTTGACGACGTGAAGAGCACGTCGGAGTCGAGGGGTGAGAAGAGGATCGGAAAGGTCCACTGCCACCGCTCCACCATTTCCAGGGCTGGCTCGCCTGAATAGAACCACGGATAGGGGCTCACCTCCCGACGGGTGTCGAGTTCCTTGTTGTACTTGTCGAGGTAGCGCCCGTTGTTCGTCCCGGAGAAGAAGATATCCAGGTCCTTCGGGTCCGGTGCGATGTAACCGGGCTCTCCGCCGCCCACCACGTAGGCGTACTCCATGGACCCCTCGGTGATGCTGTTGGGCTGACCGGCGAAGGGGTTCACGTCATCGTCGCCGAGGCGGCCGGCGTTCCAGTCCGACGGCAGGCAGAGCGTGCTGTTGTCCTGCTGCGACCCGCAGACGTGGAAAGGCACGTGAGCCGTGGTCACTGCCTGGTAGAACTGGGCGGTCGAGAACTCCTGGTCCGTCCACTCCTGGCCCGTGACGAAGCTCACCGCGCCCCCACCGTCGTTTCCGTCGATGAGGTGAGCCGGATCGTCGGGGTCGATCCAGAGGTCGTGGTGGTCGCCGTGGGTCCCGTTGTCGATGACTTCCAGCGTCTCCCCACCATCGGTGGAGCGGAAGATCCGCGTGTTTTGCATGTACACCACGTCGGGATCCTGATGGTCGGCGAAAACGTGGGTGTAGTAGAAGGCGCGCTGACGGATGCGCCGCTCGTCGTTGACCCGCTCCCACGAAGCGCCTGCGTCGTCGCTCCGGAAGAGTCCGCCCTCGTCGTGCTCGAACAAGGCGTAGACGCGGTCGGAGTCGGCGCTGGAGACCGCCAGGCCGATTCGCCCGACGACACCCTCCTGAGGCATCCCGGAGTTCCGGGTCATCTCCGTCCAGCTGTCTCCACCGTCTGTGCTCTTGAACATCCCGCTGCCAGGGCCGCCGGACGAGGCCGTGTACTCCTTGCGGAAGGCCTCCCAAAGCGCGGCGTACAGAACGTCGGGGTCGTTGCGGTCGAGGACGAGGTCGACGGCGCCGGTCTCGTCATTCCGGTGCAGGACCCGCTCCCATGTGTCACCTCCGTCCGTGCTCCGGAACACGCCTCGCTCCTCGCTGGGAGCGGAGTACTTCCCGAAGGACGCCACATAGATGACGTCCGGGTTGGTGGGGTGGATGCGGATCTTGCTGATGGCATGGGACTCGTCGAAGCCCACGTGTTGCCAGGTCTGGCCGGCGTCGCGACTCCGGTAGACGCCGTCCCCTGGCAGGATGTTGCCACGGATGCACGACTCCCCGGTGCCGATGAAGACGAGGTCGGGGTTCGTCTCGCTGACGGCCACCGCGCCCACCGAGGCCGACGATATCTGGAAGTCGGTGACGGGAAACCAGTTCTCTCCTCCGTCCGTCGTCTTCCAGAGCCCACCCCCGGTCGCGCCGAAATAGCCGACTTCGGGCTGCCCCACGACGCCGCTCACCGCGATGGATCGTCCGCCCCGGTCCGGGCCGATGTTGCGCCACTGGTAGTCGGCGAGAAGGACCGAGTCGAGGACGGCATCCACCGATCGGGCCTGGGCCTCGAGCGGGGCGGGCTGCGCCAGGGCCGCATGGAGGACGACAGCGGCCAGCGAGGCAGCAGCGAAAACGGTCTGCCCAAGGGGGCGGGCGACCCGGGAAACGAGAGGCGTGGTGTCGACGGTCATGCTCATCGCGGATACGGGTTCGAGGAACGCTCAACGCACCGCACGGTGGGCGAGGCGCCGCACGTCTGCGGGGCGTCGAAGATAGCCCGCCGCCTACGACGCGACATCCTCACCATCGAGATTTCCATCCGGACCATCCTCCGACAGGTGGACGGCGCCCACACCAAGGGCCAGAGCCGCCCCGGCCACCGGCACCAAGGACCAGACGCCCCGGAGCCCGAGGAGTCGCTCGCCCAGGTCGAACGACGCCCACCGCTCGTAGAGGGCGCTCGTCACCGGAATCCCCCAATCGCGGAGGGGGATCGTGGGGTAGACGTGGAGACTCCCGCGGGACAGGGGACCACCCGATGGAGGCGGAGCCTCGAGTCCGAGGTCCACCCGGAGGACCCCGAGGACCTTGGCCCAACTGAAGAGGAGGGGAGACCCCCGGAAGGCGTCCGGCGCCATGGGGGAGACGGCGGCGATGACGAACATGTTCGCCACGGAAAGCCCGCCGAGCCCGATGATGGCTGTTCGAACCCGACGGTCGTCGGGGACGAAGGCGAGGAGTAGCCCGAAGAGGGGAAGAGCGGTGATGAGATATCTCGGCCCTGCGCTCACACCACCCTGCCACGCGTTGAAGCTCATGTTCATGAGGAGAGCGGCGGCAACGTTGAAGACGACCAGCCACCCCAGCTCCGCTCGCCTGTGCCCTCGGATGTGGAAGACGCCGACCATCGCCATGAGCAGGACCGGCATGAACACGAAGAGCCCGCGAGCCGACGAGAAAGTGAGGCTCCAGAACGCCTCCAGATGCGGGATGCCGAAGAGCCCCAGGACGTATCGCTCGGTGATCATCTCCGAGGCGCTGTAGGAGCTCGCCAGCGTGAAGGGTGAACCGAAGAGCACCCAGTGATAGGCGACGAAGACGACGAGCGGGCCCGCCCCTCCCGCCACAACCCACGGCACCCGCGGTCGCATGACCGGGCGAAGCACGGCCAGCCCTACCAGACTCGCCGCGAAGGGTCCCGCCCCGTAGTCGGTGAGGACCGCCAGACCGGCCAGCAGCCCGGCGGCCAGCCACGCCCCCTTTCTCTGAGCGAGGAAGCAGCCGAGGGCCATCACCACGAACGCGGCGGCCGTCGTGTGACCCCACATCGCCGTGCTGAATGGGAGTAGCAGCGTGCCCGAATAGGTAAGGAGGGTGAGCGCCGCCGCTCGCCGGGGACGCGCCCCAGCGTACTGTAGGATGCGTCGGAAGAAGAGCGCCGACAGGGCCAGAGGCAGGACAGTGACCCAGAGATGGATCAGGTAGGCGTTGACGAGGACGACCGCCGGCTCGAGGGGGTCCACGCCCACCATGGACTCGACTCCGTACAGCGCTCCGTAGAACGGGATGCCGAGGAGCGTCGTTCCCGGCGCCTTGTTGGCGTAGTAGTGGGGGCTGTGCTCGGCGTTGCGAGCCCAGTCGCCCGTGTTGATACCGTTCTCCGCATCAATCAGGAAGTCGTCGATGCGGACCGTACCCTGGTGAGGGCCGGGCTCCACGAACGCCCATATGGCGTCGTAGCGAGCCGTCTGGTTCCACCCCCACCCATTGTAGAAGTAGCCGGCGAGGACCAAGACGAAGGCGAAGAGGAAGATGTCGACGCGGCGGTGCCGCCCACCTGACGAGCGACCCTTCCCGCGAGCCTCGGAACCGAGGTCCCCCACCGGCTGTCTCACCGGGGTGGGATGTCGAATACCCAGATGGAATGGCCCAGTACCACCCGGGGCTCGAGATCCCGGAGCGGATCAATGGCCGGCTGCCCTCCCCACCGCACACGCGTGAGGAGGTGGGCGCTCACCGCGTAGATACCCGGCTCGGGATCAGGGGAGGCGAGAACCGGCAGAGCCACTTCGGGCGGGACCACGGTACCCGGCACGCCGTAGAGCGCCGGATCGTAGAACGCCATGGGGACCAGCGTCGCGTCATCGATCTCGTTGGCTTCCAGCCAGTCCCGGAGAAGAGGAAGGTCCTGGCCCCAGTCCACATTGGAGTCGTCGAGCCATTCGATACCGTTGGCGGGTCCCCCAGCCAAAGCGTTGAAGAACGGGATGTAGTGGGGGTGGGCCCGCAACGACCCTACCACAAACAGACCTGTCAGGACGAAGACGGTCGCCCGTCGGACCGGACCGAGGTAAAAAGGCGACGCCGCGATCCCGCTGACATAGATGAACAGGAGCGGGTAGACGGGGAGGATGTAGCGTATCCCGAACTGGAGGGCCGTCGCCGTCATCGCCACGACCCAAACCACCGCCGGCAGCCACAGGTAAAGCGCCTCATCCAGATCGACGCCCCGGCGAGACACCTGCTCGCCGATTCGCAGGGCGAGCAGGAGCAAGAACGCCGTCGGCGCCTTGAGGACGAAGGCGGCGACGAAGTAGTACCAGAGGCCGTCGGGGTGAAAACGACCATCGAAGTAGGTCGGGAGGTCGACGTGGACGTTGGTGTAGAGAACGCCAAGGCCGCCGAAGAAGGCGAGCGGGTTGCCCGGCGTCCCGTACCCCACGCTCACCACGAGAGCGGCGACGATGAGCGCCAGCGCCAGACCGCCACCCAGGGTCCGAGCAGCGTGGGGAAGGTCCTTCACGACGGCCTCTCCGAGCGTCCCGTCCGCCACGCCCCACTTCGGCCGGCGTCGGATGCGCCGAACCGCAGCGGCCACCGACCAGACACCCAGCAGCCCCACCAACAGGATGGCGGAGTACTTGCTCAAAAGAGCCAACCCGAGGGCGACGCCGGTGGCGACGGCCTTCATCGGGGAAGGCGAACGGGTGAAGAGGAGAAAGGCGTATGCCGTGGCGACGACCATGAAGGCCTGGGGGAAATCCGTCGTCGCCAACCGGCCATGGGCCAGCAGATTCGGCGAGAAGGCGCACAGGGTCGCAGCCAGCAGACCGGCCCGAGCGCTGTAGAGCTCCGTCGCCATGAAATAGGCCAGCAGCACCAGAGCCATGAGGAGCGCCACGAAAGGGGCTCTGGCGGTCTCCGTGAGTCGAGCCGTACCGACGCCCGATGTTTCGAAGAAGTGCTCTCCGAAAACCCACTGATCGGCCTCCTCCCAACTCTCGTGTAGCAGGTCGAGCCGCGGGCCTACGGAAAGCAGGGCTCCACCGGCGAGCAACTTGGCCAATGGCGGGTGCTCGGGGTTGATCCGGTAGTCACCTGTAACCACGTAGCTGTACCCGGCCGGAATGTAGGTCAGCTCGTCGAAAGTAAGGGACTTGTTCCGAAGGCTTATCCAGGCCTGGGCTCCCGCCGCCACACACAACACGGCCAGGAGAACGCCGTGGGAACGGAAGAGCCTCATCACGGAGGGGCGGGCTCGCTCAGCCGACTTCGGGCTGCATCGCCTTGTTGATGGCGGAAACGATCCTGTCCTTGGGCGGCACGGGAATGATGGCGTCCCCGTCGCGATACACACGGCAGCGAGGGCCCGAATCGGGCTCCCGTGCCTTCCACGGGTGGGGCCCGGGTGCGACGTCTTCCCCATTCACGAGGACCGATGGCGATCCCAGGTTCCTAGCACGCGGCGGACAGTCCTGGGCCTCGCTGTTCCACTCCGTCCACACGGCGGGAACGCCGAGCTCCTTGCAGACCTCTCCCAGAACCTCGCGCGCGCCATCGACGTTCGGGCACCCCGGGTCATGGACCAGTTCGATCTGAAGCTTCAAAGGCAGGTGGAACCTCCCGGAAGACTCGACGCCATGCAGCTATCGGGGTGGCGGGGCCGTCGACACCGGCCCAACGTACGTCTCTTACCCGACCCACCGCCACGGTTCATTCCTCCCATGCACCTGTCTGCCATCGAATCCCGCACGGGGGCGCCCTTCGGCCTCTTCACCACCCTTCTCGGAATCTGCGCCGTGGCCGTAATGCCCACCGCGGCAGCGTCTCAGACGACCGGGACACCGCCTCCCGCTGTCGACGCGTCCGACGAGCCCACTCCAGAGCAGCGCTACGGTGACTGGGTGAGGCGCCTGGACTTCCGACCGCAGGAGTACGCGTTTCGCCGAAGCAATATGATCCGGCTCCTTCGGGAGAGCGGCGGCGGAATGATGATCGTGCCGTCGTCGGACGGACGGACCCACGGGGATACCTTCCGCCAACTCGGTGATTTCTGGTACTACACTGGGCTCGAGGTACCCAACTCGGTCCTCGTGCTCGACGCCGACCGGGACCGGAGCATTCTTTTCCTGCCCCCCACCGACTACCGCTTCGAGAACCCTGGGCGGCCCAACGATTTCCCAGGCAGGCCTCTCCTCGATGACTACCAACTCAGGAGCATCGCCGGCATCGAGGAGTACCGCGACGCCTCGGAATTCGAGGACTTCCTGGGTCGCCGGGTGCGGGGGCGCACGACGCTCCGAGTGAATCTGGGCGTCCCCGGGGCGTTCGAGCCCTCGCAGGTCCCCCTGTTCGGCGGACTCGACCCCATCACCGCCATGCTTGTGCGCATCCGACAGGATCACCCGAACGCGGACATCGCCAGCGCCTTCGAAGAGGTGGCGCTGGGCCGCATGGTCAAGAGCCGCTACGAGGTGGAGAAGATGCGCATCGCCGCCGACGCCACCGCCCAGGGCATCCGGGCCGCAGCGGCGAGAATCCGGCCGGGTGTCGACGAGCGTACGCTTCAGGGCGTCTTCGAGGAGACGTGCCGGGCTCGCGGGGCACAGACGATCCCCTTCACGCCCATCGTGAAGTCGGGTCCCAACAGCCTCTGGCCATGGCGAGTGCTCGCCGCACACTACGACCGGCGAAACCGTCCCGTTGAGAACGGAGACCTGGTCATCCTCGACGTCGGGTGCGAGATCGATGGCTACATCAGCGACGTGGGACGGACCTTCCCCGTGAACGGACGCTTCGACGCGGTCCAGCGGGAGAAGCTCATGGTCAGCACGCAGGCCGCCGACGCCATCATCGAAGCCGTCCGCCCGGGGGTGACCTTCGACGAGCTCACCCAGGTGGCCTACCGAGCGATCCCTGACCACGAGGAGCGGTACATGCAGACACCGTCCTTTTTCGGTCACCACATTGGACTGGAGGCGGGTGACCCCGCACTCCCAGGCGAGCCCCTTCGTCCGGGCATGGTCTTCACCGTCGAGCCATGGTACTACAACCACGACCTGGGCATCGCAGTATTCGTTGAGGATGTCATCCTCGTCACTGAGGACGGCGCCGAGGTCCTGACTCGTGATCTACCGCGCACCCCCGAGCAACTCGAAGCCATGGTGGGCGGCGCGGAGGCTGGGCGATGACGTCCGAAGCCTCCGGTCTGACCGCCGAGGACGGAGGTGGCATCCTCTGCGTCCGCGCCCCCGAAACCTGGCGTGGGTGGAATGGCATCCGCTACAAGACCGGGTTGTCGGCCAAGAACGTCGGGGCGAAACAGCTCTCCATGAACGTGGCCACCGTGCCTCCTGGAGGGGTCGCCTATGCCCACACCCACGTGGACTTCGAGGTCATGCTCTTCATTCTCGAGGGCCGGGTCCGACACGAATACGGGCCGGGCCTGGAGCGGTCGATGGACAACCAGGCGGGGGATTTCATCTTCATCGAGCCCGGTGTGCCGCACGAGGTCGTCAACCTGAGCGACACCGAGCCGGTCGTCGCGGTCGTCGCCCGGTCCGACGCCTCGGAATGGGAGAACATCGTGGACTATCCTTCCAAGAGGAGGCCGGGATGAATGGACGAGTGGAGGCACTCTGGCTCAAGCGAGCCCACCGCGGTGTCATGGACGCTACCGACCATGCTCGCTTCGTAGAGGACAAGGGTATCGCCGACGACGCCAACTTCGGCAGATCCAAGCGGCAGGTGACCATCGTCGAGAAGGAGGTCTTCGACCGGATCTCCACGGACCTGCCCGACGTGGCACCCTCCATGCGCAGGGCCAACGTCATGGTCAGCGGCGTTCGTCTGAAGGAGACACGAGGGCAGACCTTGCGGCTCGGTGGCGTTCGCGTCCGCCTGGTGGGGGAGACGCGGCCCTGTGAACGGATGGATGCTCAGGTGCAGGGTCTCACGTCGGCCCTCGATCCCGACTGGAACGGCGGAGCTTACGGAGTGGTGTTGGACGACGGCGTGGTGCGCGTCGGCGACGACGCCGAGCTGGAGCCGACCTAATCGCAAGGCGATGCGGCGAGGATCGGGCCGGCCCCCGAAAGCGGCCGGCCCGACCTCCGTCGACAATGGACCACGGGTCCGGGCGGCTAGTTGGCCCCCGGGTCTCCGTTCCAGTTACCCCAGCTGGCGCAGTGCCCGCCGACATCGGTGCCCTGCAGATCCCGCAGAGGGCCGGAGTATAGGGCGTTCATGACGGCGCGCGGTGATGCCTTGACGGAGCCGTCGTTCATGATTCGGACCGTGCCGAAATGCGCTTGGCTCAGCCCGTGGCCAGCCTCATGGAGGGCCACCGTTTCGACGTCTATGGAGCCGGGTGAACCGTCTGTCCCCCACGCCCAACTCGGGTCGTAGTAGATCTCGCGGAACGCCGTATCGGCATAGCCGTCGGCGTCGATATCTGTCGGGCCGTTCAGGTCGACCCAGACGAAGGTGAACGCGACCCCGAGAATGCCACCCGGGAAATTGATGTCACGCCAACCGGCATGCTGCACGTCGGCGAAGACGAAGGGGGAGCCGCCGAGGCCGTTCAAGAAGGCAATCACGCCGATGTCCAGGCCGAAGTCTGGGTTGCGCGACATGTTCAACTCGGAACAGCGAAGCCCATTCCAGCTGTTCATCGCGCGTGCGATGGCGCCGTCGGTGGCGGCGCCACCGAGACCACCAAATAGCGGCACGGCATCACCCGTGCGATCAACGGCGTAGGTCACGGCGTTCGCCCCGGGCCCGCTCCACGCACGCCGGGGATCGCCCTCGACGAACTGGGTGCTGAGCCGCTTGTTTCCCAGATCACGAGCAATGACGGTGTTGCCCATCTCCGCGCCTGGCTCCGCGCGGGTGACGTACTCCGCCATGGCAACCCGGTATTCGTCGCCGCCAGCAGCCAGAGCGGCGTTGACGTCGTCCATGTGCTGCGAGATCTCAGCCGCCAACTCCGAAGCTACCGCGAGTTGTGGTCCGGTCACGTCTGGCTCGGTGACCGAGTCGGGGGAGCAGGCGGTGACCGGGACGATCAACGCGAGGGCGCCGAGGCGCCAGAGTGGAGGGTGTTCGAACACGATCTTCCTCCTGAGACTGGGACTCCGCAGAGTCGGCGGATAACATGCGCCCTGAGTATGAAGCTGGGCAGTCATCTTCGCAACCAAAGGTGTGCCTTATCCGTCCACCACCTCACCCAGCATGGATATCGCTTCCACCAACTGCTCGTCGCAGTGGTAAGGAGCAGGCCCGAAACGCAGGACGTCACCCCGGTAGTCGGTGCGAACGCCCCGCTGCAGGAGTCGGTCGAACAGGCCACCCGCGTCGTCGGCTGTCAGGGCGAGGAAACCGCCGCGGGCATCGGCGTCCACCTCCGACTCGAGACGGATGGTGGCAGGGTCCAGGGCCAACTTCAGGAAGGTCCGCTCCAGCAGCCCCACCTGATGAAGGCTGACCGTGCGCAGGAAATCGGCCGTCAGCCCCTGTTCGACAAAGAAGTCGAGGACCGCGGCCCCTCGATACGCCGAAGTCGGATCGTAGGTCGACCC
The DNA here is from genome assembly GCA_013002885.1 of Gemmatimonadota bacterium. Lineage (GTDB taxonomy): Bacteria > Gemmatimonadota > Gemmatimonadetes > Longimicrobiales > Gaopeijiaceae > UBA2589. The sequence continues at coordinate 16,727 of JABDLS010000120.1, read as the reverse complement.
GGCGAAACGAGCGGGGCCCGTCCCGTACGCGACCCGACCGGGGACCCGTTCGTCGGCCAACTCGGCGAACTCGGAGAACCACCCGGTGACGGCGGGTCTGAGGGTGCAATCCGGCGGCACACGCAGCGCGCAATTACCCTCACCGAGTTGTAGGTATTTGTAGCCTCCACCGACGACGAAGGCCCGCTCCATCCCCTCCAAGGAGAAGGGAACCACACCAAGGGAGTGGTAGGAGTCCACCAGCATTTCCGCCCCCTGACGCTCGCACGCCCGGGCCACCGCATCGAGATGGGGCACGACGAGGCCCGTGGTGAAAAGGACCGACGAGATCATAGCCGCCGCTGTCCGGTCGTCCACTTCCTCGGCGACCCGCTCGGCAAGGGTGTGCACGGGCTTGGCCGGCACCTTGACGACTTCCAGTCCCTCCTCGACGAGGCGGTCGAGTTGGCGTCGAATGGTGTGAAACTCGCCGTCGGTGGTGACGATCCTTGGTCTCTCGCGGAGCGGGAGGGCGGAGAGGAAGCGGACCACGAGGGAGTGGGTGTTGGTGTCCAGAGTCATGTCCCCGGCACACCCACCCATGAGGGTCCGGTAGCCCTCGGATACCCTCTCCACCTTGTGAGCCACGGAGTCCCACTTGCCGTCAGCGTGCTCAGCCGCGTCCAGCCACGCCTCCTTCTGCCCCTCGAACGCGACATCGGGCCAGGCCTGGTGTGAGTGCCCCGTCAGGAGGAGGCGCTCGTCGACCCGGAACGCTGAGTAGTGGCGCGCCAGGGCATTCGGTCGGACACGAAGCTCGTCCAACGACGACGTCGTCGTCTCCACCGGGCCGGTCACAGCTGCGCCCGGATGTCCCACAGATCCGGGAAGAGGGGTTCGTTCAAGGTCGTCCGCAGATACTTGGATCCGGCCGAGCCCCCGGTTCCTCGTTTCACGCCGATGGTCCGCTCGACCATTTTCACATGGCGGTACCGCCACTCCTGGATCCCCTCGTCGAGGTCGACGAGCCGTTCACAGAGCTCGGCATCCCGGGGATCGTTCCGGTACACCTCGGTCAGAATGGCCTGGACCTCCTCCGACGGCTCGATGGGTGCGGTCACGTCACGCTGCAGCTGGCGTTCGGGCACCGGGTGGCCCTGCCCGGCGAGGTAGGCGAGCAATGCATCCCAAAGGGTAGGCTCCCCCCACCTTCGCTCGAGATCCGAGCGCGCTCGGGAGCCCTCCTTGAACCGCTCGATGGCCGTCCGGTTCTTGTGGCCCAGGGCGAACTCCAGCTGCCGGAACTGATCGCTCTGGAAGCCGCTGGCACTCTCCAGGCGCTCGCGGAAGGTCAGGAACTCGGTGGGCGTCATGGTCTCGAGAATGTCCAGCTGCGACACGAGGACCTTCAAGATGGTGAGCACCCGCTTCAACGTGTGCTGGGCTCTCGGAGCATCCCCCGAGGTGAGGAGCCGCCGAGCATAATCGATCTCGTGGAGAACGACCTTGAACCAGAGTTCGTACACCTGGTGGATGACGATGAAGAGCATCTCGTCGTGCTCCACGGCATCGCGCGGCTGCTGTAGCGAAAGCAGCTCCTCGAGCTTCAGGTACTTCCCGTAGGTGACCGCTTCAGACACGGTGGCAGGCCTCGTATGTGCGCCGTCAAACGATGACGACAAGGGTGGTGAGATAGACGACATACCCGACCAGCATCGTGATCCCCACCCTTCTCCCGATGGACCGTCCTCGAAGGGCGGCAATGCCAAGGGCCCCACTGGTGACGAGCATGAAGGGAATGTCGAGGAACATCATCCGACTCGAAACCTCGATCGGGGAGGGGCTGATGGCCGCCGCGAGGCCCATGATCGTCAGAATATTGAATGTGTTGCTCCCGATGATGGCCCCGATGGCGACGTCCGACCGCCTCTCCATGGCGGCCAACACCGTCGTCGTCAACTCGGGCAGTGACGTGCCGACCGCGAGGACGGTCAAGCCGATCACCGCTTCCGGGACCTCGAAGCGCTGCGCGATCTGCACCGCCGAGTCGACGAGGAGGTTCGCTCCGAGAGGCAGCATGACGATTCCGGAGACGATGAACACTCCGATGACGATCATCTGGCTGGGAATCCCCAGCACCCAGTCGAGGGGGGTGGAAGGGTCTCGTTCCTTGCGCCCCTGGATCGTGGACCGTGCCGTCGCCGCCATCATCACGAAGAAGGCCACCAGGAGAATGACACCGTCGACCGTCCCAATGTCGCGGGTGGCGGCAAAGGCGGTGAACGCCAGGAGCGATGCTGACATCAGCAGGACGTTACGCCGGAGCTCCCGGTCGTCGTGAAGCAGCGGGTAGACCACGGCCGACGCTCCACCCACCAGGAGTACATTCGCGATGTTGCTGCCGACGACGTTCCCGAGGATCAGGTCCGGGACACCCGTGATTGTGGCCTGAATGGAGACGAGCATCTCCGGCAGCGACGTGCCGAAGCCGACGACCGTGGCGGCGACGACCACCGGTGGGACGTTGAGGCGCCGTGCCAAGGCCACCGCTCCTCGGACGAGGAGGTCTCCGCCCATGAGGAGATAGATGAAGCCGGCGATGAGCCCCAGGTAGGTGAAGTCCGTCAGGACACGCCCCCTTCAGCCTTCGGGGACTCCGCCGGCTGAATCCGAGCGATGGCGTAGAGCCTGCCCGTCCCCCCCTCCGGCGTGCTTCGCCAGCGGAGGGCTCGGTAGGTGCCATCCTTGTGGAGATACCGGTTGTCGAACTGGACCGTGGGAATCCCCTGATCGAGCTTGGCCACCTCGTCGATGGTCTTCTGCACGTCGTCGGGATGGACGAACGAGACGAAGGGCTTGCTGAGCAGCTCTTCCTCCGACCATCCCAACTCCCGGGTCCACGCTTCATTGACCTGCTTGAAGTACCCGTCGGTGGCAGCGATACACATCATGTCGAGGGACATGTTGAAGAACTGGTGGTACTCGGTAAGGAGCCTGACCTGCTCCTCGAGTCCCTCGGCCATCTCGTCGAAGGTCCGGGCGAGGAGACCCACCTCGTCCTCCCGCTGAACCCCCGACCGAGCCGACAGGTCGCCTTCATGGATGCGGTCCGCGGCCGCCGAAAGCTTGAGAATAGGCTGGGCGACCCGGAAGCTGATGACGAAGGCAGCGACGATGGCGAAGGCCGCCAGGATCATGCCGATACGAATGAGCTGGTCCCGGACCTCCCGAATCGGCTCCATCTGCTCGGCGGCGTCCACTTTCACCAGAACGCCCCAATCCGTCTCTCGCAGATAGCTGGTGGCGGCCCACACCTCCTGGCCCCGGTAGTCCGTCACAATCCCCTGAAAGCTCAACTCGGTCTCCTGCAGGGACTGAGCGGCGACGTCGTTGGGGCCTACCCGCAAGCCGCTCCCTTCGTAGCGGCGGCGGTCGAAGGTCGAGTCGCCCTCCACCGGAGCTGCGCGCACTGGATGGATGATCCGACCCACGTCGCCATCCATGACGACGACCATCGTCTCCCCCGTCCGCCCCAGGCCTTCCGTGTTTTGCGAGATCTGCACGATCTCATCCAGGGTCAGAAGGGCATGAAGGTAGCCCAGCCGCTCGCCTGCGAGGTCGATGGGCGCCGCCATGCTCCCGAGGGGCATCTCCCCGCCGTCGGGAAAGACCATGCCGATGTACCACGGCTGACTGTCGTCGAAGCGATCGAGGAGGTCCAGCTCCACCGCCGGGTGCCCCGGCTCCGGGCCCGATCGCACGATGCGATTACCCGTGGGGTCCAGGAGGGACACCTCGTGGAAGGTGGGAGACGCACGGCGGACGTTGTCCAGAAGCTCCCTAAGCTGGACGGAATCCGCGGCTTCCGACGATCGGCTGTAGTCGGCGAGCGTCGTGCGAATCCGGTCACGGGTGGCCACCAGGCTCAAGAGATCGGACCAGCCATCGACGATGCTCTGGAGCGATCCGACCTTGAAGGCGGCGAGGCCCTCGAGCTGGGTGATCCGCGCTTCGGTGAGCTGCGCCGCTACTGTCTGGTACGCCGTGTAGGCGAGGGCGAACATGCTCGCCAGGGCGACCGCGACGAAGGTAAAGACCAACTTCGTGCGAATGTCCACGGACTACTCCCCACCGAAGTGGAATTCGAACCGAGGCGTGTACCGCTCCACGGACTTGTATTGGTCCGGCCACGGTAGCGGGTGGTCCAGCATGTACGCCGCGTGACGCGTCCAGTACGGATCGAAAAGGTGCGCCCGAGCGATCAAGCACAAGTCGGCACGCCCCGCGGCCACGATCGTGTTCACGTCCATCCACGAGGAGATGTTGCCAACCGACATGGTGGCGATGTCCACTTCGTGGCGGATTCGATCGGCGAAAGGCGTCTGGAAGAGCCTGCCGTAGCGGGGACGCTGATGGGGCACGGTCTGACCCGAAGAGACATCCACCACGTCGCAGTCGTGGGCCGCCAACAGTCGCGCCACCTCGACCGTGTCCTCGGGCATCATGCCGCCTGGCGCCCAGTCCACCGCACTCACCCGAGCAGCCATGGGAAGGCGGTCGGGCCACACGGAGCGACATGCGTCGAAGACCTCGAGGGGAAAACGCATGCGGGCGGCGAGTTCTCCGCCATACTCGTCGTCCCGCTCGTTGGTGAGGGGCGAGATGAAGGAGGCCAGGAGGTATCCATGGGCCATGTGGATCTCGAGCAGATCGAAACCGGCCACCACGGCTCGCTCCGTTGCCCGTACGTAGTCGGCGACGACCTCGTCCATGTCCGCCCGCGTCATCTCCCGTGGCGTCTGACTTCGATCCGGGAAGTAGGGGATGGGCGATGCCGAGACGATGTCCCATGCACCGTCCTCCAGGGGCTCCGAGTCGCCTTCCCAGAGGGTCTTCGTCGCGCCCTTTCGCCCGGCGTGACCGAGCTGCATGGCGATCTTCGCCTGGGAGTGTTCATGCACGAAGTCGACGATGCGCTTCCACGCGCCCACGTGCTCGTCCCTGTACAGGCCAGCGCATCCGGGTGAGATGCGCGCCTCGGGCGAGACATCCGTCATCTCCGCGTAAACGAGGCCCGCCCCGCCGATGGCACGGCTCCCGAGATGCTGCAGGTGCCAGTCGCCGACGGTCCCGTCCTCAGCGGTGTACTGACACATGGGCGACACCACGACCCGGTTCGGCACCACCAGATCCCGAAGCCGGAACGGCGTGAACATGGGCGGAGGCGGCGGATCCCTCGGCACGGGCCGGCGGGCTTGAGCCTCCGCCTCCCCGGCCACCCATGCGTCCACCCTCGCCAGGAAGTCCGGGTCTCGAATCCGCACGTCCTCGTGGGTGATGCGCAGGGAGCGGGTAAGGAGCGTAAAGCTGAACTGGAGCGGGTCCAGATCGATGTAGCGTTCCGTGTCCTCGAACCATTCGAGGCTCGCCTGGGCGGCCCGCTGGAGAGACTCGACGGCAGGGCGACGCTCTTCTTCGTACGCCCCGAGGGCACGGGCGACGTTCATCGATTCGTCGGCTTCGGCGTCCGACGCTCCCACGTCGTCAATGAGGGCATTCCTCAACGCGATGGCGTCGAGCATACCCATACGCGTCCCCGATCCCACCGAGAAGTGGGCCGTGTGGGCGGCGTCGCCCACCAACACGACGTTGCCCACGGACCACCGCGCGCACCGGACCGTGGGAAAGCTCCGCCAGACGCTCTTGTTGGGAATCAGCTCGTGACCGTCGAGTTCCTCGGCGAACAGATCGGCACAGAAGGCGAGCGTATCGGCGTCCGACGCTTCGTCCATTCCCGCTGCGGCCCACGTGTCATCGGTGCACTCCACGATGAATGTCGAGCGGCCGGGCTCGTACTGATACGCGTGGACCCGCCACAGTCCGTGATCGTCCTCCTTGAAGTAGAAGGTGAACGCCGGGAAAGGCTTCGTGGTGCCGAGCCAGACGAATCGGTTGGGGCGCCAGTCGATGCTGGGCCCGAAGTCTTCGGCCATGGCCGCCCGAACCGTCGAATTGACCCCGTCGGCGGCGACCACCAGATCCCAGTCGGCGGGGTCGAGGTGGAAAGGCGACGGGCCGTCGTGCTTGGCGACGGCGCTGGAAGCGGGTGGGGTGGGCGTCGCGATCTCCGTCTCGAATCGAAGGTCGACCCCGAGCCCGCGAGCCTCGTCCTGGAGGACCGTCAGGAGGGTCTGTCGACTCATTCCACTGAAGCCGTGGCCCGTGGAGCGGATGAGCTCGCCCCCGTAGTGGACGTCGATGTCGTCCCACCGGACGAAGTGGTCGGTGACGGCCCGATACGTCTCCGGATCGGCGCTCTCGACCTCCACGATGGTGGCGTCGCTGAATACGACGCCGAAGCCGAAGGTGTCGTCGGCCCGATTTCGCTCGACGAGTACGATGTCGTGGGCCGGGTCGGCCCGCTTCATGAGGATGGCGAAGTAGAGGCCGGCAGGTCCGCCGCCAGCGACGAGGATCCTCAAGGGCGCCGCTCGGCTTTGGCGTCTGCCACCATCCGCCCACCGATGATGAGGTGCTGGATCTCGGTGGCGCCCTCGTAGATGCGAAGAGATCGGATGGAGCGGTACAACCGATCCACCGGGTGGTCGGCCATGACACCTCGCCCGCCGAGGATCTGAACCGCGTCATCGATGATGCGCTGCGCCTTCTCGGTGGCGAACGCCTTGGCCATAGCCGCCTCGGTGGTGATGCGGTCCGCGCCCAGATCCTTCTCGTATGCCGCCCGGTACACGAGCATGCGTGCGGCGGTGAGTTCCATGGCCATTCGCCCCAGCTTGTCCTGGATAATCTGGAAGTCGGCCAGAGGCTTGCCGAACTGCTCGCGCCCCACGGCGTGGTCGAGGGCCTCCCTGATGGCCCGTTCGGCCATGCCACAAGCCGCCGCCCCAACGGTCGGGCGCAGCTGGTCGAGGGTCGCCATGGCCACCTTGAACCCCGAATTCTCGTCTCCGACGATGTGGGACAGGGGCACCCGGCAGGCCTCGAAGCGCAGCTCTCCCAGCGGGTGTGGCGCACTCATGACCTGGGCGCCGACGAAGGTGAGCCCCGGCGTGTCGGCGGGCACCACGAACGCGCTGATGCCCCGGCTGCCTGCATCGGGGTCGGTGGATGCGAACGCCACATAGAAGTCGGCGATGCCGGCGTTGCTGATGAACCACTTGTGTCCGTTCAGGACGTAGTGATCGCCATCCCGGACGGCTCTGGCCTGCATGGAAGCGACGTCGGAGCCCGCCTCGGGTTCGGTGATTGCGAAACCGCCCATGAGCTGTCCAGACAGCGCGGGCTTGGCCCACTCGTCACGCTGTGCGTCGGTCCCGGCAATGAGGAAGGGCGTGATGCTGAGACCCTGTAGGGCCCAGACGGCGTCTGCCAGCGGCGACGCGGCGGCTACGATCTCGCGGGCCAGGCAGCATCCCCGAAGGTCCCGGCGCCCGATGGGCGCGAAGAGTCCGGCCTCGCCCATGGACGCGAGGAGCTCCCGCGCCTCGCGACGTGCGGCCGAATCGCCGTCGGGTTCGCTCCGACCGGTGAGCTCCCGGGCGGCAAAGGTCGCGACCTCGGCGCCCCACGGATGGTGGTCGGCCTCGAGAAAGGCCCGGACGGTGTGAGTATCGGACATGGCGTCTACACGGCTGTTGAGGCTTGGCGGCTGCTGAGAACCTACAGGAAGTTCGGCTTCCGCTTCTCCACGAACGCGTCGTACGACTCGCGAAAGTCGGGATGGAGCATGAGGGCGGCCTGAATCTGGGCCTCGGCCTCGAGGGCCCCTTCCAGGTCCATGCTCGCTTCACGGTTGAGGGAGTCCTTCGTGATCTCCAGGGCGAACGAGGGGCCCTCGGCCAGCTTCTCCGCGAGCTCGGTAGCGGCATTCAGGGCCTCACCGTCTCCGACGACCCGGTTGTAGAGCCCGATGCGCCACGCTTCGTCGGCACTGATGAAATCCCCGGCCATGAGCAGCTCACTGGCCTTGGCCAGGCCGACGATCCGGGGGAGCATCCAGGCGGCTCCCATGTCGGCTCCGGAGAGCCCGACCCGGGTGAAGAGGTAGGCGATCTTCGCGGACCCTGCGGCAATCCGCATGTCACAAGCCGTGGCGATGACGGCGCCGGCTCCTGCCACGGTGCCGTTGAGGGCGCCGATGACGGGCTTGCGACAGCGCCTTATGGAGAGGACCAGGTCGCACGTCATTCGAGTGAACTCGAGGAGGCCTCGCATATCCCGCTCGAAGAGGCGCCCGATGATGTCCTCGACGTCCCCCCCGGAACAGAAGCCTCTGCCCGTTCCAGTGAGGATGACCACGCGGACGGCTTCTTCGTCGTGGAGAGCGTAGAAGGCCCGCCGGAGTTCGTCATAGACCTCGAAAGTGAGGGCGTTGAGCCGGTCCGGCCGATTCAGCGTGAGGGTCGCCACGCCGGTCGCATCGTCGATGCGACAGAGAAACGATTCAGGTTCAAACACCCCACATCCTCCCTTTGGGAACGCCGACTCGGTCCGCCTGCTCCACCGCTGAGCGAGTCGTCGAGTTCACTCCGTGTCGACGATCACCGCCGTCGCTTCGACCTCCACCTTGGCCCGGGCATCGACCAGGCGGGACACCTCCATGAGGGCCATCGCCGGGAAGTGTTTGTCCATATGAGCCCGCCACACCGCTCCGAGCTCGGACCGCGCGGAGAGGTACAACTCCATGTCCGTGACGAACACGGTCATCCGCCCGACCGATTCGGCGTCGCCTCCCGCCGCACGCACCACAGCCAACATCTTCCTCAAGGCTATGTCGAACTGCTCGATGAAGTCATCGGTGAGAACTTCGCCGTCAGCGTTGGCCGCATCCTGGCCGGCCACGAAAAGGACGCGTCCACCGGCCGGCGCAATCATACCGTTGTTCCAACCGCTGGGAGCTCCAAGCTCGTCCGGATTCACGCGACGAAAGGTCACGGAGTCTCCGTGCCGTCGAGGAGCACGAGCTCCCCGCTGCGGGACCCCGCCTCTTCCGTGCAGAGATCCAGGATGGACGCGGCCACTTCGTGGGCCCGGATGAGCCGCGGTTGCCCGGCCTGTTCCAGCAGAGCAGACAGCGACTCCTGCCAGGAGCGCCCGGTCTGACGCATGATGCGAGAAATGGTCTCATCTGTGAGCGGCGTGTCGACGTAGCCAGGGCAAACCGCGTTGAACGTGACACCCGTTCCCCGTGCCTCAACGGCCATCGCCCGGGTGAAACCCACAACGGCATGCTTCGCGGCGGTGTATGCCGAGATGTACTTGTCCCCCTCGACTCCGGCGATGGAGGCGACGTTCACGATGCGCCCCCACCTCCGCTCTTTCATCTGATTGAAGACAGCCTGGGAGCAAAGAAACGTACCGGTGGCGTTCACGCTCAGGATGTGCTGCCACTCCGGAAGGGTGATCTTCGGCAGCGGATTCGAGGTGGCTGTTCCGGCATTGTTCACGAGGATGTCGATGCGCCCCATTGCCTCGGTGGCCGAGAGGGCCAGGTCCCGAACCTGGTGCGGGTCCGTGACGTCGCACCGGAAGGCGAAAGCCTCGTGGCCGTTCTCCCGCATGGCGGCCGCGATCTCCACGACCTGGGTCTCGTTTCGAGCAGCCACCGACACCTGGGCGCCCGCTTCGGCAAGAGCGATGGCGGCGGCGGCTCCGATCCCTCGGCCTCCCCCGGTAACGACGGCATGGTAGCCCTTCAGCCCGGGGCCGCTCACGCTGACGCCTCCGACTCACGTACGGCCTCCGCCAGCAACTCCCCCAGCGTGCGGACCGTCGCCCGGCCCTCCTCCGCCGTCGCCTCGCCGGGCCACCCGAAGTAGGCTCGGGCGCCGCCGGCTTCTTCGAAGGTCGACTGCCCCTCGCGGATCGCCGTCGAGAGGCTTCTCGGGTTCGGCTCCAGCCCGGCGGCCATCTCCTCCCGGAAGAGTTCTGGAGCCTCCGCTCGGACGATACTGCCCTCGAAGCGTCCCGCATGGCAGGCACCGGTCCTGAACTCGTCGGTGAGGCGCTCGGCGACCCGTCGTCGAGTCAGATCCAGAAAGACGACGCGCACGCCGGAGGGGGCCCCACCAGCCGCGTCGTAGAGAGAGCCCAGGTGGCTGGGATCGAGATGGGCGTTGGCGACGGCCAGGGTCTCGATGGCCTGCTCCTTGAGGGACGAGGCGATTTGAAGGACGAGGGCGCTCACCGTGTCGGCGTCCACCGCCACAGTGCCCGGAAAGTTACGCGCGAAGGGCGCCGCCGTGTACCAGACCGGAGGCAGGATGAAAGCCTGCCGGGCGTCGGCGGAAAGGCTCTCGGCACAGGCGCGGGCCATTCCCTCGGCGATGATCACGTCCGTTCCGACTGGCAGATGCGGTCCGTGGGCCTCTACGGCCCCGACCGGCAAGATTGCCACCGCGCCCGGTTCCGTCGCGTCCCTGACTTCCTCCCACGTCATCTCTGCGAAACGATGGACCGCCATGAGTCTCCGAGTGCGCGATGAATTGACCACCATTCTACAGCCCGCGTATCGTCACGGCATGTCTTTCGATCCGCCGCATCCATTCAACATCTACGACTACTTCCTGGGCGACCGTATCTCCGGTGGAGCCGGCGAACGCAGAGCCGTCCTCACCGACGAGAGGTCTTGGAGCTACCAGGAGATCCACGATCGGGCAGGCAGGGTGGCGAGCCTTCTTCTCGACCAGGGCGTGGAGCCGGGCGATCGAGTGCTCATCGCTCTCCCGGACGGGCCGGACTACGTAGCCGCCCTCTTCGGCATCCTCCGGATGGGCGGCGTGGTCGTGATGGTCAACCCGCACCTCCCCACCGATCAGGTCCGGTACTTCTACGAGTACACCACGCCGGCGACGGCCCTGGTCCATCGAGACGTCGCACCCGCGTTCGAGGAGGCGGCGGACGGAGCGAAGTACGCCCCCTCGAGGCTCACCGTGGGCGGAAACGCTTACGAGGCGCAGTTGGAGTCCGCCTCTCCCGAAGCCCCCGTATACGCCGCCGGAGCCGACGATCCCGCCATCTTCCTCTTCAGCGGCGGCACCACCGGCCACCCCAAGGCCGTGGTCCAGACCCATCGGTCCTTCGCCAACACCACCGAGCTCTATGGGAAGACCGTCCTCGGCTTTCGACCCGACGACATCACCCTGTCCGTGCCCAAGCTGTACTTCGGATACGCCACCGGGACCAACCTCTTCTTCCCGTTCTCCGTAGGAGCGACCAGCGCCCTCTTTTCCGAGCGATGTACCGCCGAGACGCTGTTCGAGAAAATCGAGGCCCATCGCCCTACCCTCCTCGTCAACGTCCCGACGATGGTGAACACGCTGGTGAGCCACGAGAGCGCGGCGGACCGGGACCTCTCGTCCCTTCGCCTGGCGACATCGGCCGGCGAGGCACTGCCGGTGGAGCTTCATCGACGTTGGAACGAGACCTTCGGCGTGCCTCTCCTCGACGGGCTGGGGACGGCGGAGATGTGGCACATCTTCATCTCGAACCGGCCCGACGACGTGCGTCCCGGTACGCTGGGACGTCCGGTGCCGGGGTTCGACGTTCGGGCCTGCGACGCCGACGGCGATCCCGTCGCCCGTGGCGAAGTGGGCACCATGAGGGTCCGGGGTGACTCACTCGCGCTGGCGTACTGGCGAAACGCCGAGAAGACCAAGGAGGCGTTCCGCGACGGATGGTACATCTCCGGCGACATGATCAGCATCGACGAAGACGGGTACGTCACGTACGCGGGTCGCGCCGACGACATGCTGAAGGTGAGCGGCAAGTGGCTGTCGCCCAAGGAGCTCGAGAACTGTCTCCTCGAGCACGAAGCGGTTCGGGAAGCCGTCGTCGTAGGGGCCAGGACCGCAGGGGGTCTCGTGAAGCCCGCCGCTTTCGTCGTCACCCACGAGGGCATCGAAACCGGTGCGTCGCTGGAGGCCGAACTTCAGGCGTGGGCCAAGTCGCGCCTGGAGCCGTACAAGTATCCCCGTACCGTCGTCTTCCAGGATGACCTGCCACGGACGCATTTGGGGAAGGTCGACCGCGGTGCTCTCGCCCGTAGTCTGGGCGACTCGCGCTGATGTTCAGACTCACGGACTCCATCCAGGCGTGCGTCCCTGTCGCGGTTGCCGTCCTCATGGTCCCGTCGGGCGAGCGTGACCCTCGCACTCCGCCGTGGGGATACAAGGGGCACGAGATGGCCACGCAAGCTGCGCTCGGTATCCTGCCCCAGACCGTTCCGGACTTCTTCGTGAACGCGAGCGATCAGCTGATCTACCTGAGTCCCGAGCCCGACCGCTGGCGAATTCGGGCGTACCCGGAACTGGACCGGGCAGGTGACTACGACCACTACGTCGATCTCGAGAACCTACCCGACGGCGCTCTCGACGCACGAGACCGCTTCTCCTACCTGGGCCGACTCCACGATGCAGGTGTGAGCGCCAGGGAGGGAGGGCTGCTCCTCTTCCGCATCGTCGAGCTCCATCAGCGCGTGGCGTCCCTCTGGGAGCGTTGGCACGCCGAGGACGACCCGGATCGGCGGAGATTCATCGAGGCTCGACTCATCGACGACGCCGGCGTTCTCGGCCACTACGTCACGGACGCCTCCCAACCCCACCACACCACCATCCACTTCGACGGATGGGACAGCGACGCACCGAACCCCGAGGGATTCTCGGTGGAGCGAGGCTTCCACGCCCGCTTCGAGACCCGCTTCGTCAACGCACACATCACCCTGGACGACATCGTCAGCCGCCTGCCCCCTGCGCCGCGAACCCTCGACGGGCAGGCTCGGCCCGCCGTGGTCGAACACATCCTGGCCTCCCATGCCCGCCTCGGGACCCTCTACCGCCTCGACCGGGACGCAGGCTTCAACGCCGGTCAGAGTCCTCACCCCGACGCGAAGGCATTCGCCGCGGAACGTCTGGCGGCCGGGGCCGAGATGCTCGCCACACTCTGGTGGTCCGCTTACGTCGCCGGTACGGAGGGCCGCTGACCGGCCTTCACACGGCCCCGTCGGCACTCCGGCGAGCGAAGCAAGGCGACGCTCCTTAGATTCCGTACCGCAGGCCAGCGCGGCCGGGGGGCCGCGTGCGGGCACGACCACGGGACGGAGGACGGGATGGACGACGGGACGGCAAGGGAACGCGGGCACCTCGAAGTCATCGATTCGAACCTCACGGTCTTCGCCCTGGCCAACGGGCTGGACCTGGCCAAGGCCGAAGCACACCGCCGGCTGGAGTGGTTCTCCGAAGGGTTCGAGCGTGGCATCGTCATCGAGGTGGGCGCCGATGCCGGATACGACGTGCGTGTCATGACATGGCGGTCCGGGAAGACCGAGTCTCGTACCGAGCGTGTCGTGGGCGAGGGGCTGTCGGCTGCCGATCTTCGGGCGATGCTCTCCGACGCCATCGACACGGCCAACGGCCTCGAGGCACCACCCCGGACCGAGTGACCGCCGAGGCAGGCTCCTTCGAAGCCCTTCAAGCGCGCATCGTCGGCTGTCGGCGTTGCCCCCGCCTTGTTGCGTGGCGCGAGCGCGTAGCGCGAGAAAAGCGTGCTGCTTTCCGCGACGACGAGTACTGGGGCCGACCGGTCCCGGCGTTCGGAGACCCTCGCGGGCGCGTCGTCGTCGTAGGCCTCGCTCCTGCGGCACACGGGGCGAACCGCACCGGGCGCATGTTCACAGGTGATCGTTCCGGCGATTGGCTCTTCCGAGCCCTCCATCGCGCCGGCTTCGCGAACCAGTCCGAAGCGGTCGACACGAGTGACGGACTGGAGCTCAACGACCTTCTGATCACTGCCGCAGTTCGGTGTGCGCCACCCCAGAACAAGCCCTCGCCCAGGGAGCGGGACCGATGCGCCCCGTGGCTGCTGGAGGAGCTGAATCACCTGTCCGCTGTGCGGGTCGTGGTCTGCCTGGGCGGCTTCGCATACGTCCAGACGTTACGGATCCTCGGTCAGACCGGCGCGACCATACCCCGCCCCCGTCCCCGGTTCGGCCACGGTGTGGAGGTCGAGGTGGACAACGGGCCCACCGTGCTGTGCTCATATCACCCGAGCCAGCAGAACACCTTCACGGGCAAGCTCACCGAGAAGGCCTTCGACGACATATGGGGCCGAGCCCGAGCGCTCGCCGACGGGTCATCGGCTCCCTAGCTTCGCAGCGCCTCGCTCGACCATCTCCCGACTCCGAACCAATGATCTCTTCTGCATTCGCTGCCCTCGTACGGGGGCTTTCGATCCTGGCCCTGGCCGCTGCCCTGTTCCCCGCTCTCGCCGCTCCGGCCCACGCCCAGACCGTCGGTGGCGTCGAGCTCATGGAGCTCACCATCGCCGAGGCGCACGAGGCGATGCTGAGCGGAGATCTCACCTCCCGCGACCTCGTCGAGGCCTACCTCGATCGCATCGAGGCGTACGACAAGAACGGCCCGCATATCAATGCGCTTATCATGCTCAACCCACGGGCGCGAGCGCGCGCCGACTCGCTCGATCGGGAGCTGCGGAGCACCGGTGAGCTGACGGGTCCCCTCCACGGAATCCCCTTCATCGTGAAGGACAACTACGACACCCACGACATGCCCACGACCGGCGGGTCGGCGTCGCTCGAAGGCTCGATGGCGGCCGATGACGCCTACCAGGTCCGGAAGATCCGCGAGGCCGGCGCCATCGTGCTCGCCAAGTCGAACCTCGCCGAGTTCGCCTTCACCGCGCTCGAAACGGTGGGGTCGATGCTCCCTGGTTGGACCTTCAATCCCTACGCGCTCAACCGGGTCACGGCCGGATCGAGCGGTGGGACGGCTGCCGCTGTGACGTCGAACATGGGCCTGGTGGGTCTCGGGACGGACACCGGCAACTCGATCCGCGGCCCCTCGAGCCACAACGCGCTAGTCGGCATCCGCTCGACCCAGGGTCTGACCAGCCGCGACGGGATCATGCCCCTCTACGCACACCGCGACGTGGGCGGTCCCATGACGCGAACCGTGGAGGACGCCGTCCGGATCTTCGACGTCATCGCGGGCACCGACCCCGCCGATGCCGTGACCGCCGAAGCGGACGCCCGTCGAGCAGACAGCTATCTGGACTTCCTCGAGACCGACCTCGACGGTCTCCGCATCGGCGTGGTGGGCCAGATCGCGTACAAGCGGACCGCCCACCCCGAGATACTCATGCGCTTCGCCGAGTCCTTCGCCGACCTCGAGCGGCTCGGCGCTACCGTCGTGCGCGACTTCCTTATACCCGGTCTGGACTCCATCCGGCAGGGCACCGGCTGCCGCCGCTTCCGCTACGACATCGAGAATTACCTGGCCGACATTCCGAACCCGCCGGTGAGCACGCTCGAGGAGATCGCCGAGAGCGGGCGTGTGTACCGCACTGTTCTCCCCACCGTGCGCGCGTTCATGAACTTCGAGGGCACGCCCGAGACCAACGAGCAGTGCATCCGGGGCCTCGAACGGGAAGAGGAGTTCCGCCAGGCCGTGCTCACGGCCATGGACGAGTACGACGTGGACGCGCTCATCTACCCGTCGTGGAGCAACCCTCCGCGCCTCGTCGGCGACATGTCGACGCCGGCCGGCGACAACAGTCAGTACCCCGCCCCGCCCACCGGCTTTCCAGCCATGACGGTACCCATGGGCTTCGTGATGAACGGTACGCTTCCGGCGGGGCTACAGATCTTCGGTCGCGCCTGGGAGGAGCCGACGCTCATCCGGATCGCGTACGCCTACGAGCAGGCCACGTACCGCCGGAAGCCCCCGCCGACTACGCCCCCTCTGAGGCGCTAGAACGATGACCGAGCCCGATGCGCCCCAACCGTCGACCGCCTCGGTGAGCGGCGCTGGGCCAGTTTCGGACCCGGAGCGCATCGCGTCGCTGGACGTGCTGCGGGGCGTCGCCGTCCTGGGCATCCTGACTATGAACGTGTGGTCGTTCGCGATGCCGTCGGCGACCTACTTCAACCCGACCGTCTGGGGTACGTACACCGGGCTCGACCGGCTGGCGTACCAGGCCACGCACGTGTTCGCCGACCTGAAGTTCATGGCGATCTTCTCGATGCTCTTCGGGGCGGGGATCGTCCTGATGAGCGAACGCCGTGCCGAACGGGGGCAGCCGGTGGCGGGGCTGCATTATCGACGCATGTTCTGGCTGTTCGTCTTCGGGATGCTGCACGCCTACCTGATCTGGTGGGCTGACATCCTCGTGCCGTACGCGCTGTGCGGCTCTCTCGTCTTCCTGGCTCGTCGACTCCGCCCTCGCACGCTCATCGTGCTCGGGCTTCTAGCCATGGCACCGGCCTCCCTGCTCCTCCTGGGCGGCGGCCTGAGCATCGACCAGTGGCCGCCCGATGAAGTCGCGGTGATGAGGGCGCAGCTCGACCCTTCACCGGACATCGTCGAAGCCGAGCTTGCCGCTTACCGTGGCAGCTATGGCGAGCAGCTCGAGCAACGGACCGCTGCAGCGTTCGGGATGCAGACGGCGACGTTCCCCCTCTTCTTCGTGTGGCGCATCACGGGTCTGATGCTCCTCGGCATGGCGCTGTTCAAGCTGGATGTCCTGGCGGCCGCCCGGTCGGACCAGTTCTACCGACGTTGGATCGCCGCCGCCCTGTTCATCGGCATCCCGATCATCGTCTACGGCATCTTCGTCAACGAAGGACGCGATTGGCGCATGCCCGAGTCGTTCTTCCTGGGGCTGCACTTCAACTACTGGGGCAGCCTCTTGGTGGCGATGGGCTGGATCTCGGC
>JABDLS010000115.1 GCA_013002885.1 Gemmatimonadota bacterium | reverse complement strand
GCCGTAGACGACCTTCCCGAGGCGGTGCGACGGCCCGCACCCGATACGCCGGGCATCGGCCTCGATACCGACGACCTGTCGGTCAAGAAGCACGGCGCCCGACTCGAGAAGCATCTCATAGGGCTGGCACTGGATCGCACGGGCGGCAACAAGACCCAGGCGGCGGACCTCCTCGAGCTCTCGCCTCGAGCCCTTCGCTACAAGATCCAGGAGTACGGGATCGGGTAGGAGCCCTCGTCAGAACGGCCCATCGCGCTATCCCTCCGCCCCAGGATGTGAGGGACCTTGGGGCCATGAGAACGAAGTCGACATCGAAGGGCGGTCCTGCGTGGCCGGAGGCGCGGGTGGAATGGGGTCCGGCAGAGCGGGCGGTCGGGTATACCCTGCTGGAGCTGGTCGCGGTGCTCACGCTGCTCGCGGTCGGGGCGGCCGCCGCGGTGCCTTCCGTTCGCCGTTTCGCCGACGAAGCGTCGGTGATGGCGGCTCGGGAGCGGGTCACCCGGACACTCCTCCGGGGACGCACCGCAGCGGTGCAGGTCGGCGGGAGCGTCGTGACCATCGTGGCGAGCCCGGCGACGGCGCGAGTGTCGGCGGCTGGCACCGTCCTTCACGAGGTGCCCCTTGGTGACCGCCGGACGACGGTTCATCTGCCGAGCGGACGCGACTCCCTCACCCTCCGCTTCGATGCGCTGGGTCTGGGGCGCTTCACCAGCGCCACCATCGCACTCCGTCGGGGAGAGGCGGATGCCGCCCTCGTGCTTTCGAGCTATGGCAGGGTCCGGCGGCGATGATGATGAGCCGTCGAGGCTTCACGCTCATCGAAGTGGTCGTCGCCTTGCTCGTCCTGGAGATGGCCGTCGTCGGAGTTCTAGGAACGATGGCTCTCGCCGCACGGACACTCCACCGCGCCGAGCGACTGGAGGCCGCCACCGGTCGGGCCGAGGCGGTGCTGGACTCTCTTCGTCGAGGGGCGTCGCCGGCATCGGGCATGGACGCCTTCGACGACGTATCCATGGCATGGACCGTGGACACTGTGGGAAGGGTGGAGCTGGAGGCCGTGGACGAGCGTGGAGGGCTGCTCCTCGCTGTTCGAACGCGGGTGCCTCTTCGATGAGCCGCAGCCTTGGCGGAGCCTCCGTGGTGGAAGCGCTGGTCGCGCTCCTTCTCGGGCTCTTCGTCCTCCACGTCGGCCTTTCCACACTGGCCCACGTGCACCGGGCGTACGCCTCGATGACTTCACGTCTCGATGCTCTGACCGCCGGCCGCATCGCCAGGACGGTCCTCAGGCGGGAGTTGGGAAGGGGCGTCGCGCCCATCGACTGGTCGGCTTCCGCCGACTCCCTTCGCCTTCGCGCGTTTCGTGGCGCCGGCTTCGTCTGCGCTCCTGGCCGGTCCGCCGAAGAGGTCGTCGTCGCGTACCGAGGGGACCGCCTTCCCGAGCCGGCCAAAGACTCCCTCGAGGTGACGACGGTCGACGGCGTCACCGCACGATTCGACCTGGAGAGCCGGGGCGCTGCCGCAGCGCCGTGTCTGGGGGCGGACTCCATGGAGGTGATCCTCCGGCTCGGCGCGCCGGAGACGTTGCCGGCTGGAGCCGTCCTGGTGAGGGTCTTCGAGACGGGCTCGTACCACTTCTCCGGCGGAGCGCTCAGATACCGGGTCGGCTACGGAGGGCGACAGCCACTCACCCCCGAGGTCTGGCAGAACCGGCCGACGGGATTCCTTCCCGGAGATTCGACGGTGCGAATGCGCTGGATACCTGACGGGCCCACCGGTCGATCGGTGTCGGAGTTCCTGGCTTGGGCCGCCCGATGAGGAACGGCCGCTCCACCGAGTCAGGCGCGGTCCTCGTCTTCGCCGTACTTCTAGCTCTCGGACTCTTGGTCCTCGGCCACGCCCTCCTCGTCCTCGCGGAATCGGCGTACGTCACCTCCCGAGCCCACGCCCGGATCGTAGATCAGGGCGCGGTGGTGGATGAAGCTCTGCTGAACGCCCTCGAGGCCGGGTGGGCACCGTGGATGGACTCGGTCCCCGTGGGTCGACGGCGGACCGAGCGCACCGGGGTCGATGGAGCGGACTCGACGGAGGTCACATGGCGGCGCCTCGCCACGGAAGGCTGGCTCCTGACGGCCAGGCCGCTGGCGCGTCCCGGCGGTGGTGCCGCCGCGGGTCGGCGACTCGTCTGGGTGATGGATGCCGCTCAACGCATGGAAGCCCTTCCAGCCGTCGTCTCGGTGGGAGCCGGCGCACCGACCCTCGTAGCCGGCGAGGTGTCGGGTGACACCAGCGCCCTGGGGATCGTCGGTACGCCAGCCCTCGGCCTTCTGGAGTTGCACGCTGCTCTGGCGCAGGCGGGTGCCCTCGACGCGCGTGGTTCAGTCGCGCCGGCCGACGCCTTTGGTGCCTGCGATTTCTCGGCCATGTGGAACTGGGGCGATCCAGGGCAGTCGTCACGCCCCTGCGGGTCGTTCACGGCCTTACGCGGTAGGGTGGGGGACCTGACCATCGATGGCGGGCAGGGTCGAGTCGTTCTGTTCGTGGACGGAGACGTGACGCTGCGCGCCGGGGCTGCGATCGAGGGCGTTGTCGTCGTTTCGGGTCACGTGCGCCTGGTCGAAGGGGCGCTGTTCCGGGGCCGGCTGGTCGCGTTCGGGGGCATCGAGGTGGAGGGGGGATCATCTGTTGTCGGTTCTCTCGGCGCGGCGACCGCGGCTCTGGCCGCGGTACGCAGTAGTCTCAACGCCCGACTTCTCCTGCACCAGGCACGCCGGCTCTGAGCCGGTCGACCGGGGCTGGTTGTCCACAGCGGGTGGGGCATTCGAGCCCCCGTGCCTTCGGCGCTAGCGGATCCCTGCTGCTTCCTCGGCCAGGCCCCGCAGAAGTCGCGTCCGGAGGTCGTCGGGTCCACGGCTGGTCCGGGGCGCCAGCTCGTCGAGGAGGGAAAGGGCGGCCGTGGGTCTGTCCGCTTCCAGATAGGCGAGGACGCCGACGTCCAGCAGGAGATCTGTCGGCAGCCAGCCGTCCCCCCCCGATGTCGACGCTGTCAGGATGTCGACGGCAGCAGCGGCGCGCGCCCAATCTCCAACGCCGTAGCCGTGGAGAAGGTCGACAACGGCACGGGCCGTGGGCGGGGCGTCCTCTTCGTCCAGAACTCGGTAGGCCTCCTCGTAGAACTCCTGCTCCACGTGACCCGACAACCCCCAATGGAGGGTGTTCTCGGCCTGTACGAATGCCGCTACCCACCCCCGCCACGAGCCGAGGTATCCGTCGAGTCCTTCGACGAGGAACCGCTGCAGGTTGACCAGGTCCTCCTGCCACTCCTCGAACTCCTCCGGGGCGATCCCGCCGCCCTCGCTTAGCGCGGCTCGGAGCCACGCCCCTCGCTCGGCGAGAACGGTGGAGTTCAGCCCGTATGCCGGGGGCATTCGGAAGGGTCGGGGGGTGAGCGGTTGCCCCGAAAGATGCCGTTGCAGGTTCACCCGACTTGTGGCAAGGCTGTAGACGCCCGCGGCGAACTCTTCGTCGAAACGGGTTCGCTCGGCCCCCAGATCGAGGATGGGGCGGAAGTCCGAATTGGGTGGGACGCCGGCGTCGAGGAGGGAGCGGAAGGTGTTCTGGTCGAACAACAGGAGGGGCTCGAAGTGCTGTGCGAGGAAGGGAGGGGCGCTGGTGGTGAAGGCTCGAAAAGCCTCGTTCTCCACGACGGACCAGTCGGGCTGTGCCATGGAGTCGTCGAGGGTGGCCACGATGGCGACGTCGGCGTCGCCGACCAGGTACGCGCGGTACGACGGAAAGACGGCATCCAGTGCCGCCACCACGGAGAGGAAGAGATCGTCGTCGAGCTCGTAGATCTGTACCCACTGCCCGAGAACGGCCCCGTCGGATAGGAAGTCGGTGACTCTCCGGTAGAACTCCACAGTGAAGAGACTCGCCGTACCACTGACCCAGGGATTGCTGGGCTCGGCGAAGATGAGGTCGAAACGCTCTCTCTGATACGAGAAGTACGACTTGGCGTCGTCGAAGACGTAGGTGACTCTCGGGTCACCGAAGGCCGGGCCGTTCGCCGGGAGGAAGACGAAGGACGCTTCCACCATGAGTGGCTCGATCTCGATGGTCACCAGCCGCTCGAGCTCGCCACTGGTGAGGAGCGACGCTGCCGTCATCCCCGACCCGTGTCCGATGTTGGCCCCGGTCCGAGCCTCAGGGCGGTGGGCCAGGGTCACCACTGGAGCGAGGGCCTGGGTGGTGAAATCACGTCCCTGGGGGATGGGGAGCTCGGGCAGCGTGTCCCGACGGTCGAGGATCCAGCGAGGGCCGAGGGACGCATCGGGCTTGCCGTTCGTGGCGAGGACGATGACCCCGTCGGAGGTCCCGATATGGGCCGACACGGTGGAGGTGCGCCCGTCTTGGTAGAAGAGGCTCCGCAATCGGTCCTCTCCGGCAAGGACACCCCGTCGAAAGACACCGCTGGTGATGGTCTCCGGCGTCAGCTCCACCACCGCGGTCACACCGACGAAGCAGGCAGCGGCCCCGATGGACGCCGCCAGGGCTGGTCGGCGACCCACCCCCGACCACGCGCCTGACCGCTCGAGGAGCCACACCCCGAGAAGCACGTCGAGGAGGGCTCCCGCAACGATGAGGCCTTCCAAGCCGAGGTAGGGAAGGGCGACGAGTCCGGCGATCCCTGCACCCGTCACGGACCCGAACGTGTTCAGGCCGTACACCCTGCCGATGGCACGCTCCCCGTGACCCGCCCGGAGGAGTGCGGCCGTGACGAGGGGGAGGGTCATCCCAGCGAGGACGGTGGAGGGTAGCATGACCAGCAGGGCCAACCCGTAGCGACCGACGTTGAAGAGTGCGTACCCGCCGGGCTCGCCGGACAGCATCTGAACCATGCCCGACATGAGTCCGAAGGTCCCGAGGTAGAGGGGCAGGGAAGCAACGGCTGTGACACCCATCGCGACCTGTACCCAACCGAGGTAGGCGACAGGTCGGGGAGTGCCGTCCGCATGCCGGCGAACGGACCAGGCCCCGACGGCGATTCCCAGGATGAAGGCCGAGAGCATGATCTCGAAGGCGTGGGTGGCGCTGCCCAGCACCAGCGACAGCATGCGGATCCACCCGATCTCGTAGGTGAACGACGCCAGGGCCGTCCCGAAGGCGACGGTGAGGAGCACCGGGGCGAGCCCCGGGCCGACATCTGAAGGCCCTGCCGCGGTGCCGTCCCGACCCTCCGGCCTCGTGTCGGGCGACGGCGACTCCACCGGCTCGGATGCCGTCGACGATTCGCTCCGGCGGGCCCAAAGCACCAGTCCTGCCGCACTCAGGTTTATTGCCGCGGCCGTCACGGACGTTCCTGGGAGTCCAACCCATCCGATGAGGACGAAGCCAGCCAGGATCACGCCGAAGGCGCCCCCCAAGGTGTTGAGGAGATACGCCATGGCGATGCCCCCTCCCGGCCGTTCCGCGTCGGCGCGGACGAGTCCGGCTGCCATCAGAGGGAACGTCGCTCCGAGGACGACGGCCTGGGGCAGGATCAGGAGGCCCGCCAAGGCCCAGCGGACCGCGCCGACGGCTGCGGCGCTTCCCAATGCCGGGAAAAGGGTGTCGTAGCTCGCGCTGGTCGTGAAGACGAACAGAGGGTGGAAGAGGAGTCCGAAGGCGGCCAGCACCACCTCGGCCATGACATATCCACGGAGGGGGTCGGAGAGCCGCTTGGAAAGGTCGGAGATGGCGAACGATCCGACGCCCATCCCGCCTAGGTACACGCCGAGCACCAGAACCTGGGCGTAGGCCGTGTGTCCGACGAAGAGGCCGAGGTATCGGCTCCAGAGCACCTCGTAGACGAGTCCGGCGACTCCGGACAGGATGAACGCCGCCCGGATGGCGGTGGACGCCGTCACGGGCTCGTGTCCGACGCGAGCTGCGGGAGGCCCGGTCTTGGCTCAAGGTGCGGGGTCAAGGCGAAGTCCTTGCCGCAGGAGGAAAAATCTGCCGAAACGAATCCTTTGCGGGTGCGGTAGGCCGCGTCAATATTGGCCGCGAGGCTGGCACGGAACTTGGTGAAGTATAGTCTCGCTCTCGTCCGCCCCCCTGGGAACGGTACCTCATGAAGCGTCCATCAGCGGGCTTCACCCTCATCGAGCTCGTCATCGTGATCCTGATCGGGTCCATCCTGACCAGCATCGCGCTGTCGAGCTTCCAGAACGTCCAGACGCGCTTCGCCGTCCGGGGCGCCAAGCAGATGTACATGACGCTCCATCAGCGGGCCCGGTCGAAGGCCGTCGAGATGGGGGAGACGGTCCTGCTCCTCGTGTACGTTCCTGGTGATTCTGCGGTCATTTTCAGCCAGAGTGAGGGCATCACGGACATCACACGGTTCGATGATCAGCTTGGCGTCGACCTCCGCACGCAGGGCAACTTCTCCTACATGATGTGCATGACGCCGAGGGGCTACTCCGACTACAGTTGCGGATCCTACAGTTCCTGGGGCATGACCCAGACGTTCGCGGACACGATGCGCCTCGAGTTCTGGCTGGGCGCCGACTCCACCAGCGTCCTCGTATTGCCCATGGGGCAACTCATCGGGTGACCGCCATGACGACGCAAACGGAATCCCCGCGGGGCACGCGCGCATTCGGCTCGGTGCGCCCTTCAGGACGAAGCGGTTTCTCCTTGGTCGAGGTCATCATCGCCATCGTGATTCTCGCCGTGGGCGTACTCGGCCTGGCGGGTTCCACCGCCTACATCGTCCGGCAGATCACCTTCTCCGACCTCCTGACGGAGCGGAGCATCGCCTTCCAGACGGTCATCGATCGCCTCCAGTCGCTTCCGTACGACAGCGTCCTCAATGGCGACGACTCGGTCGGGGTCTTCTACATCCGGTGGGAGGTGACGCCCGACGGGGCCCAGTCGAAGATGGTTCGAATGTGGACGACGGGGCCCGGGATGGCCAACGCTCCCGTGCCGACGAACAACCCTCTTCACGTCGACTCCTTCGACTTCAGGGTGCTGAGGCGATGACGAGAAACCGCCGAGGGTTCACCCTCATCGAGATCCTGGTCGTCACCGTGCTGGGTGCTCTGGTCGTTGGGGCGGCCTTGCAGGTCCTCATCACCAATCGCCGGGCCTACACCGCCCAGACGGCGACCATTTCCGGCCAGCAGAGCACCCGCATGGCGGTCGAGGTGCTCTTTGCCGAACTCCGTGAAGTCAGTGCGTCGGGAGGGGATATCATCGCCATGAGCAGCGACTCCATCCGGGTCCGGCTCATGCGGAAGTTCTCCATCGTGTGCGCCACCGACTTCACGATAACCGATCCGACCCTCACGGTGCTGGATACACTGCGCACGGCCAGCGGCCTGGTGCTCCAGGCCGGTGCCAACCGCTTCGAGGGTGGGGACTCGGTGTTCATCTGGGCCGATAACGACCCCGACATCGACACCGACGACGTCTGGCTTTCGGCGGAGATCGACGACACCGATACCACGGCGACGTGCCCGCAGGACGGAGCCGGAGCCACCGAACTCGAGTTCAGCTCGCTCCTGGCCATGTTCCTCGCCGATTCGGTGGGAATCGGGGCGCCGATCCGGAGCTACCAGTACTTCACCTTCGGCACGACGACCATGAACGGCGACGTGTACCTGGCCCGCCGGAGCGGGACGGGCGCCATGGTTCCGGTGACGGGACCGCTGCAGCCCTCCAGCGGCCTGGACTTCGCCTTCATGGACTCCCTGGGAGCCGCCACGACCACGCCTGCAGACGTCAATCAGATCCGGGTCACGGTTCGAACCGGATCGACCGTCCTCGGCCCCCTGGGCCAGATGGTGCAGGACTCTATTTCAGTGCTGATCTTCACGCGCGGCTAGCCGCGCTTCTACGGAGGCGTGTCGCTCAGCCGGCGCGCTTCGGGTGATGGCAATATGAAAACTCGATCCCGATTCCACGACCGCCGCGGCTTCGCGCTCCCGGCCGCCATAGGTGCGCTGGTGATCATCGGCGTGCTCATCACGGCCGGCTTTTTCATGGCGCAGCAGGAGCTGCGCATTGGCGTGGCAAGCAAGCACGCCAACATGGCGGTGAACATCGCCCAGGCCGGCGCCAACGAGGTGCTGGCCAACTGGAACGGCTACGAGTTGGGCAACATCCCGGTGTGGGCGGACACGACCATCACCGACACCATCGCGCGCGGTATCTGGGAAGTCTCCATCGCCAACGCGAACAACTTCGTCTACTTCGTCACGGCCTCTGGAGAGGTGACGGAAGGTGGAGCCCGGTGGTCCGGCGCGAACCGTACCATCGGCATCGTGACGAAGATGATCTTCGCCGACATCGAGCCTCCGGCCGCGCTGACGACCCGAGGCAAGACCGTGGTGAAGGGCAACGCGGCTATCAACGGCACGAACACGACGCCGCCGTCGTGGGGCCCCTACTGTACGACCTTCCCCACCAACGACACGACGGGTGTGCTCACCAACGACACATCGGCCATCGGTACCAGCGGGAAGGGCGCGATCGCCGGCAATCCGTCGTACGACCAGGACTCCACCATCGTGGACTCGACGTTCACCAATTTCGGGAACATGGACTGGGCGCAGCTCACGGCCCTGGCGCAGGCTGAGGGCAAGGACATCACTTCGCTTGGGACGACCGTCAATGGCACTGCTCCGGTGCTGACCGGCGGCGGCCGCTGCGATGATGCGGTGCTCACCAACTGGGGTGACACGATCCCGACGAACCCGTGTGGCTCGTACTTCCCGCTCATCTATCACGGAGGCCCGTCCCTCCGGATCCAGTCAGGCGGAATGGGGCAGGGAATCCTCCTCGTCGATGGTGACCTGGACCTCCGAGGGAACTTCCTCTTCTACGGCATCATCATCGTCCAGGGGAACTTCGAGACCCAGGGTAACGGAAACCGGATCATCGGCGCCGTTCTCGCCGCAAACGGCCTCCTTGACGACCAGTCCATCACGGGTGGCTCGGAGATCACGTACTCGACGTGCGCGATTCGTCGAGCCGTCCTGAACAACTCTTCACTTTCACGTGCTCGACCCCTACTGGAACGAAGTTGGGTCGACTTGACGGCAGTCGCGAACTGACAGGTTCAGCGGCCGGTGGAGCGCCCCTCCACCGGCCGTTTTTATGCTTTCGTTTGCGCCAAATGTTTACCAATTATTGCGAGCAGGGCAGGTCCGAGTTTTATCTTGACAAGGCTCGATAA
This sequence comes from Gemmatimonadota bacterium, assembly GCA_013002885.1. GTDB lineage: Bacteria > Gemmatimonadota > Gemmatimonadetes > Longimicrobiales > Gaopeijiaceae > UBA2589. Next base: position 12,060 of record JABDLS010000115.1, on the reverse strand, counting down.
ACCGTGGTAACCTGACACCGAACTTCGCAGAAAAATGTCTATTCCCCATCCCCTCGGCTGAAGGCGGAGCATGGGCCTCTTCGGACGAAAGCGCACCGTGATCGGCCTGGACATCGGATCCGGGTTCGTGAAGGTCGTGGAGGTTGACCACTCGGGCGATCAGCCCGAGGTGGTTCGAGTCGCCATGCGACCGCTTCTTCCCGACGCGATCGTGGAGGGCGAGATCATGGATTACGGTCTCGTCTCGGATGCCGTCATGGGTCTGTTTCAGGAGATGGGCATGAAGGGGGCCGAGGTCGTCACCGCCGTGGGTGGGCACGACGTGATCATCAAGAAGATCGAGATGGATCGGATGAAGGAGTCCGATGCTCGGGAGATGATCCGCTGGGAAGCCGAGCAGCACGTCCCGTTCGACATCAAGAGCGTCGAGTTGGATTTCCAGATCCTCGATCCCGACGGCGAAGGCCGGCAGATGGAGGTACTCCTCGTTGCCGCCAAGCGCGAGCTCGTGGACAACAAGGTCGGCCTCCTTCAGGACGCCGGAGTCAACCCGGTGGTGATCGACGTCGACGCCTTCGCCCTCCACAACGCCTTCGAGCACAACTATCCGGAACGTCTGGACGGAATCGTCGCTCTGGTGAACATCGGTCACGAGACGACCAACGTCAGTATCCTCGAGCACGGTATCCCGATTCTCACGCGCGACATTCCCTTCGGCTCCCGGAAGATCCGCGAGGATCTCCAGCGGGAGCGCGGACTCACGGCCGAACAGGCCGAGGATGTGGTTCAAGCCCGTGAGACCGCCGCCGACCTCGACACTTTCGTGGCTGCTTCGGCGGACGAGGTGGCCGTGGGGATCGAACGGGCGAGCGCGTTCCTGATGACCCGCGAAGATGGCCACTCGGTAGGTCGCATCTACCTGAGTGGGGGAGGGGCCCGCATCCCGGGCATGAGCCAGACACTCGCTCAGCGCATGAACGTCGAAACCGAATTGGTGAATCCCTTCGAGCGGGTGCCCGTACGGCCCGGCGCGGCAGGAGACATCGCGATCGACGAAGCTGCTCCAATGCTGCTGTTGCCACTCGGACTGGCCCTTCGGGCCTAGGATGAGGACAGCGATACCGTGATCGAAGTCAATCTTCTTCCGGGTGGAAAGAAGGGATCCTCAGGAGGATTCTCTTTCAACCTGGACGCCCTGAAGAACCTGCGTCCCGGCAGAGGTGGTGGCGGTGGCGGCGGGTCGTCCACCGACCCCTATCAGATCTTCTTCGCGGCGGCGGCCGCCATCGCAATCGGGTACATCGGCTTCACGTTCATGAGTCTCCGGTCGGAGTCTGCCGAGCTCGATGTACAGCTCCAGACCGCCATCGACGACTCCACACGCAATGCGGCCATCATCCAGCGCACGAACGCGTTGCGCGCTCGCGCGGATTCCATCCAGGAACGGGTGGCCATCATTCAGGAGATCGATGCCCATCGCTATACGTGGCCCCACGTACTCGACGAGATCGGTGCCGCTGTTCCTGATTACACGTGGCTCAGGGAAGTCCTCTATTCGAGCGACAACCCGCTGACGATTCGTGTGGCGGGCCGTGCGGCCTCCTACTTCGCCATCACCAGCTTCATGCGGCGGCTCGAGGCTTCCCGATTCCTCCGGTCCGTCCGCCTCGAGACGAGCCAGCAGATAGCCTCTGAGGAAAGTCCGGAGGACCTGGTCTACATGTTCGAGCTCGTCATGACGTACGAGTCGCCGCCCATGGACGAGCTGGAGACGGTGCCCCTGTTCAATGATGGCACGGTTCAGGCGCAGAGCGCCGGACCGGGGAACTGAGCCATGGCCTGGTACAATCCGACGGATTCCACGCAGCGGAATTTCATGATCATAGGCATCGTGATGCTGTTGCTCATCGTGCCGTTCTACATGTACTACCAGACGCCTAAGAACGAGGATATGGCCGTCATTCGCGACCGCCTGGAGACTTTGGACATCCAGAATCGACAGGCCGCGGTGATCCTGGCCCGCGGTGGGCAGGACCTGGAAGAGCGCATGGCGCTCTATCAGCGTCACGTGTCCCGTCTCGAGGAGCTGATTCCCGCACAGGAAGAGGTGCCCGTTCTTCTCGACGACATCCAGCGACGTGCTCGATTGGTGGGTGTGGAGGTTCAAGGGCTCGACCCCGAGCCGACCGAACTTGCCGGTCCGTACAACCGCACCGGATACCAGATGTCGGTGGTGGGTGAATACCACGCTGTCGCTCGCTTCCTTACGGAGGTGGCCAGCCTCTCCCGAATCGTGACACCGGTGCAGGTCGAGGTCGAACTCTTCCCCAATCCGCTGACCTTCCCCGACATGGAGTCACCGGTTCTCGCGACGTTCCGGATCGAGACCTATGTGCTTCCGGACCAGACCGCCGTTGCCCCTGCCGCACTCCCTGAGGGCTGACCATGACTTATCGATACTTCCTCGGAGTCGCACTGGTGGCGGTTCTCGCCCTCGTTGCCCCCGCTTCCGTGGACGCCCAGGAGCCTCAGCCCGCAGCCGGCCCGGCCGGTGACACGGAGCTCGTGTTCGAGCGTGAGGTCTTCTCGTATCCGTCCTTCACGCGTCGTAACCCTTTCCGTCCCCTCCTCGGGGCCGCCGGCGGTGTGCGCTTCGAACAGCTCAGCCTCATTGGAATCATGTACTCGTCTGATCCGGCTTCCAGCGTCGCGGTGCTGAGCACCGGCGGAGTCCAGGTAGCCGAAGACGGTACCATGAGCCCGGTCGATGGGGACGCCTACTACCTGAAGGTGGGCGACAACATCGGCAACACGACCGTCGTGGAGATCCGTCGCGACGCCGTCGTGGTGGACGTTGAAGTCTTCGACTCAGTTGAACGTGAAATCATGAACTTTGTTTCCAGGCGCCAGGGAGGCTCCTCATGACGTCGTTGTTCGCTCTTTGGGCGGGCACGCTCCTGGCTCTCGGCGGGCCCGTCACCGAGTTGACGATCACCCCGATGGCCAGTCAGACGAGTGTCCTCATCTCCATCGAAGGGGAGGTCCGGTACCGCGACTTTCAGATGGAGGGCCCGCATCGCCTGGTCGTCGACCTCATCGGTGCTACCCACGCCCTGCCGCAGGACGATTTCGCCGCGGTGAACCGTGGCGGAATCCTTTCCATGCGCACCAGCCAGTACTCCGAAGACGTCGTTCGAGTGGTGCTGGTCCTGGATCGGCCGTTGGGCTACAGCGTGATCCCCGATTCCCGTGGTCTGCGGATATCTCTGGAAAACCCAACGGGTGACTTCGAGCCTTGGTCATCGGGTTCGACGACGCCGTACACCGAGTCGGTGGAACTGCCTGCGCCGTCCGCTCCTCAGGTTCAAGAGGCGCGACGCATTTCCGTCACGTGGACGGAGGCCCCCATAAATGACGTGTTGCTCGCCTTCGCCGCGTTCTCCGGACGCTCCATCGTGCCTGGCTCCAACGTGACGGGCTTCGTCACCGCCGATATCAACGATCAGCCCTGGGACATCGCCCTCGAGACGATTCTGGCCGGGCAAGGTCTCGTGGCCGAGGAGTTGCCGTCGGGCATCATCCGCGTCGACAACATCACGGACCTCAACGACCGGGAGGCCGTCGAGCCCATCGAGACCCGGGCGCACCGGGTATCGTACGCCACGGCTGCTGAGCTCCAGGCCATGGTCCAGCCCCTCCTCACGGAGCGGGGCAACGTCTCAACGGGCCAGGGCACGAACACCCTCATCGTCTCGGACATCCGTCGGGTCCAGGAGCAGATCGAGGATCTTCTGGCCGGCGTGGACGTTCAGACACCTCAGGTGACCATCCAGGCGAAGATCATCTTCGTGAACCGTACCGAGCTCGACGAACTCGGCGTCACATACGAGCTCAAGGATTCTCGCGGCAACCAGTTCAACCAGCTCAGCAGCGGCTTCGCCGACACCGATGGTGACGGGACGGCCGAAGTCGTGGCCCAGGGAACTTCGGTGGTGGCTCTCGGCGGCAACTCTATCGCGGCCCTCGGCAACGCAACCCAGCGCGTCGCCGCGCCGTCGCTCCAGCTTTTGACCTCGCTGGTCATGGGCCGCCACCAGCTCATCGGCTTCATCGATGCTCTCGAGTCCGTCCAGCTTTCGGACATCGAAGCGACTCCACAGGTGACGGTGCTGGACAACCAGCTCGCCGACTTCCTCGTGGGTGAGCTGACGCCTATCCGGACCATCGACGCGGGAGCCGGTGCGGCCGGCGGCCAGGGCGGCTTCCCCACCGCGCAGGTTGAGCAGCAGGAGACGGGTATCATTCTCCAGGCGACGCCTCACGTGACTCCGGATGGCTACATCCTCCTCGAGGTGCTGGCTGAACGTTCGGCAGCCGAGCTCGCCGAATCCGATGCCGGTTTCATCTTCCGTACGCAGCGCGTAGAGACCCGCGTACTCGTCGAGGACGGAGAGACGGTTGTCATGGGTGGTCTGACGCAGAGCGAGCGCACCGAGTCGTTGGCGGGCATTCCGCTCCTCAAGGATCTGCCCATCATCGGAGCGCTCTTCCGGACGCGCAGGCAGCAGGAGATCCAGCGCGACCTGATCATTCTCGTCACGCCGCACATCGTGCGGAGCGGCCTCGCGAACTGACTCTGGACGACACCATGATTTTCGCCGTGACGAAGAAGAGCGCGGGAGCACGCCCGCTGACTGCCCTCGTGGCTGCCCTGGCCTTCGGCGCGTGCGCTGGGGAGAACTTGTTCACGGCCGCCGCCATCGGCGAACCGACGACGGTTACGATCCTGGAGCCGGCGGACGGTTCTTCGATTCGGCAGGGCGACGACCTAACGGTGGTGGCCGAATTCAATGTGCAGTCGGGTCAGGCGGACATCGAGTACAAGGTGGTCGATCCCGACAGCGACGAATTGGCCTTTCAGACGGAGGAGGCTACCCTCACCTCGAACATCATCATCGAGCTCGAGGCCATCTTGGTCCCCGCCGCCAACCAGGAGGCCGGAGCCGCGCTGGTGATCGTGACTGCGACGGAGGCAGCGGGGGAAACCGCGGATACCGTCAGCATAACGATCACGGCGGCGAACGAGTAGCCAAGGAGAGGCGGCAACGGAACGGCCGGGGTTCGAAGGGGCGCTTCCGACCTGGCCGGACCACAAGCAGACTGACAAGGGGTGGCCCGGGCTTGGAGCGGGGCCGCCCCTTCCTTTATACATAGGGGCCGCTCCATCGCGGTCTACCCAGGCGGCCCGGCTTAGAGGCGGGCCTTTCCTGTCCATACCAGACGAAACCCATGCGACGCATCTCCTTCCATACCGCGGGCGAGTCCCACGGAAGGGGCCTGACGGCCCTCCTGGAGGGGATTCCCGCCGGACTGGACCTCAGCATGGAGCGGGACGTCGATCCCGAGCTCAAGCGCCGCCAGGGGGGGTACGGTCGGGGCCGGAGGATGGAGATAGAATCGGACCGTGCGGAGCTCCTCAGCGGGGTGCGGCTGGGGGAGACGCTCGGCTCCCCCCTCTCCATGGTCATCTGGAACCGGGACTGGGAGAACTGGACCACGGCCATGAGCCATGACCCCCCCGATCCGGAGGGGAACCCTAAGGCGCTTCGACCCCACTATCTTCCGCGACCGGGGCACGCGGATCTGGTGGGTGCGTTCAAGTACGACCGGAGAGACGTGCGTGACGTTCTGGAACGGGCAAGTGCTCGGGAAACCGCGGCTCGCGTGGCGTGTGGGGCTGTCGTAAAGCGCCTTCTCGCCGAGCTCGGGGTGCGCATCGGGAGCCATGTCGTCTCCATCGGAGGCACGGTCGCGGACGACGCGGACGTGCCCGATGACCTCAACGGGGTGGCCGACCCCAATCCCGTCCGTTGTCTCGACGAAGGGGCGTCGGAGCGGATGATGGCCGAGATCGACGAAGCGAAGAAGCGAGGCGATACGTTGGGTGGCGTCTTCGAGGTGGTGGCCACCGGGGTGCCTGTCGGGCTTGGCAGCTACGTGTCGTGGGACCGGAAGCTCGACGGCCGGCTGGCCCAGGCGGTGGCCTCGATCCAGGCGGTCAAGGCGGTGGAGCTGGGCACCGGCTTCGCCAACGCGCTGGTCCCCGGGTCCCGGGTCCACGACCCCATCGTGCTGGCGGGCGAGAAGCGGCGGGCTGGGGGCATCGGCCGCGCGTCGAACCGGGCGGGCGGCCTGGAGGGCGGCGTGACCACGGGAGAAGCGCTGGTCGTGCGCGGCGCCATGAAGCCCATCTCGACTCTGAGGACGCGGCTCCCCAGCGTCGATCTACGCGACGGCACGGTCGGCGACGCCGCGGTCGAGCGGAGCGACGTATGTGCGGTACCGGCAGCCGGCGTCGTGGCCGAGTCCATGGTGGCCCTGGTCCTGGGCGACGCCCTCCTGGAGAAGTTCGGCGGCGACTCCGTCGGCGAGGTACGCCGGAACATGGAAGGGTATCTGACGTATCTCGCGGAGCGTGGTTTCGGGGGGCGTTGAGCCCCGTGTCCGTTGAGCGTGTAGTGCTCGTCGGCTTCATGGGAGCCGGCAAGAGCGTGGTGGGGCGAGCCCTTGCCGGCCGGCTCGGCTGGCGGTTCGTAGATGTCGACGACCTCGTCGAGGCCCAGGCGGGCCGATCCATCTCCGAGATCTTCGGCGCGGACGGCGAGGAAGCGTTCCGCCTCCTGGAAGCGAAGGCTGCCGCCGATGCTATGAAGGGCAGAGACGTCGTCCTGGCCACGGGAGGCGGCTGGGCGGCGCAGGCAGGGCGGCTGGAATCACTCCCGGCAGGGACGCGGTCGGTCTGGCTGAGGGTGGGGGCGGAAGAGGCGCTTCGTCGAGCGGAAAGGGACGGTTTCGGTCGACCACTGCTCGAGGGGGACGATCCCCTGGAACGGGCGTCTCGGCTCCTCTCGCATCGTGTGCCCTTCTATGAGGCGGCGGACGTCAGAGTGGACACGGAGGGCCGCTCGGTAGATGATGTCACGACGCGGATCCTGGAGATCCTGCAAGAATTCGAATCCGAAATCGGGACTGAATGAGCGATAACGGCGGAAAGCACCTGGTCATCGTCGAGTCACCGGCAAAGGCTCGCACCATCGGGAAATATCTGGGCAGCGGCTACGAAGTCGCAGCCTCGGTGGGGCACGTCCGTGATCTCCCGAAGAAGGAGTTGGGTGTCGACGTGGAGGGTGACTTCGAGCCGAAATACGTCACCATCCGCGGCAAAGGAAAGGTCATCGCCGATCTGAAGAAGAAGGCCAAGAAGGCCGACTTTGTGATCCTCGCCACGGATCCCGACCGGGAAGGTGAGGCCATCGCGTACCACGTGGCCGAGCAGCTCGGCTACGAAAAGGACGCCCAGCGGTTCCAGCGCGTCATCTTTCGCGAGGTGACCAAGAGCGCGGTCCAGAACGCCCTCGAAAACCCCGGCGAACTCGATCTCAAAAAGATCGAAGCCCAGCAGGCCCGCCGTATACTCGATCGCCTCGTGGGCTACAAGGTGAGCCCGCTCCTCTGGAAGCCCATTCGCCCGGGACTCTCCGCAGGTCGGGTTCAGACCGTTGCCCTTCGCCTCATCTGCGAGAGGGAAGACGAGATCCGGGCTTTCGTCCAGGAAGAGTACTGGTCGATCCTGGCTCACCTCCAGCGGGAGGAGCAGGCCTTCGAGGCCAAGCTCCACCACATCGACGGGAAGGCCTTCAAGCTCGAAAACGAGAAACAGGCCAAGTCGGTCCTCGACGCCGTCGGATCGGTCCCCTTCAAGGTGACCAGCGTCAAGCGCCGCGAGCGGCGGAAGAACCCGTCCGCGCCCTTCACCACGTCGACGCTCCAGCAGGAAGCAGCAAAGCGCCTCCGCTATTCGGCCCGCCGAACCATGTCCAACGCTCAGAGGCTCTACGAGGGTCAGGAGATTGGCGGCCGGGGCCAGATCGGGCTCATCACGTACATGCGAACGGACTCCACGAGGGTGTCGCCGGGCGCGGTCAACCAGGCGCGGGAGTGGATCGAGAACGAGTTCGACGAGAAGTACATCCCCAAGGCGCCCCGGCTCTACGGCGGAAATCAGCAAGCGGCGGCCCAGGACGCCCACGAGGCCATCCGACCGACCGACGTCACCATCCTTCCGAGTGAGGCCGAGCGCTACCTGGAGCCCGATCAGGCGAAGCTCTACGAACTCATCTGGATGCGTTTCGTAGCGAGCCAGATGTCGCCAGCGGTGTACGACACCACGACGGCAGACTTCGCTCTCGAGGGCGCCGACGGTCGTGCATACCTGTTCCGCGCCACCGGTTCCATCGTGAAGTTCGACGGCTTCACCCGCCTCTACCTTGAGGCGACGGAAGCCGGCGACAAGCAGCGCCTCGATGACCTCGAGCCGCTTCCGGAGTTGAGCGAGGGCATCACGGCCCAACTCGAGAAGCTCGAGCCCCGACAGCACTTCACGCAGCCTCCACCGCGCTTCTCGGAGGCCAGCCTCGTCAAGGAGTTGGAGAAGCTGGGCATCGGGCGGCCGTCCACCTACGCCTCCATCATCTCGGTGATCGTGGATCGCGGGTACGTCGAGCTCGAGCAGCGACGCTTTCACCCCACCGACCTGGGCGAGGTCGTCTCCAAGCTCCTCGTTCGGGTTCTGCCCAACATCTTCGACGCCGACTTCACCAGCCGGATGGAAGGCGAGCTCGACAAGATCGAAGAGGGCGACGCCGACTGGCGAAAGCTCCTGGCCGACTTCTATCCGCGCCTCATGAGCCGCATCGAGGAAGGGGAGGCCAACTCCGACGAGATCATCAAAGAGATTCTCGCCGCCGAGGGCGAGACATGCGACAAGTGTGGCCGGCCGATGCTCGTACGGTGGAACCGCTACGGCCGCTTCCTCGGTTGCTCGGGTTATCCCGAGTGCAAGAGCACCCGGTCGCTGGACGGCTTCGACCCCAGCGGCGAGGAATTGGGTCAGCACCCGGAAGAAGGGAGGCCGGTCCTTCTCAAGAACGGCCCCTACGGACCCTACGTCGAGCTGGAGTCTCCTTCCGAAGACGAGAAACCGAAACGGGTGAGTCTACCCAAGGGCGTGGAGCCCGCCGATGTGGATCTTGCTTACGCCCTGAAGCTTCTCGAACTGCCCAAGACGGTGGGACAGGATCCGAAGACCGGCGAGGATCTGGTGACGGGGATCGGCCGCTACGGACCATTCGTTCGCCGTGGGAAGGTGTTTGCCAGCCTCCGCAGCGTCTCCGACTTGTGGGACGTCTCACCGGAGGACGCCAGCGCCCTCATTGAAGCGAAGAAGGCGGGCAAGCGTCTGCCTCTCAAGGAGCTGGGCGCCCACCCCGACAGTGGAGCCGAGATCTCCGTCATGTCCGGCCGCTACGGTCCCTACGTCACCGATGGAGACATCAACGCAACGATCCCGAAGGGTACCGACCCTGAAGAGGTGGATCTGCAGATGGCGGTGGAGATGCTCGCCGAGAAGGCCGCGAAGGGCGGTGGCAAGGGCCGGCGGAAGTCGAAGAAGAGCTCAAAGAAGAAATGAGCCACGACGTCACCGTCGTGGGTGGCGGACTGGCGGGATGCGAGGCGGCCCTGAAGCTCGCCGCTGCCGGGCACGACGTCCGCCTCGTGGAGATGCGTCCTGTCCAGACCACCGAGGCCCATCAGTCCGACCGGCTCGGCGAGCTCGTGTGCACCAACTCCTTCAAGAGCGAAGCGGTCTGGAACGCACATGGCCAGCTCAAGCGCGAGATGCGGACCCTCGGCTCTGTGCTCCTTCGCTCCGCCGACACAACCCGGGTCGCCGCGGGCTCGGCTCTGGCCGTCGACCGTCATCTCTTTTCCGAGGCCATGACCGATGCCGTCACACGCCATGACGGAATCGAGGTCGTCCGCGAGGAGTGTACGAGAATTCCCAACGGGCCCACCATCATCGCCACCGGCCCTCTTACTTCGGGTGCCCTCTACGATGCCGTCGAGGAAGCGCTCGGGGATGGAGGGTTGGCGTTCTTCGACGCCATCGCCCCCATCGTCCATCGCGAGAGCGTGGACGAGGAGATCGTCTTCGCTCAAGGGCGCTTCGATGAGGACGCCGACTACCTCAACTGTCCGATGGACAGGTCGGAGTACGACGCTTTCATCGACGCACTTCGGGCGGGGCAGGCTCACGAGGGTCACGACTGGGACGCCGTCCCGTACTTCGAGGGCTGCCTGCCCGTCGAAGTCATGGCGTCGAGGGGCCACGACACCCTCCGCTTCGGTCCCATGAAACCCATCGGCCTCACCGACCCAAGGACTGGCGATCGGCCGTGGGCGGTCGTGCAGCTCCGGCGTGAGGACCGGGCGGGGCAGATGTGGAACATGGTGGGCTTCCAGACCCGGCTGAAGATCGGAGAGCAGCGCCGGGTCTTCACCATGATCCCCGGTCTCGCCGACGCCGAGTTCCTCCGGTGGGGCTCCATCCACCGAAACAGCTATCTGAACTTTCCAGACCGTCTCACGGGTCACGGTTCGCTCCGTGATCGCGAGGACGTCCTCTTCGCCGGGCAGCTCACCGGGGTCGAGGGGTACACCGAATCTGCCGCCAGCGGGATCCTCGCCGGCATCAATCTTCACCGGATCCTTGCCGGTGACACGCCCATCGTACCCCCGCCTACCACGATGCTGGGAGGGCTTTTTCGCTACCTGCGCGAGGCCGAGGCCGGGCGCTTCCAGCCCATGAACTCCAATTGGGGTCTCGTCGAACCGCTTTCCAAGCGAGTCAAGAACAAGCGGCAGAAGCGAGAGCTTCTTGCCGAGCGCGCCCAACGGGACTTCCTCGCGTGGATGGCGGAACACGGTCTTGCGCCGTCTCTCGACTTCGATGCCAGTCCCCACGCCGAGGCGGCCACGGCCGGCGACTGAGCGATGGGCGACCCTGCCGAGATCGGTCCGTGCCGTCCCGAGGTGGAGGAGTTCCTCCGACACCTCCAGGACGAGCGGCAACTCAGCCCCAATACGCTGAAGGCGTACCGCAGGGACCTCGGGCAACTGGAGGTATTCGTGGGCGAGTATCTCGCTCGAGAGGGCTGGCGCTGGTCCGACCCAGACGTCGATCGGCTGGCCATCCGTTCCTTCCTGGGGTGGCTCGGTCGAAAGGGGCTTGCCAAGCGGAGTGTCGCTCGGAAGCTCGCCGCCACCCGTACGTTCTTCTCCTTCCTCCATCTCGAGGAGCGGATCCCGTCGAACCCGGGCCGCACCGTGCGGGCTCCGAAGCTCGAAAAGCGACTGCCGGGCCACCTCTCGGCCAGCGACGTCGATACCGTCTTCGAGTATGCCGAGAACCGAGCGGCGGAGAACACACTCCAGGGAAGCCGGGCGCTCGTCATCTTGGAGCTGCTCTACGGAAGCGGCCTGCGCCTCGCCGAGCTCCACGGCCTCGATGTCGGAGCGCTGGATCAGCGCAACGGCCAGGTACGGGTGTTGGGGAAGGGATCGAAGGAGCGCATCGTACCCGTCACCGGATCGGCGCTTCGAGCCATCGGCCGTTACGAGCCTCGGCGATCGGAGGTGACACCCCGGGAGGAGGATGCCCTCCTCGTCAACGCCGAAGGTGGCCGGCTCTCCCGGCGCTCCATCCAGGCCGCCGTGCGCGATGCCCTGGGGCAGGCCGCAGGGGCTCGAGGACTGTCCAGCCACGCCCTGCGCCACAGCTTCGCCACGCACCTCATGGACGCCGGCGCCGACCTCCTGGCAGTGAAGGAACTCCTCGGTCACGTCTCACTCTCCACGACCCAGATCTACACCCACACGAGCAAGGAGCGGCTGCTGCGGGTTTACAGGGAGAGCCACCCACGCTCGGAGTAGGCGAGCGGCGATGCATCTCGATCTGCGGCGTCTCTCCTCGTCGAAGTAGCGCTGCTACTCCTTCCTCGTCGTTCCTGGCAGCTCGAGCGCCTCGCCACTCTGCTGGGCAGGTAGGCAGCGGCGATGCATCTCGATCTGCGGCGTCTCTCCTCGTCGAAGTAGCGCTGCTACTCCTTCCTCGTCGTTCCTGGCAGCTCGAGCGCCTCGCCACTCTGCTGGGCAGGTAGG
>JABDLS010000058.1 GCA_013002885.1 Gemmatimonadota bacterium | reverse complement strand
CCCGTCACGGCCCAGCTCGGGTGGGGCCTCATTCAGAGCCTCGCGGTCTTCGTCGTCTGCGTCATCCTGGCGCTGGGCATCTACATTGGCCTCGTCTACATGCCTTTCCTCAAGGCCGTGGGTGGGATCGGCCCTCTCCGCTTCCTGGGAGGGACCTTCGGCGCGGCGTCCATCGCCTTCTCGACGACGAGTACGGCAGCCGCGCTCCCGGTCACGCTGGAGGAAACGAAGAAGCTCGGCGTATCGGAGAACGTCGCCGACCTCGTCCTTCCCTTGGGGGCATCGATGTACCGCGCGGGCTCGGCGCTCTTCCAGGGCGCCGCGATCATCTTCCTGGCCTTCCTCTTCGATGTACAGATCGAAGCCGCCGCCATCGGCGGAGCCATACTCGCGACCTTCCTGGTCTCCCTCACCGTCGCTCCGGTCCCGTCGTCGGGGGTGGTGACCCTCGCGCCGGCGTTGGACGCCGTCGGGATCCCGTTGTCAGGGCTCTCCATCCTCCTCGGCATCGACCGGATTCCGGACATGTTCCGGAGTACGACCAACCTCCTGGGCCAGATCACCACTGCGGTCGTGGTGGACCGATGGGTGGGCGACGGGCCGCAGGTTGAGTCCGGCGACACGCCGTCGCCCCTTCCGTCCGCGGACGCTGCTGGGGGTGGAGCCCTCCGAAGGCGCGAAGAGGGGACGTCGGGGTGACACGGCGGCCGAGCGGGGCGGGGGGGCGACCCTGGATCCTCGCGGAGACCACCTGGCCGACCGTCCGCGACGGAGGCTGCACGCTCGCGGTGCTGCCCTGGGGAGCCACCGAGCCCCACAACCTGCATCTGCCGTACGCCACAGACGTGTACGAAAGCGAGGCCATCGCCGCCGAAGCCGGTCGGCTGGCATGGGAACGCGGGTGCCGCACCCTCGTTCTGCCCACCGTGCCCTTCGGGGTCAACGCGCAGCAGATGGATCTCCGCGGGACCATCAACATGCACCCGAGTACCCAGGCAGCCGTGTTGGCTGACGTGGTCGAGAGCCTCGAGGGTCAGGGTTTCGACCGTCTGGTGGTCCTCAACGGCCATGGAGGCAACGACTTCCGTGCCATGATCCGCGAGCTTCAGTCTGCCACGGGCGTCTTTCTCAGCACGCTGGACTGGTTCCGGATTCACGGAACCCAGGACATGTTCGGGGAGGCAGGGGATCATGCAGGCGAGATGGAGACCAGCCTGGTGCTCCACCTCAGGCCCGACCTGGTGCACCCTCTCGACGAGGCCGGCCCAGGGTCAGGACGGTCCTGGAAGCTGACCGCCATGCGTGAGGGCTGGGCATGGGCGCCGCGCCAGTGGAGCCGGGTAACCGATGACACAGGCGTGGGCGACCCGTCGGGAGCCACGGCAGAGAAGGGGAGGGACTGCTTCGACGCGGTGAGTCGGCGGATCGCCGACTATCTCTTCCAGCTCTCCCGGGTAGATCTGGACGATCTGTACGAGTAGGGAGGCCACACGCGGATCTCGGCATGGAGGCTCGCGACGGGTGGGCTGGCAGGCTCCTAGAGCCGCCCGGTCCGGATCCTCCAGACGCCGATGGTGAGCACCGGGAGCACGTACACGGCGATGAAGCCCAGGGTCAACGTGCCGTACCCGCGCGCGATGAGACCGGTCAGCCCGAAGCCGCTCACTACGGTGCCCAGCCCAAGAAGGCCCAGGGCGACGACCGGGCGCACCCAGGTGGCCATCTCGCTCTCCCGATCGGACTGGAGGCCGGCGATGCGCTCGTTCACCGCGTGGATGAGGCCGGCCCCGGTCTCGATGAGCGTTCCGAAGAGGACGACCTGGAAGGCGATCTGGAAGCCCCGTGAGCCGAGCCGCTCGAGGAGCACCGTGGCAGGTACGGTGGCCTCGAGAATGCCCGGATAGAGGCCGATCATGGGGAGGTAGAACAGCAGACCTGGGATCATTGCGATGGGCCCCGTGAGGGCGCCCGCCACGAAGGTCTCCCTGCGGGTATCGTGGAGCCGCAGGGCGGCGAGCACCGGCGGTATCACGGCGAGGTTGTAGCCTGCGTACCGAAGGCCGGCCCACGCCCAACCGCTGCCGACGGGCTCGGATGCCAGGCCGGCGGAGATCTCGGGTCCGAGCTCCCTGAAACACCACACGAAGAAGACGATGTACACGGCGTAGAGTACGAACGACCATGCGGCGAAGACCCGCTCGATGGCGTCGTTTCCGCCGAAGACGAGCGCGCCCACGGCCAGCATGACGGCCCCCACGCCAACCCAGTAGTTGACGCCGAAGGTGTCGGCCATGATGGAGCCCGAGGCGGCGGCCACGACTGCGAGCACGATGAGGAGCAGGCCTACGTAGCAGGCCTCGAAAAGCCACCACCCGGGCCCGAGGAGCCTCTGGAAGAACCGTCGATAGTCGAAGGCGTGCCAGAGCCTCGCCAGCTCGAAGGTCGCCATGGAAACCGCGCTGAACACCACGGTGGCCGCCGCGATGGCCAGCAGCCCTCCCATTGGGCCCTGGGTGAGGAAGAACTCAGAGAGCTCGGCCCCCGTCCCGTAGCCGCCGGCGATGACCACCGACTGGAAGAGGAATCCGGGGAGGAAGTAGCGGCGGAAGACGGAAGTCTGGCTCATGGCGCCGGACAATAGACCTCGTCCTCCAAGGCGGCAAACCTCCGCTTGACCTCCCCGGCCGTCCTTCCGATCGTCGCAGGCGCGACCGCACCGAGCGGCGTACCGACCCACCGAGCCGGAGCTTCCCCATGGAGTCCATGCCGACCTGGTTCCCCCAAGCCGGGACGACACTCGCCCTACTGGTGGGTGCATTCCTGGCCTACCGAGTGACGGTGACGGTCTTCCGCAACGTCATCCGGCGCGTGGCCGCCCGGACGGCCTCGACCTGGGACGACCGCATCATCCAACGGAACGTTCTCTCGCGCCTGTCCCGGGCGATTCCGGCGGTCGTCGTCTACTACGGAATCGGACCCGCGTTGGGGCTCACGCCAGATCAGATCGTGGAGGGCGGCGACGCCGTCGCGGTGGCGGCGCTGGTCACACAGAGGGTCGCCCTCGCCTTCCTCGTCCTCACCGCGGCGCTTTCCTTCAGTGCGCTGCTGGACGCCATCAACGACATCTACAACGAGTCCTACGCCCAGGCGAAGAGCCGACCAATCAAGGGCTACATGCAGGTCGTGGGGCTCATCGTGTACATCGCGGCCATCGTGGTCGTGATCTCCATTCTCGCCGACCGGTCGCCTCTCGTATTCCTCTCGGGACTCGGAGCCCTCACGGCGGTGCTCATGCTCGTCTTCCGGGACACCATCCTGTCCCTGGTGGCGAGTCTGCAGATCATGTCCAACGACATCATCCGCATCGGCGATTGGGTGGAGATGCCCCAGGCCAACGCCGACGGCGACGTCATCGACATCGCGTTGCACACGGTGAAGATCCAGAATTGGGACAAGACCATCACGACCATCCCGACTCACCGGTTCATTTCCGATTCGTTCCGCAACTGGAGAGGGATGAGCGAGTCCGGGGGGAGGCGGATCAAGCGGTCCGTGCACCTCGACCTGTCGACGGTGCGGTTCCTGACGGACGAAGAGGTGGCGCGCCTGAGCAAGTTCGAGCTCCTGCACGAGTACATGGCGAAGAAGCAGGAGGAGCTGTCACGGCACCGGGCACAGAAGGAGAAGGCCGGAGAAGACGTCGTTCCGGAGACACGCCGCCTGACCAACGCAGGGACGTTTCGGGCCTACGTCTTCAGCTACCTGAAGGCCCACCCCCTGGTCCACGACGAGATGACACTTCTCGTGCGTCAACTCGCTCCGACGCCGAAAGGGCTTCCCATCGAGGTCTACTGCTTCACCAACGACACGGCGTGGGCGACGTACGAGGGCGTCCAGGGCGACATCTTCGACCACCTCATCGCGATCCTACCAGAGTTCGGTCTCGAGGCCTTCCAGGAGCCGGCGGGGTCGGATTTCGCCCGTATTGCTGGTGGGAGGAAGGCTCCGTCGGCAGGGCGCACGAAAGACGTCCGGTAGGGCCGCTAGGCGACGCCCTCCGGCGTCACGGCCCGCTCGGCCATACCCAACCCTGCATCGACGACGAGGGCCAGCAGCGCCGCCGGAATGGCTCCAGAGAGGATCATCCGGGTGTCGGAGAGGGTGAGCCCCGCGACGATGGGGTCACCCAGGCCGCCGGCGCCGATGAACGCCGCCAGGGTCGCGGTTCCGACATTGATGACTGCGGCCGTGCGCACCCCGGCCATGATCACCGGCGCCGCCAGCGGCAGGCGAACTTCACGGAGGAGTTGCCACTCGGTCATTCCCAGGGCCCGGGCCGAAGCCACCGCGGATCCATCAGCGTCGCGGACGCCGCTGTACGTGTTGCGGACGATGGGGAAAAGGGAATAGAGGAAGAGCGCGACGACGGCCGGGGCGACACCGATGCCCAGCAGAGGGATCATGAACGCCAGGAGGGCGATGCTCGGCACCGTCTGCAGAACGCCCACGGCCCGGATCACACCCTCCGCTGCGGCACGGGCGCGCTCGAGGAGCAGCCCCAGAGGTATGGCCACGAAGAGGCCTGCCAGGAGGGAGAGGGAGACCAGCAACAGATGGCGCCGCGTCTGATTCCACGTCTCTCCCCGACGGCCCCACATGTACGCCACCAATGAGTCGTCCGGCCCTGATGCCACCGCGTCGGCGCCTGCCTGGACCCCGGGTGATCCCTTCACCAGCCTGAGCTCGCGGAGGGCGTCGGCGGCGACCACGGCAACGTCGGCCCCGTCGATCTCCACCCGTCGATTGAGGGCGCGCATGAACTCCTCGTCGATACGGCCCGACAACTCGGTGAGGACCGCCACGACTGCCGGACGCCCTTCGGCGACACGTCGACTCACCAACGCGGCGGCGTCGTAGGGCGGAAAGAAGCCCCGGTCGTCGTTCAGTACCGTGAGGCCGTAGCGCTCGATCTGGCCGTCGGTGGAATACCCGTCGATCCAGTCCACCTCGCCCTCGACCAGAGCCTGGTACTTCACCGACTGTACCAGCGAGCGAACGGGCCCGGGCACCAGATCGTACGCCGCCTGCAAGCCAGGAAGCCCGTCGGCTCGTCCCTGGAAATCGGGACTCACCCCGGCGACGAGAGCCTCGGCCACCTCCGCGAGGTCGGAGAGAGTGGAGAGGCCGAGGGAGTCGGCCGTCTCTGGTCGTACGGCGATGGCGTAGGTGTTCTCGAAGCCCAGTGGCGGGAGCCATCGCGCCCCCCACCGCTCCGCGAAGACCGTGGTGACGCGGGCGTAGGCTTCCACCGCTCCCGATGGTGGAGCCTCGCCGAGGATGGCCAGAAGTCCGGTGCCCGTGTACTCGGGGTATACATCGACGGCGCCTGCCTGGATGCCACCGAAGGCGATTTCGGTGGAGCCCAACCCCAGGCGTCGGTCGACGGGGTGTCCGCGGTCCTCCAGAAGCTGGGCGAACATCTCGGCGAGGAGGTAGGACTCGGCGAAGGGTTTGCTGCCCACGACGACGGCATCGGGCCGGACGGCGTCGCCGCCCGTCTCCTGGGCTTCGAGCGGCGTGAAGACCGTCCACAGGGCGACGACCAGCAATCCTGCCGCGGTCGCACGACGGCTCGCCGTGCGGGAGCCCCGGAACGAAAGGCTCGACCAGAAAGGAGGGGACGGCTTCACGCCACTCCAGCCTTCAGCATGAGTTCGCGCACGTAGTCGGTCTCGGGGTCGTTCAGGAGGGCGGAGCTCGGACCGATCTGTTCCACCCGACCGTCCTTCATGACGGCGATGGCGTCGGCGAGCTCGAACGCCTCACGCATGTCGTGGGTGACCAGAAGGACGGTAAGTGCGAGGCGCCCCCGCAGCCTGGCGAAAACCCTCTGGACCTCGACTCGAGTGATGGCGTCGAGAGCGCCGAACGGCTCGTCGAGGAGCAGGACGTCAGGCTCGTCGGCGAGGGCGCGAGCCAGAGCCACGCGCTGGCGTTGGCCCCCCGAGAGCTCCTTGGGCCAGCGGCCTCCGAAATCCGTTTGCGCCAGTCCGACGAGGTCGAGAGCCGCGCGCGCGCGCTCAGCGCTGTCCGGGCGTCCGTTGAGGCGGGGCACGAGGGCCGCATTTCGCTCGATGGTCCAATGGGGCAGTAGCCCGCCGTCCTGCTGGACGTACCCGACGGATCGCCGAAGGGCCACGGGATCGCTCTGGCCCACCCGTCGACCGGAGACGGTGACGCTCCCCGCGTCCGGACGGACCATCGCGTTGAAGGTCCGTAGCAACGTCGTCTTCCCCGAGCCGCTTTCGCCGACCAGGGCGTAGCAGCTGCCTCGGGGAACGGCGAGGTTCACGCCGTCCAGAGCCACGACCCCGCCGTAGCGCTTCTCCACACCGTCGGCATGGAGCAGACTCTGGGCCTGATCTGGACTTCTCTTCATGTCGGAACGCCGATCATCGGGAACAGGTAACGACCCCGTACCGGTTGAGGAAGGCATCGGAGCACCCGGTAGATCCCCTCGCCGGCCCGTTCTACCTTCCGCGGGCCCACTTTCTCCCTTCAGGCAACGTCATGGACCTACACGTCGGCCGAGCACTGTCCGAGGGCGAGATCGCGCTCCTGCTCACTGAAGCCAGGGAGCGCACGCTTCTTCTCACCGCGGGGCTCACCGAAGCAGACCTTCGTCGGCAGCACGATCCTCTCATGAGCCCCATCGTATGGGATCTCGGCCACATTGCGCACTTCGAGGATGTCTGGCTGCGGCAGAACGTTCGGGGCGGAGGGACCGGGTCGGAAGGGCTCAGCGGCATCTACGATCCTTTCGAGAACCCCCGAGCGGTGCGCGATTCCCTGCCGCTGCCCAGCCTGCGGGAGTGTCGGACTTTTCTGGCGGAGGTGCGCCGACGGGTGCTCGATGGCCTGAGCGACTTGCCTCTCGGAGGCTCGAACGGGGCCGTGAGCGGCGCAAGCACGCGGCGGCTTCTGGACGAGGGCTTCGTTTTCCGGATGGTCCTCCAGCACGAGTATCAGCACAACGAGACCATCCTTCAGACGCTCCAGCTCAAACAGGGCGATCCGTATCCTGCGCCGCGTTCCATGTCGGCCCCGTCGGCGTCGACCGATGCGCCATCCACCGACGCGATGGTTCGGTTTCCCGGCGGCCCCGTCCGTATCGGGACGGACGACCTGTCCACGACGTACGACAACGAGAGGCCGGTACACGAGGTCGAGTTGAATCCGTTCGCCATCGACGTCCACCCGGTGACGAATGGAGCCTATCTGGACTTCATCGAGGATGGCGGATACGACGATCCGGCGCATTGGGCGCAGGAAGGGTGGGCCTGGAGGAGGGAAGAAGCGGTGGACGCCCCGAAGTACTGGGTCCGGGCCGAAAACGGTTGGTCGGAACGCTTCATGGACCGGCTCGGGGCGCTGGACCCGTCTCGCCCGGTCTGTCACGTGTGCTACTGGGAGGCCGATGCCTACGCTCGATGGGCGGGCAAGCGCCTCCCCACGGAATTCGAATGGGAAGCCGCCGCGTCATGGGACCCGGCGTCGAACCGCAGGAGCCCCTATCCATGGGGCGACGAGGAGCCTTCGCCGCTGCAGGCCAATCTCGACGCCCTGGTCTTCGAGACGACACCCGTCGGCGCGTATCCCTCCGGCGCGTCGGCGCTGGGGTGCTGGGACATGCTGGGCAATGTGTGGGAGTGGACCTCTTCCGACTTCCACGCCTACCCTGGCTATCAGATGTTCCCCTATCCCGAGTATTCAGAAGCGTTTTACGGCCCTGACTTCAAGGTACTTCGAGGGGGGTCGTGGGCCACGCGCTTCGGAGCCGTTCGCAACACCTTCCGGAACTGGGACTACCCCGTCCGGCGCCAGATCTTCAGCGGATTACGGTGTGCCAGAGATGATTGACGACAATGGGTTCGCCGAGGTATTCGCCGGACTTCGCGGGCCGGAAAAGCGCATCCCCACCAAGTACCACTACGATGAGAGGGGCTCGCGCCTGTTCGAAGCGATCACCGAGTTGGACGAGTACTATCTGACCCGAACAGAACGGGCACTTCTGGAGCTTAGCATGCCCGGGCTCATCGGAGAGCTACGTCCGGCGACTCTGGTGGAGCTCGGGGCCGGGAGTGCCGAGAAGTCGCGGATCATCCTGGATGCCATGGAGGCCGCGGGCTGTGGTCGAGCCTACGTTCCGGTGGATGTATCAGCGGACTTCCTGGAGAAGACCGCCGCACGCCTCCGGGAGGAGTACCCCGAGCTCGAGGTTCAGCCACACATCGGTGATATCACGGAACCTCTGGATCTGCCCGGAGCTCTCCCGCATCCGCGTTGGATCGCCTTTCTGGGCAGTACTCTGGGCAACTTCGACGAGGGCCAGGCCGAAGAGCTCCTCTGTCGAATCGCGAGCAGACTCGATGAGGGGGATCGCTTCCTTCTCGGCGTCGACCTGCGCCCAGGGCCGAAGAAGACGGTAGGACGTGTCGAGGCAGCCTACAACGACGCTCGGGGCGTCACCGCCCGGTTCAGTCTCAACATCCTCTCGGTCCTCAATCGACGATTCGGAAGCGACTTCGATCTGGACGGTTTCGAACATCGCTCGACGTACGACGCCGAAGGCGGGCGAATCGAGACCAGCCTGGTCGCCCGGCGTGATCAATGTGTGCGCTTTCCCGGGGAGGCGGGGATCGCCATAGCCGAGGGAGAGGCGATCCGCACGGAAATCAGCTCCAAGTACGACCGACCCACCATCGAGGGGCTCTACCGGCCCGCGGGCCTCGTCGTGGACCGTTGGATCGAAGACGACGACGGCCTTTATGCCCTGGTCTTGAGCGGTCCGGCGGGCTGATGGTCGCGGGAGGGAGGGTGTCGGTGGTGTTGGGGGAGGAAGCTGAGATCACTTGGTCGGAAGGCCGCCTGCGAACTCCACCGCTGGAGCGAGCCAGCCGGCGAGCGCGGAATCGGTGCTGAGGCCGGGTGGGCCGACGAAGACCATGCCCCGGAGGGCGCGCCCCGTGAAGTCCATCTCCCTGGCGTGCTCTTTGGCCAGCACCTCCTCATATGCGTCCGGTCCCACCCGGAGCATGAGGTCGTCGCCGGAGATCCCACAGCACATGTTGCCGCCGAGAAGAAAGCAGAGGCCACCGAACATCTTCTTCTCGGTGAGGTCGGGTCGGTGAGAGAGCATCTCGCGGACCCTCTGGGCCAGTCCTTCGTCGTAGGCCATGGTGTCACCTCGCTCCTCGGGAGCTTGCGGCCGTCGAACCGAGGCGACTACGGAAAGATGGGTCGCCAGGAAATCTGGTACTTCCCGATGACGAAACCCCCGATGGCACCCGCTGCTCCCAGCGCGGCGCCACCGATGTAGGCACCTTTGCGCTCGTCGCTCTCGCAGTCGAACGGATCGGTACAATAGAAGGAGCCGATGAGCATTCCGCCCACCGACCCCACCAGCAGACCGGAGCCCAGCCCCCAGAGCATCCCCTGAATGGGATGACGTCCCTCGACCTCCACGGATCGGATATCACCGAGTTCCACCGGCAGGACCTCTCCCCCGTACTCGATGCGCACGGCCTGGGGGGTAATGCTTCGGAACGCCCCGCGGTCGATGAAGAGCTGAGGCGTGATGACGCGGACACCGGTGTCCACCGACATCTGGGAGAAGAGCTGGTTCAATCGCGCCTCCCGCTCTGCGCCACCGGGTTGGGCCGAGGCAAGCCCCGGGAACGCGAAGGCGAGCGCCGCCACCGCGAGCAACGCCTGCGATCCCATCAAATGTCCTCTTTTCATCCCATGCATCCCTTGGCTGACTCTCCCGGCGCCGAGGCGCGGCCTACATCTTCGGCAGCGTGACACCTTTCTGGTTCATGTACTTGCCCTTGCGGTCGGCGTACGCGACCTCGGGCTCTTCATCCCCTTCGAAGAAGAGGAGCTGGGCGATTCCCTCGCCACCGTAGACCTTGGCGGGCAGAGGGGTCGTGTTCGAGATCTCCAGCGTGAGGTAACCCTCCCAGGTCGGCTCCAGCGGCGTGACGTTCACAATGAGTCCGCACCGGGCATAGGTCGACTTGCCCACGCATACCACGAGGACGTCTCGCGGAATCCGGAAGTACTCCTCGGTGCGGGCGAGGGCGAATGAGTTGGGAGGGATGATGCACTCCGGTCCGGTTATGTCCACGAAGGAGCGGTCGTCGAAGTTCTTGGGGTCCACGACGGAGTTGTGGACGTTGGTGAACACCTTGAAGTCGGACGATACCCGGATGTCGTATCCGTACGAGGAGATCCCGTAGGAGATCTTCCCGTCGCTGACCTGGCCCGTCACGAAGGGTTCGATCATCCGGTGCTCTTCGCACATCCGGCGGATCCACTTGTCGCTCTTGATGGGCATTTAGTTGGGCTCTGCGGGAGGTTCGGGACGCGTGTGGGGAGGCTCGATCGGGGCCTCGGACGGTCCCGGGAGCCGCCCAAGATAGACGTGTCGGTGAAGGCGGGTCAAACCCTGGAAAGTCCGAAAAAATAAGGGTTTCCTCCGGTTGACACTCTCCCCGCGTCTCGGGTAACTTTTCGCCCGGCCTGATACCCTCGTGAACAATTTCACAAACCCAGGCGCACACATGTCGGGAGCTTATCTCCCCCTCCTCATCTTGTTCGGCGTGTCCATCCTGAACGCCCTCGGAATGGTCGTCACGTCGCACATCCTGAACCCGCGACGAGATACGCCCGAGAAGCTGATGCCTTACGAATCGGGCATCGTTCCCCTGGGGAGCACCCGGCAGCGCTTCTCCGTGAAGTTCTACATGGTGGCCATCAGCTTCATCGTCTTCGATCTGGAGACGATCTTCATCATCCCATGGGCCGTCCAGATGCGCGAGCTGGGATGGAGCGCCTTCCTCGCGATGAGCATGTTCGTGGCCGTCCTGGCCATCGGGCTCGTCTACGAGTGGAAGAAAGGAGGTCTGGAATGGGACTAGGCGACGTACTTCCCGGTGGTGGCGTGTCGAAGACGACCGGTGGCATTCTCGGTCCGGGAACGCCCACCTTCCTCACGAGCAAAGTCGACGCCTTGATCAACTGGGGTCGGCTCAATTCGCTGTGGCCCATGCCCTTCGGCACCGCGTGCTGCGCAATCGAGATGATGGCTTCGGCCGCGTCGAATTACGATCTGGCGCGCTTCGGCATGGAGCGCATGTCCTTCAGCCCCCGGCAGGCCGACGTTCTCATCTGCGCCGGACGGGTGCCGTACAAGCTGGCCCCGGTGCTGCGCCGCATCTGGGATCAGATGCCCCAGCCGAAGTGGGCCATCTCCATGGGTGCCTGTGCCAGCTCGGGCGGTGTCTTCGATGTCTACTCCATGGTGCAGGGTATCGACACGATCATTCCGGTGGACGTCTATATCCCCGGCTGTCCGCCGAGGCCCGAGGGGCTCATCTATGGCCTCATGATGGTTCAGGAGAAGATCCGCCAGGAAAGCCTGACCAAGCACTTCGAGCACCGTGCCGAAGATCCGGCCACGGTAGGGGCGCCGCGGGCCAACGACGAGCAGGTCGTCGGCCTCACCGGGCCCTTCGGCAACTCCACCCGACAGGAGCGGTTGTCTACCGGCGACATTCCGACTCCCGAGTCGGATGAAGCGGCCGACACCATCGTGACCTGACGCCTGATGACTGAACGAGAGATGAGCGGTCTCGACGCCGTAGGTGAGGGTCCGGTCTCTTCGGACGTCACCGAGTCGGCCTCCACGCAGTCCACGGGCGATCCCTCCGACCACCCTTCAGTCGAGGCTCTCCTCGAGCGGTATGGTGATGCCGTGTCGAGGCACCGGTTGAATGCCGGCGACCAGTGGGTCGTCTGGATCGATCCGACCAGGAGCCACGAAGTCCTGGCGTGGCTCAAGGAAGATCCGGACCACCTGTTCGACATGATGTCGGATGTGACCGGGGTGGACTACGGGAAGGGGCGCCCGGTGGAGGTGGTCTACCAGATGTACTCCACGACGCATGGTCGCGCCTTGAGGATCCGTTGCCCGCTCCCTCTGGACGAGCTGGAGATCGATTCGGTTTGCGATCTCTGGAAGTCGGCCAACTGGCTCGAGCGCGAGGTCTACGACCTTTTCGGTGTGACCTTCCGCGGCCACCCCGACCTCCGCCGCATCCTGATGCCGTCGGACTACGCCGAGGGTCACCCCCTACGGAAAGACTTCCCCCTCCGAGGACGCTTTTCGCGCGCCGAGCAGACGCGACGGGCTCTCAACCAGGACGTGGAGCGCTACTACCTGGCCGAGGACATCGTGTACGGTGAGCCGCAGTACGCCCCGGAAGTCGGAACCAAGGGCTCGCAAGACGGAGAGGAAGGCTGATGTCCACCAAAACGGTTGAGATCGGAGTAGGCCGGGGTCGGGAGATGGGGCCAGGTGGGGCGGCGGTGCCGAGCCCGTTGGCGCCTTTCGACATTCCCGAGCCGGAGTTGGGCGGCGACCGGATGCTCATCAACATCGGCCCCCAGCACCCCGCCACCCACGGCGTTCTCCGCCTGGTGTGCGAACTGGACGGCGAGACCGTGGTCCGGGTGAGCCCGGACATCGGCTACCTGCACTCGTCCTTCGAGAAGCTCGGCGAGTATCGGACCTGGAACCAGATCGTCCCCCTCACCGATCGGATGGACTACCTGGCGCCCCTCATCTACAACTGCGCCTTCGTCATGTCGGTGGAGAAGCTGATGGGCATCGAGGTCACGGAGCGCTGCAAGGTGCTCCGGGTCATCATCATGGAGTTGGACCGGATCTTCGGTCATCTCCTCTGGCTGGGCACGACGGCCATCGACGTCGGGGCCTTCACGCCTTTCCTCTACAGCTTCCAGCAGCGCGAGAAGATCTACCAGCTCCACGAATCCCTCACCGGCGCCCGGATCACCACCTCCGCAACGCGGGTGGGTGGGATGATGGCCGACATCCCCGAGGGCTGGATGGAGCAACTGCTCAACTTCGTCGACGAGTTTCCCAAGACCCTCGACGAGGTCGACCGCCTTCTGACAGGCAATCAGATCCACATCGGCCGGACGCAGGGCATAGGCGTCATCAACGCCGATGAGGCCATCAATTACGGCTTCACAGGACCAAACCTCCGGGCGTCGGGCGTGCCGTACGACCTTCGCAAGGATCGTCCGTACTACGACTACGAGACGTACGATTTCGAAGTGCCGGTGGGCGAGCACGGGGACTGCTACGACCGTTATCTCTGCCGAATGGAAGAGATGCGTCAGTCCGTGGGCATCATCTACCAGGCCATGTCGCGCCTTCCCGCGGGTCCCATCAACGTGGAGGATCCGAACATCTCTCTGCCCTCCAAGACGGACTGCATGTCCGACATGGAGAGTATGATCCACCACTTCAAGCTCATCACCGACGGGATACCTGCTCCCGAGGGTGACTGCTATATGGCCGTAGAGGGCTCCAAGGGTGAGCTCGGCATGTACATCGTTGCCGAGGAAGGGGACGTCAAACCCGTCCGTTGGCGGGTGCGCCCGCCCTCGTTCGTGAACCTCTCGGTCATTCCCAAGCTGGCAGAAGGACATCTCGTGTCCGACCTCATCATGATCAACGCGAGCCTCGATATCGTCCTTGGCGAGATCGATCGATGAGCGACGCTCCCTTCAGGAACCCGGGATGGGCCGGCAACACCGGTGAGTTCGACCTGACGGAAGAGCAGGTCCGCGGCGACGACTTCGTCGGTGAGCGCCCCAAGGACGGGGGCCACCCGTCCGGGGCCGGCGCGCTGCCGTACATGCTCGCCGAGAAGGAGCCGGAGGCCGAGCTCTTCGAGGGCGAGTATCAGGAGCGTTTCGAGAAGATCCTGACCCGGTATCCCACGAAGCAGGCGTCTCTGCTGCCCACCCTGGGCCTTGCACAGGAACTCCGCGGCTACCTGAGCCCCGAAACCATGGACCGGTGTGCCGAGCTCCTGGACCTCTCCCCGGCGTACGTCCGGGGCGTGGCGACTTTTTACACGATGTACAACAAGCGGCCGGTGGGCCGGCACCTGGTCCAGGTCTGCACCAACATCTCGTGCAATCTCGCGGGCGCCGATGAAGTCGTGGATGCCTTCCTGCGCTACACCGACACCGAGCTGGGGGAGACGTCCGAGGACGGGAACTTCACCGTGATCGAGGCGGAATGCCTGGCCGCGTGCGGCTTCCCCACGTGTGTGCAGATCAACTCACGCTACTACGAGAACGTCACGCCGGCCGAGGTGCCGAAGCTCTGCGAGCACCTGAAGGCCGAGGGCGAATAGACCGATGGCATATCCCTACGTATCGGACCACGAGATCCGTATCGTCAGCAAGTATTTCGGCGATCCGAAACAGCGCCGTGTGGAGACCTACGTGGAGCGCGGCGGCTACAAGGCGCTCGAGAAGGCCTTCGAGATGGGCCCACAGGGCGTCATCGACGAGGTGAAGGGCTCAGGACTGCGCGGTCGTGGCGGAGCAGGCTTCCCCACCGGCGTGAAGTGGTCCTTCATGCCCAAGGACTCGGGCAAGCCACACTACCTGCTCTGCAACGCCGACGAGTCGGAGCCAGGCACGTTCAAGGACCGAGAGCTCATGCGGTGGGACCCCCACCAACTCATCGAGGGCTGCCTCATCGGTGCGTACGCCATCGGCGCCGGCCACGTCTACATCTACTGCCGGGGCGAGTTCTTCGAGGTCAACCAGATCCTGGCGCGAGCCGTCGAGGACGCTTACGCAAAAGGTTATATCGGAAAGGATATATTCGGTTCCGGCAACGACTTGGAGGTCACTGTCCACCAAGGGGCGGGTGCTTATATCTGCGGCGAAGAGACGGGGCTGATGAACTCGCTGGAGGGCAAGCGAGGACAGCCCCGGGTCAAGCCGCCGTTCCCCGCCGCCGTGGGCGCCTTCGGCATGCCGTCGACCATCAACAACGTGGAGACCCTCGCCGCCGTGCCCCACATCGTGGAGAACGGGGGCGACTGGTACCGGGGGTTCGGTACCGAGAAAAGCCCGGGGACGAAAATGTTTTGCGTGAGCGGCCACGTGAACAAGCCCGGCAACTACGAGCTGCCTCTCGGCTTTCCTCTCATGAAACTCATCGAGGACGTCTGCGGTGGCATGCGAGACGGAAGGGCCCTGAAGGCCGTGATCCCCGGTGGATCGTCGGTCCCCATCATCGATGCGGAGGAGTCGGCCCGGTGTAACCTCGATTACGAGGGCTGTATCGAGGTGGGAACGATGCTCGGGTGCGCTTCGGTCATCGTCATGGACGAGACCGCCGACATCGTGAAGCAGGTCCGCCGCATGGTCGACTTCTACGCCCACGAATCGTGCGGACAGTGCACTCCGTGTCGTGAGGGCTCCTCATGGACGGCTCAGATCCTCAAGCGCATCGAGGAGGGCAGGGGGACGGAAGAGGACCTGGACACACTCATGGAGATGACACAGCAGATGGTGGGAACGACCATCTGTGTGTTGTCCGACTCGGTGGCGGCGCCGGTCCAGTCGTCCATCGAGAAGTTCAGAGACGAGTACCTCGCCCTCATCCGGCGCGGCGAACGCGTGGGGGCTGCCTGATGGCTGAGATGGTCACCCTCACCATCGATGGGAAGGAGGTCTCTGTCCGGAAGGGCACCACCATCCTCGAGGCCGCGAAACAGGTGGGCGAGGAAGTGCCCCACTACTGCTACCATCCTGGCCTCTCGTCCCCGGCCATGTGCCGCATGTGCCTCGTGGAGGTGGAGGGTGCGCCGAAACCCATGCCTGGCTGCGTCACGACGGTCGCCGAGGGACAGGTGGTGAACACCCAGTCCGGCGAAGCCAGGCACCACCGGCAAGGCGTTTTGGAGTTCTACCTGGTCAACCACCCCCTGGACTGTCCCATCTGTGACATGTCCGGAGAGTGCTACCTCCAGGACTACGTCCATGCCGAGGGGAGGAAGCACGGCCGTGGCCGCGAGCCCAAGCGGGTGTTCGGCCGCGACGACTTCGGCGGAGACGTGCTCTTCTACGGCGACCGCTGTGTCATGTGCACCCGCTGCGTTCGCTTCATGAGCGAAGTCGAGCAGGACCATCGCCTCACGGTGGTGGAGCGAGGCAATCGTTCCGTCATCGACACCTTCTTCGATGAGGGTCTCGACGGGACGCATTTCCACGGCAACGTCGTCGATATCTGCCCGGTGGGCGCGCTGGTATCCAAGGACTTCCTCCACAAGGCACGGGCGTGGGACCTGACCCACACGCCGTCCATTTGCACGAGTTGCTCCCAGGGCTGCAACATCGATCACCACACCCGGGACAACCTCGTACAACGCCTGAAGCCCAGGGAGAACCTCGACGTCAACGGCTGGTGGATATGCGACTACGGCCGCCACAACTACGAGTGGATGAACCACGGCGACCGTCTGGAGGCCCCGTTGGTCCGGGGCGGCGAGCCGTCCGGCGCCATGGGATGGGGTGACGCGCTCCGGACGCTTCTCGAGCGCGCCGCGGACAAGAAGGGCAGCGTGAAGGCCGTAGCGTCCCCCTTCGCCTCGAACGAGTCGTTGGGGGCGTTGAAGCGTCTCGTGGACGCCCTCGGCGGCGGCGACATCGTGTACCGCTCGCCCCGCGCCGAAGACGAGGTGACCCTCGAGGGCTTCCCGACACTGGTTCGACGGAAGGATCTCTCACCGAATACCGGGGGCGCCGGCCGCCTGGGCATGAAGCGTGTCGGCGACGATGAGGGGCACGGCGGTTTGGAAAACGTCGCGAACCATGACGGCGTCCTCATCGTCCTCGGCGACGGGCTCCTGGACCAGGCGGAGGCCTTCGGCGCCGACGCCGGCCTCTTCGTCTACCTCGGTACGCATGGCTCCGCCGCCGCCGCGGAGGCCGACATCGTCCTCCCCATCACGTCACATGCCGAGATGGAAGGCACCTTCACCAACTACGAGGGCAGGGTCCAGCGCTTCTGGCCTTCTCTCGACGCTCCCGGCATGGCCCGACCGGCCTGGCTGGTCCTCGGGGCCCTGGCCGCAGAGCTGGGCAGGGGATCGGTGGTGAAGACCGCCGCTGAAGCCTTCGCGGCCCTCGCCGCCGAGGCCCCGGCCTTCAGTGGCATGACGTACGACGACATCGGGACCCGGGGCGCCGTGGTCAACGAGTCCGTTTCGCTGACGGGAGACTGACGCGATGCAACTGCAGCCCGTTCAGGGAGACATCACGATCCTGGGGATCGTCAGCGTCGACGCCTTCACCTTCTTCTCCTACCTGAAGGTCCTGGGCCTCTTCTCCATCGTCATCGTGACCGTGGCGTATGCGACGTACGCCGAACGCCGTGTTTCGGCTTTCATCCAGGACCGTCGTGGACCGAATCGTGTCGGGCCCTTCGGCCTCCTTCAGCCCATCGCCGACGGCATCAAGAACATCTTGAAGGAAGAGACGCTGCCGGCCACGGCATCCCGCTTCTTCTTCGTCCTCGCGCCCGTTCTGGTGTTGGTTCCCTCGCTGGTCACCTTCGCGGTAATCCCCGTGGCTGCGCCCCTTCCCACGCCGTGGGGCGTGGTGGACATGGTCATCGCGGACATCCCGGTGGGCATCCTCTACGTGCTGGCCTTCAGCTCCTTGGCGGTCTACGGAGTCGTCCTCGGGGGCTGGGCGTCCAACAACAAGTACGCCTTTCTCGGTGGCCTCCGGGCCTCGGCGCAGATGGTCAGCTACGAGGTAGCGCTCGGTCTGTCCATCATCGCCGTCATCATGATGACGGGAAACGTGACGCTCACGGAAATGGTGTGGCAGCAGCAGCAGCTCGGGATGTGGTTCGCCTTCCCCTTGTCTTTGGCCTTCATCCTTTTCGTGGTGTCGGCCTTTGCCGAAACGAACCGGCTCCCCTTCGACATGCCGGAAGCCGAGTCCGAGTTGGTCACCGGGTACCACACCGAGTACTCGGCGATGAAGTTCAGCGCGTTCATGATTTCCGAGTTCGGCCACATGGTGACGGCCTCGGCCCTCATGGCCACCCTCTTCCTCGGCGGCTGGGACCTGCCTGGCACGTGGGATAACGCCTTCTGGTACCAGGGGCAGCTCATCGGTGGGTTCGCAGCCGACGGAAGCCCGGTCGCGGCGCAGCCGGCGGCGTGGAAAACGATGGCGACCTTCCTCGGATTCGGCGCCAAGACCGCCTTCTTCCTCCTCGTCTACATCTGGATCCGGTGGACGCTGCCACGGTTCCGGTACGACCAGGTGATGGCGTTGGGTTGGAAGGTCATGCTCCCGACTTCCCTCGCGTATCTGATGCTGGTTGGCGGCACGATCCTCGTGCTCGAAGAGCTCGGGGTCCCCTACGGATTCGGCTACGGACTGGTGCTTACGGCCGTAAGCGGCATCGCCACCTTCTCCTTCATCTTCTTCATCGATCGCGGGCGAACGATCACCGGTGCAGCAGCCGGCCCGGCCCAGAAGATCGAGATCCGATCGATCGGTCGGGAGCGGCAGGCGCGTAGCGCTGATCTGCCGGCGAAGACCGCCCTGAGCGGCGACTGACACAGGCACGGACGAACCGATGGCCATCAACGTCAAAGTCATGAAGCGCCCCGAACCGGAGACGACGTCGTATCTCCGGGCGGCCCTCAGTGGGATGGCGCTGACCTTCAAGCACATGGTGAACCCGAAGAAGGTCACCCAGCAGTATCCGGAGGAGCAGACGGATCTGCATCCGCGCTGGCGGGGCACCCATGTCATGGAGACCCACGCCGACGGTCGACCCAAGTGCGTGGCCTGCGGGCTGTGCCCGACGGTCTGCCCAGCCAACTGCATCCGGCTGGTAGGGGGAGAGGACGACCAGGGAAACCGGTACCCCATCGTCTACGAGATCGACGAGTTCCGCTGCATCTTCTGCGGGATGTGCCAGGAGGTGTGCCCGGTGGAGGCGATCCATGTGGGTCGGCACTTCGAAAACGCCGAGTACACGCGGGACCGCTTCGTCTACGATCTGGATCGGCTCATGGAGCAGGAACATCCATCGACGCTGCTTTGGGATCCCAGCGACCCGGCGGGCGAGTGAGCACCCTACGATGACGTTCCTCTTCTATCTCTTCGCAGGACTGGCCATCGGAGGCGCCATCGGCGTCGTAATGGCCAAGAACCCGGTGGGCAGCCTCCTCTTCATGGTCACGACGTTGGCCGCCATGGCCGGGACCTTCGTCCTCCTGGAGGCCCACTTCCTAGCGGCCATCCAGATCATCGTATACGCCGGCGCCATCATGGTGCTCTTCCTCTTCGTGATCATGCTCCTGAACCTGGGGCACGAGTACAAGGCAGACCTGAGGGGCGGGGCGTTTTCCGTGCTTTCGTTCGGGCTCATCGGCGCCATCGCTGGCCTCCTCGCTCCGGAAATCTCTGGAGCAGAAGCCGCTCCCGGCCCCGGCGCGGTCGCCATCGACGCAGCCATCGCCGAACACGGTGCGGTAGGGGCCATCGCCGAGCCGCTCTACACGACCTACGTGGTGCCCTTCGAGATCACGGGCATCCTCCTTCTGGTGGCCATCGTCGGCGCCATCGTCCTGGCGAAGAGGGAGGTCTGATGGTCACCGAAGCCCTGGTGCTAAGCGCCATCCTCTTCGTCATCGGCACCTTTGGCGTTCTCATCCGTCGCAACGCGATCATCATGTTCCTGTGCATCGAGCTGCAGCTGAACGCGGTGAACCTGAGTTTCGTGGCGTTCTCGCGGATGTTCGGTATCGAAGGCCAGCTCTTCGTCTTCTTCGTGATGACCGTCGCCGCTGCGGAAGCCGCGGTGGGCCTGGCGATCATCATCTCCATCTTCCGCCACTACGAGACGGTGAACGTGGACAGCTTCAACCTGCTCAAGTGGTGATGGCCACACCGCTGCTCGCCCTGGCGCAGGGCGGGGGACAGGCCGCCGCGGAGGCGGGGCACTACGAGCCGTTCCTCCCGGGCCTCGTCGTTTTGCTGCCTCTGCTCGGCTTCATCGTCAATGGAATCCTGGCCCTCCAGCACGGGCGCGCCTCGGCCGACGCCGTCCGACGGGGAGAGGAGCTCGACCTTGGCGATGCGTCGTCACGGCCCGCGACGCACACGCTACCGACGTGGATCGGCCCGGGCGTCATGGCTGCGGCTTTCCTCATCGCCGTGGTCAATTTCGCCCGCATGTACGGCGTTTACCTGGAAGAGCCGGTCATCGTCCGGTACTGGACGTGGATCGCCTCGGGGACGTTCACCGTAGAGGCGGCGCTTCAGCTCGACCAGCTCTCGATGATCATGATGTTGATCATCACAGGGGTCGGCTTCCTCATCCACGTGTTCAGCGTGGGCTACATGAAGGAGGACCCGGGTTATCCGAGGTACTTCGCCTACCTGAACCTCTTCGTCTTCTTCATGCTCGTCCTGGTCATGGGATCGAGCTACGCCCTCATGTTCGTGGGTTGGGAAGGCGTAGGGCTCTGCTCGTATCTGCTCATCGGCTATTGGTTCTCCGACAGGGAGAAGTCGGACGCGGGCAAGAAGGCCTTCATCGTCAACCGCATCGGCGACGTGGGATTCCTCATCGCCATGTTCCTCCTCTTCCGTGAGTTCGGGACGGTCGACTTCGTCCCCGTCTTCGCCGAGGCGGAGACGCTGGCGTACGCGGGTGGGCTCGTCACGGCCATCACCCTCTTCTTCTTCGTGGGCGCCATCGGAAAGAGCGCGCAAATTCCGCTCTTTGTCTGGTTGCCCGACGCCATGGCCGGCCCCACACCCGTTTCGGCCCTCATCCACGCCGCCACGATGGTCACGGCGGGTGTGTACCTCGTGGCCCGTTCCTCGGCGCTTTTCGCGCTTGCACCCCTGTCCAGTGCCGTGGTGGCAGGAATCGGTGTTCTGACGGCGCTCTTCGCCGCGACCATCGCCCTCAAGCAGGACGACATCAAGAAGGTCCTGGCGTACTCCACCGTTTCCCAGCTCGGCTACATGTTCGTGGGCGTGGGGGTAGGGGCGTACGCCGCGGGTGTCTTCCACCTCATGACCCACGCCTTCTTCAAGGCCCTCCTCTTCCTGGGCTCGGGCGCCGTGATCCACGCGATGCACGAGGCGTATCACAGCACTCATAGCCACGAAGATGCCCAGGACATGCGCAACATGGGCGGCCTGAAGGCCTTCATGCCCATCACCTGGGTGACCATGTGGATCGCCACGCTGGCCATCGCCGGGATCTGGCCTTTCGCCGGGTTCTTCTCGAAGGACGAGATCATTTGGTACACTGCGGCCTTCGGTGGCGCGGAGAACGCGCCGTATCCGGCTCTCTACACCGTCTATTGGATCATCGCGCTGGCCGCGGCCATGCTCACCGCGTTCTACATGACGCGGATGATGGTCATGACCTTCCACGGCGAGAACCGTACCGGCGCGGAGGAGTCCAAAGCCCTGCACGAGGCGCCGCCGGTCATGTGGATCCCGCTGGCCGTGCTGGCGGTTCTGTCCATCTTCGGCGGCTGGATCAACGTACCGGAGGAGCTTCAGGCTTCCTGGGTCGGCCTCTTCGGCGTACTCCCGGCTTCCGAGTGGCTCCACCACTGGCTCGAGCCCATCACCGCCCAGGCCCACCACATCCAGGAAGTGAACCTGGGTGAGTTGTCCCACTATTCGCCCTTCGGTGGCGGCGAGGTCCTCTGGGCGACGATCTCGACCGTGGCCGCGGGCATCGTCGTCCTCGCCTCCATTCGTTTCGTGGGCGGCCAGAAGGTCGTCC
This sequence comes from Gemmatimonadota bacterium, assembly GCA_013002885.1. Lineage (GTDB taxonomy): Bacteria > Gemmatimonadota > Gemmatimonadetes > Longimicrobiales > Gaopeijiaceae > UBA2589. The sequence continues at coordinate 126,166 of JABDLS010000058.1, read as the reverse complement.
CGGTGGCTCAGGACGAGAAGAAGCCCACTGGTTTCGCCAAAGTGCTGGCCAACAAGTACTACGTCGACGAGTTCTACGACCGATTCGTCGTGCAGCCCATCGTTGGCGCGTCCCGCTTCTGCTGGAAGATCATCGACGCCCGTATCATCGATGGCGCGGTCAACCTGGTGGGCATGCTTTCCAAGGGCGTGGGTTGGGGCGTGAGCATGTTCCAGACGGGGACCATCAACACCTATGCGTTCATCCTCACTGTCGGGGTGCTGGCCATCCTCGGCGTCACCTTGCTCTAGGAGACGCCGACCATGACTGCATTGCTCGACTCCATCGGCTACTCGGGCTGGGCGCTCCACGCCCTCATCTGGCTACCCGTTCTCGGCATGGGCCTCGTTCTGGCCGCCGAGGAGAGCAAGGCCAAGACGGTGGCTTTCTGGTGGTCCCTTGGCGTCTTCGTGCTCAGCGTCGGCCTCTGGTGGGCGTTCGATCCCACCGTGGGCGGCATGCAGATGGAGAGCACTACCCCGTGGATCTCGACGTGGGGAGTGAACTACTCACTGGGCATCGACGGGATCAGCCTTTTCATGGTAATGCTGACCACGTTCAGCACGTCCATAGCCATCCTGGGGTCGTTCAACTACATCAAGGAGCGGGAGAGGGCCTTCTACGCCCTCATGCTCCTCCTCGAAGCCGCGGTGGTAGGCGTCTTCGTCGCCACCGACGTCTTCCTGTTCTACGTCTTCTTCGAGCTCACCCTGGTGCCGATGTACTTCATCGTCGGCATCTGGGGCGGGGAACGCCGCATCTACGCGGCCATCAAGTTCTTCCTTTACACGGCCTTCGGATCGCTTCTCATGCTGGTGGCGATCCTCTACCTGTTCTGGAAAGCGAAAACGATGCTGGGGGTGGCGACGTTCGCCTACGCCGATCTGCTTCAGGTCCCCCTGTCGGGAACCGAGCAGCTCTGGCTCTTCTCGGCCTTCGCCTTGGCCTTCAGCGTGAAGGTCCCCGTCTTTCCCCTCCACACCTGGCTGCCGGACGCCCACGTGGAAGCACCGACGCCCGGTTCAGTGATCCTGGCCGCGGTGCTCCTCAAGATGGGGACGTACGGCTTTCTCCGGTTCCTCCTGCCCCTCTTCCCGGTGGCGGCCCAGCATCCGACGGTGGTGACGACGATGCTGGTCCTGGGTGTGATCGGAATTCTCTACACAGCCTGGGTGGCCGCCGTTCAACCCGACGCCAAGAAGCTGGTGGCGTACACGTCGGTGGCCCACATGGGCTTCGTGGTATTGGGCGTATTCGCGCTCACGGTGAACGGCCTGCAGGGCGGGCTCGTGGTGATGATTTCCCACGGCATCAGCACCGGCGCCCTCTTCCTTCTGCTCGGTATGCTCTACGAGAGGAGGCACACCCGGACCATTGCCGATTTCGGCGGGATCGCCCGTGTGGCGCCTTGGTTCGCAACCGCGTTCGTCATCACGGCGCTGGCGTCCATCGGTCTTCCTGGCACCAGCGGATTCGTGGGCGAGTTTCTCGCCCTCATGGGGGCCTTCGAGACCCACCCGACGCTTGCATTCATTGCCACTCTGGGTGTGATCTTCGCGGCGTACTACATGCTGCCCATGGTGCAGACCGTCTTCTTCAACAAGCTGGAGAAGGACGAGAACCGCCAGATCGAGGATCTGAGCGGCCGAGAGATGGCCATCATGGCGCCGCTTTGTGCCCTCATGATCATCATCGGCTGGAATCCGACGCCCATCCTCGAGCGCATGGAGCCCAGTGTGCGCATGGTCATCGAGCGTGTCGAGGACGCAGGCGTTCAGGCCGCGACTTCCGACGACGACCTCCAGGTGGTCGTCGCACCCCCGGGGGAGGTCGCCCCGACCGTGACCTCGCCGACCCCGGGGTCCGGCACCCCCGAAGACGCAGACACGCCCACCGCCGACGGCGACGAGTAAGGCACCATGCAACTAGACTTCAGCCGCCAGCTTCACTTCTTCTGGGCTCTCCTGCCCGAGATCATCCTGTGTGCCTGGGCCATGGTCGTTCTGATCACGGGCGTGTCGGGGCGGTTCAAGGATGCGGAGAACGACGGTGGTGACCCGAGCTTCAACAATGCGGCGAGCCTGGGGTGGTTGGCCCTCGTGGGTGTCCTCCTGGCGGCAATGGCCAACGGCTGGCTCTATGGCATCACCGAGGTGGGGCGCGACTCGATGGTGGCCGTGGACGGTTTCCGGCTCTTCTCCAACTGGGTCTTCCTCCTCGCCGCCGGGCTTTCGATCCTCATCTCGTTCTCCTACGTCTACCGGCAACGGCTTCAGGCGGGGGAGTTCTACGGCCTGATCCTCCTGGCCACGGCCGGAATGATGTTCATGGCCGGTGCCCGGGATCTCATCGTCATCTTCCTGGGCCTGGAAGTCATGTCCATCGCGGTGTACGCCCTCACCGCGTTCAACCGTCGCGACCGGAAGTCGGCGGAGGCAGGACTCAAGTACTTCCTCCTGGGCGCCTTCGCCACCGGCTTCTTCCTCTACGGTATCGCCCTGGTCTACGGCGCCACGGGCAGCACGAACATCGCGGCCGTCAGCCGGAGCGTAGCCTCCGGCGCCGCCACACCCACCTTCCTCGCCCTCGGGATCACCTTCCTGACCATCGGCTTCGGCTTCAAGGTCTCGGCGGTGCCGTTCCACATGTGGACCCCCGACGTCTACGAGGGAGCGCCCGCGCCGGTGACGGCGTTCATGTCCGCCGCCGTGAAGGCCGCGGCGTTCGTCGCCTTCCTCCGGGTGTTCATGGTGGGCTTCGACGGGGCCTACGAGACGTGGTACCCGATCCTCTGGTGGCTCGCGGCGATCACCATGGTGGTGGCCAACCTCATTGCGCTGGTCCAGTCCAACGTGAAGCGGATGCTGGCGTACTCCAGCATCGCCCACGCCGGTTATCTCCTGGTGGCCATCACCGCGTCCAACGAGACCGCAGCAGCGGGCCTCCTCTTCTACCTCCTTGTATACACCGTGATGAACATCGGCGCCTTCGCCATCGTCATCGGTGTCGCCCATCACGCCGAAGAGCGTCTCCAGGTGGAAGACTATTCGGGCTTCGGGTGGTCGCAGCCGCTCCTCGGCGTGCTCCTCACGATCTTCCTGCTCTCCCTTGCCGGTTTCCCGGGCACGGGGGGCTTCATGGGCAAGATCTACCTTCTTCAGGGCGCCGCCGATGCCCAGCTTTGGTACCTCTCCGTTATCCTCGTGCTGACCACGATCGCCTCGTACTGGTACTATCTGCGGGTTGCGTGGTTCATGTGGATGAAGAGCGAACTCACCGAACGCCAGCATGCCCTGGTCATGGTGCCGCTCCCCATGCGGGTCGCCCTCGTCGCCTCGGTCTTCATCGTCCTTTACCTGGGCTTCTTCCCGGGGAGCGCGTTGGAGTTCGCCCGGGCGAGTGTAGAGGGGCTCGGCGTGATGGGGGCGGGTGTCCCGGGCCTGGGTCAGTAGTCTCGGGAGCAACGGAACCCGCATCGACTCATCGTCGAACCAGGAAGGCCTTCCAGCATGACCATGAAGCCGCACATTTTCCGCCAGTACGACATCCGGGGTATCGTCGGAGAGGATTTGGACGCGGGCATCGCCGAAGCCGTCGGCCGTGCCTTCGCCTCCCAGGTCCGCGACGAAGGAGGCCTCGACCGACCGCGCATCGTCGTAGGGCACGACAACCGCGAGTCGTCGCCCACCCTCGCGGATGGACTCATCCGGGGGCTGCGGGCCGGGGGTGCCGACGTCCTGGATGTCGGTACCGTACCGACGCCGGTCCTGTACTGGTCCGAGGTGACGTTCGAGGCCCACGCCGGGGTTCAGATCACGGGCTCGCACAACCCACCGGAGTGGAACGGTATCAAGATGACCGCCGGGCGCGCGGCTCTATACGGCGATGCCATCCAGGACCTCCATCGGCGGATCGTGGAAGAGGATCTCCAGGACGGAGAAGGGAATCTCGACAGCGTGGAGGTCCTCGACCGCTACGTGGAGGATGTCGCCGGTCGTTTCCAGCTCGGTCGACACATGAAGGTGGCGGTAGACTGTGGGAACGGGAGCGGGGCACTCGTGGCCGTTCAACTCCTGGAGGCCATGGGTGTCGAGGTCACGCCGCTCTTCTGCGAGTCCGACGGGACCTTCCCGAATCACCACCCCGATCCGACGGTGGACAAGAATCTCGAGGACCTCATCGGGACTGTACAGGAGTCGCCCCACGACCTGGGTGTGGCTTTCGACGGGGACGCCGACCGCATCGGCGCGGTGGACGAGAACGGGGCTATCGTCCGGGGAGACATGCTCCTCCTCCTCTTCGGGTTGGACCTTCTGGAGAAGCGGGGCCCCGGCCAGAAGCTGGTGTTCGACGTGAAGTGCAGCCAGGCGCTTCCCGAGGTCTTCGAGGCCGCCGGCGGCGAACCCATCATGTGGAAGACGGGCCACTCCCTCCAGAAGGTGAAGATGAAGGAGACCGGAGCTCTCCTTGCCGGAGAGCTGTCGGGTCACATCATGGTCGCCGACGACTACTTCGGCTTCGACGATGCCCTCTACGACGCCTGCCGCCTCATCGCCATTCTCAGTCACGGGGAACGATCCTTCTCCGAACGGGTTGGCGACTTCCCGGTGTATGTCTCGACGCCCGAGATCCGCATCGAGGTGACGGAGGAGGAGAAATGGGAGATCGTGGAGCGGGCCGTGGAGCACTTCAGTGCGAGCTACGACGTCATCGACGTCGACGGCGTTCGCGTTCTGTTCGGGGACGGTTGGGCGCTGCTGCGTACCTCGAACACCCAGCCGGTCATCGTCGCGCGCCTCGAGGCCCGGACGCAGGAGCGTCTCGACGAGATCCGTGCCGTCGTGGCCGAGTGGCTGGCGGAGCAGGGCGTCACGTTCCCCTGATTCTCGTATGAGCCGCGACGCTTCCGATCTCTTCGCAGCCATTCGCGGCGGGCGGATCGCCATCGCGGCGGTCACCGGAGTACTCCTCGTCATCCTGGTCGGCGAGGCGATCACTGCGGCCTACGTCGAGATCCTCTGGCAGGCTCAAGCCGGGTACATCGGCGTCTTCTGGACGCGTATGGCTTGGGAGTGGGGCGTCCGGATCGGCGCGGGTCTCTTCGTGGCGGTGGTGGTCTACTTCAATCTGAAGATGGCGGCCACGACTTTGGGCGGCATCCAGATACGGCGACGATTCGGCAACCTCGAGATCTCCGAACAGCTTCCCAAGCGCTATGTGACATTGGCGCTCCTCAGCGCTTCGGCGATCCTCGGACTCTGGTTCGGGGCGGCCGTGACACCCGCCACAGGTAGGGCGGTACTCCTCGCCGTTTCAAGCGCTTCATGGGGCGATGTGGATCCGATCCTCCAGCGCGACCTGGGCTTCTACGCCTTTTGGTGGCCGGTTCTCATCCGGGTCGTGACTTATGCCCTCATCGTCACGTTCCTCGCCTTCACGCTGGCTACGGGTGGCTACTCCGCCACCGGCGCCATTTCGTGGGTCCGAGGACGCTTTCAGGCACAAGACATGCCCAGGGCGCACCTGGGAGCGCTCCTGGCGATCTTCCTCCTCCTCCTTGCGGCCCGTCTCTGGCTGGGGCGCTACGAGTTGCTTCTGAGCGGCAACTCGGAGGTGCAGGGAATATTCGGATCTGCCGACGCGGAGGCGCGGCTGCCGGCGCTCCGGACGCTCACCGTCATCTGTCTGGGCGCAGCGGCCGGGACGATGTGGGGGGCGCTGCGGAACCGTCCGTGGCCCATCGTCGGGTCGTTCACGGCTGTGGTTGTCGGGACCGTGGTCATCGGCAATCTGTATCCGTCGTTGTATCAGCGATTTCGTGTGAGCCCCAACGAGCTCGTCGAAGAAACCCCCTACATCGAGCATAATCTCACCTTCACCCGACTTGGATTCGGGCTTCACGACGGCGCCTGCGCCGAGGACGGTGTCGGGACGCCCTGCATGGAGCGGAGAGCCTTCGCATACGACAACACGGCGTCCATCGACTGGACGGAGGCCCAGGAGCAGATGGCCGGACTCGCCGTCTGGGGTGCCCGGCCGCTCCTCACGGCCTATCGGGAGCTCGAGGCGCTCTTCCCGTATTACGGGTTCGCTCGCGTCGCCATCGATCGCTATCCCACCGCCGACGGAGAGCTGACCCCCGTGGCCATTTCGACCCGGGAGGTGGAGTTCGACGGCATCCAGGACAAGAACTGGCAGAACATCCATCTCCGGGAGCGCTACGTCGCGGGGGTGGGAGCCGTTGCCAGCCTCGCAGCCACCCGCTCCGACGACTTCCGGCCCGAGCTCCTGCTGAGGAACATCCCCCCGGAGGCCGTCTCGGGGCCCACGGCGGTGAACGACCTCGAGCTGGAGCGACCCGAGATCTTCTTCGGAACGCGCACGCAGACAGAGACGCGCTACGTCGTTGCTACGGCCGGCACAGAGCAGTTCGCCGGGCCGGACGGGAGTCCCGGGGCACCGGGAGTCGACTTCCCAGAGGGCATCGCCCTGGAATCCACGCTGCGAAAGCTCCTCCTGGCCTGGCACTTCGGCGACCCGAACCTGGTCTTCTCTTCTGAACTCTCCGACCAGAGCCGCCTCATCCACCGCCGCCAGGTCGTGAGCCGCGCGCGTGCCGTAGCGCCTTTCGTGGACTTCTTCGAGGACCCCTATCCGGTCATCGCCGACGGAAGGGTGATCTGGATCCTCGAGGGGTTCACCTCGACAGCGGCCTACCCGCTTTCAGCGCTGTACGATTTCGGACCTCGCCGTCGGCGCTACGTGCGCAACAGCTTCAAGGTCACCGTCGATGCGGTTACCGGCGATCTCGCCTTCTACCGTGTCCCGGTGCGCGATCCGTTGGCCGACGCCGTCGAGGAGGCGTACCCGGACCTCGTCCTTCCCATGAGCGAAATGCCGGAGGAGTTGCGCGGCCATCTGCGATATCCACGAGTCCTTCTGGATCTGCAAAACGAGGTCCTGCTGCAGTACCACCAGGAAACCGCCCGGACGTTCCAGCAGCAACAGGACGTGTGGGACATCCCGCGTGAGCTCGCCGTCAACGAGAACGAAGTGGACTACGCCCCGGAGTACGGCGTTTATCGCCTCCCATGGGAGAGTGAGTCACGATTCCAGCTCACGACCGTTTTCGTGCCCCGGGGTCGGGAGAACCTCACCGCGATGGTGGTCGCCCGAACAGACGATCGAGGTGTGCCCGAACTCACCCTCCTCGACATCCCGGTAGGTGACCAGGTGTCGGGCCCCCGGCAGGTGGAGAGCTTCGTCGAGCAGGACCCCGACATCTCCGAGCAATTCTCCCTCTGGCGGACGAGCGGCTCACAGGTCTGGACCGGACACTTGCACCTGATCCCCGTGGGCAATCGGATCGTGTACATGGAGCCCGTCTTCCTCGCGGCCGAGGCCGACGCGATTCCCGAGCTGCGGCGTTTCGTCGTAAGCGATGGGCGACGGGTCGTCATGACCCCGTCGTTGGAGGCGTCGGTGGCGGCCCTGGCCGGCGCTCCTCCGGTGGGCTTGATCGCTACCGACCCCACGGCCCCTGCGGTTACAGCTACGGAGGGGGGAGCGATCGCTCCTGACCCGTCTTCCACGGGCGGCCAGGCCGATGCATGGCCGGCGGAGGCGCTCCGACTTCTAGAGCAGGCCGAGGAGCGGGCCCGCCAGGGGGACTGGCAGGGGTACGGCGCGGCGCTGGACGAGCTCCGTGCCCTGCTGCGACGACTCGGCGGCGAAGCGGGCTGACCGTTCTCCTTCGCTCCGGCCCCGCCGTTGATCCACCCGGGGGCCTCTGGTAGCTTCTCATGCTCTCCGGCCGCCGGCCACCCTTGGGGCACCGTGCACGGTCGCCTCCCTCGCACATCCACCAAGAACGCATGGACATCCACGAATACCAGGCGAAAGAGCGGTTCATCGGGGCAGGGCTGCCGGTCCCGCCGGGCGAAGTCGCGACCACGGCCGACGAGGCCGAGGCCATCGCGTCGAAGTACGGCGGAGCCGTCATGGTCAAGGCGCAGGTGCATGCAGGCGGTAGAGGCAAGGCCGGCGGCGTGAAGTACTGCAAGGACGCGGCAGAAGCCCGGGAGCACGCCTCGAACATCCTGGGGATGGACATCAAGGGCCTCACGGTGGAGAAGGTCCTGGTGACGCCCGCCGAGGACATCGAGTCGGAAGCCTACGTAGGCGTCCTCGTGGACCGGAGCACCCAGTCGGCGACCTTCATGGTGTCGCCCGAGGGCGGTATGGACATCGAGGAGGTGGCGGAGAAGCAGCCCGAGGCCATCCGACGGCTGGCCGTGGACCCGCGCTACGGCCTTCTGCCTCACCAGGCCTATTGGCTGGCCAACTTCCTCTATGCGGACAAGGGCCACGTGAAGCAGGCTACCAAGGTCGTGAGCCAGCTGTACGACGCCTTCGTCGATTCCGGTGCCTCGATGACGGAAATCAATCCGCTCATCACGACGCCCGAGGGCGACATCAAGGCCATCGACGCCAAGATGTCCATCGATGACAACGAGCTCTTCCGCCGCCCCGAAGTCGCCGCCATGCGCGACACGTCGTCCGAGCCGCCCTCGGAAATCAAAGCACGGGAGGCTGGCCTTTCCTACGTGAAGCTGGACGGGAACGTCGGCTGCTGTGTAAACGGCGCCGGCCTCGCCATGGCCACCATGGACCTCGTGAAGTACTACGGGGGTGAGCCGGCCAACTTCCTCGACATCGGTGGTTCCTCGAACCCCGACAAGGTCGTCGCCGCCCTGGAGATCATCACCTCGGACCCCAACGTCAAGGCGATTCTCTTCAACATCTTCGGTGGCATCACGCGCTGCGACGACGTGGCCAACGGCATCGTCGAAGCCACACAACGCATCGACATCCAGGTCCCCATCGTCATCCGGCTAACAGGGACCAACGAAGAGAAGGCCCTCGAGATCCTCGAAGAAGCTGGATTCTCCGCCTACACGTCGATGGACGACGTGGTGGAGAAAGCCGTCCAGCTCGCACAAGACTAAGGCCACGTATGTCTATCTTCATCGATTCCGATACCAAGCTGGTCGTCCAGGGGATCACCGGTCGCGACGGCTCCTTCCACACGAGCCAGATGATCGAGTACGGGACCCAGGTCGTGGCGGGCGTCACGCCGGGCAAGGGCGGACAGAGCTTCGAAGGGCCCGACGGCGAGAAGGTCCCGATCTACAACGGCATGGATCAGGCCGTCGCCGAGACCGGGGCCAATACCTCGGTGATCTACGTCCCGCCTGCCTTCGCCGGAGGAGCGATCCTCGAGGCCGCCGATGCGGGCGTCGATCTCGTCGTGGCCATCACGGAAGGGATCCCGGTTCTCGACATGGCGCGGGCTCACGCCTTCGCCCGTGACAAGGGCGTTCGGGTTCTCGGCCCCAACTGCCCGGGTCTCATCTCACCGGGGAAGTCGAAGGTGGGAATCCTGCCGGCACAGATCGTCGCCGAAGGTCCAATCGGCGTCGTGTCCCGGTCGGGGACGCTGACCTACGAGGCCGTCTTCCAGCTCACCAATGTGGGACTGGGTCAGACGACGTGTGTGGGAATCGGCGGTGACCCCCTCATCGGGACCAACTTCATCGACTGCCTCGAGGCATTCGAGAACGACCCGGAGACTACCGCCGTCGTGATGATCGGAGAGATCGGCGGCACCGACGAGCAGGAGGCCGCCGAATACGTCAGCCAGAACATGAGCAAGCCCGTGGTGGGCTTCATCGCCGGCCAGACGGCGCCGCCCGGACGCCGGATGGGGCACGCCGGTGCCATCATCAGCGGCTCGGCGGGGACGGCGGAAGAGAAGATGAAAGCGTTCGAGGACAACGGGATCGCCGTCGCCAAACGGCCGGCCGACATCGTTGGACTCATTCAAGAGGCCCTGGCCTGACAAGCCGTGTCCTATCGCGACACGCTGGCCAGGTCCGGCTCATCCACGGCATCGCGACGCGATGGCTGGGGAAGGAGGGTTGGAGCCATGACGGAACCGGGATCCGAGGATCTCACGGTCGAGGACGCCGCGGAGCCGGCGAAGTATCGGGTGTATGCTGATACGCCTCTCGACGAAGTCGTAGACCTGATGGTACGTCGCGGCCTCCGAGCGATTCCCGTTGTCGGGGAGCGTTACGAGGTGCTGGGCATCATCACTACGGGCGACGCCCTGGGGCGCGTCCTCAGGGAGGCTCCCTCAGAAGAAGGGGAAGCAGCTGGTGCGGGTGCTCCGACGGCCCGCGACATCATGACGAGAGCCGTGCTGTGTGTGTCTGAGGCCCAGCCTCTCGTGGACGCGGCACGGATGATGGTCAATCGAAAGGTCGAGCAACTCCCGGTCGTTCGCGACGGTGAGTTGGTGGGCCTTGTCACGAGAAACGCGGTTCTTCGTGCCCTGCACGGAGAGACCCACGACGAGCGAGACGATCCGAACGAGACATGAGCCATACACTTGCGATCATCAAGCCCGACGCCGTCGGGTCCGGTAAAGCCGGCAAGATTCTCGCCCACGTCGAGACGGCTGGGTTTGCCATCCGGGCCCTTCGCCTCACGCGACTCGATACGGCGCAGGCGCAGGCCTTCTACGCCGTCCACGAGGGTCGGCCCTTCTACGACGAGCTCGTCGAGTTCATGACGTCGGGGCCGGTCATCCCCATGGTGCTCGAGGCGGAGAACGCCGTATCCCGCCTCAGGGAGACCATCGGCGCGACCGACCCGGCCGAGGCCGCGCCGGGCACCGTCCGAAAGCTCTACGCCGAGTCTAAAGGCAGAAACGCCATCCACGCCTCCGATTCGGATACCAACGCTGAAACCGAAATCGCCTTCTTCTTCTCCACGCACGAGCGCCTGGGACTCTAGCCGCTGCCTGACCCCACCTCGGTCGCGGGTCGGCAAACGGCGCCAATCCTAGACATTCGGCGCGTTGTTACTAGCTTTTACGACTATGCTCAGAGTCAATCTCGGGCAGTTGCACCGAGAGGGTCCCGTAGACGTCGAAGCCGAGGTGGCTTCCGACGACGACCTGTGGAAGGACACCGACCTGGAGTGGGCGGGGAAGGTAAAGGTCGGCGTCCGCGCGTCGTACGCGGGCACGGGCGAGGTGGTGGCTCGGGGTAGAATCGCTGGAACACTGGTACAGGAGTGCCGACGTTGCCTTGAGCGCGTCGACACCGAGTTCGCCGAGGAACTCACGATGGTCTTCGTCGATGACGCCGACGAGGACGAGGACGGCGGGGCCTATGCTTTGGACCCCGTCGGAGAGGAGTTGGAACTGAGCAAAGCAGTACGCGAGGAAGTCCTCCTCGCGGCGAATCCCTTTGTCGTATGCAAGCCGGAGTGCCGAGGACTCTGTCCTCTATGCGGTCTCAACCTCAACGAGGGGTCTTGTGACTGCAGCACGGAAGAGGCCGACCCTCGCTGGGCGGCACTCCGGGAACTGAAGAGCGAGTGATACGATGGCCGTTCCCAAGAAACGCACGTCGAAGCAGCGGAAGCGGAAGCGCCGCACACATTACAAGGCCGAGAACGTGGCTGTTCACACATGTCCCAAATGCGGGGACGCGAAGCGCCCGCATCGGGTCTGCCCCACGTGCGGCCACTACAAGGGCGAGCCCGTACTCGAAGTCGACGTAGACTGAGTGGCGGCGCCGGGCCGTAACCCGGAGTACGTGTCATGAAGATCGCTCTCGACGCGATGGGCACCGATCTGGCGCCCGCCCCCGAGGTCGAAGGAGCCCTCATGGCCCTGCGCGACGCGGAGGGCGTCGAGATCGTCCTGGTGGGCGACGAGACGATCATCCGCGAGGAGCTCGAGCGCCATGGCGAGATCCCATCCACTCTTCACGTGCGGCACGCCCCGGACCGCGTGACGGCCGACGACCCTCCCGCGGCGGTGATGCGCCGCAAACCGGAGTCCTCCATCGTGGTGGGCTTGCGTATGCAGAAGGAAGGGGAGGCCGACGCGTTCGTCAGCGCCGGCTCCACCGGCGCGGTGATGGCTTCGTCTCTCTTCACGCTGCGCCCCCTTCCGGGAGTCGAACGACCGCCGGTGGGCGCGCTCCTTCCCACGGCCGGCGAGCTCTGCCTCCTCCTGGACGCGGGGGCCAATATCGGATGCAAGCCCCAGCACCTCGTCCAGTTCGCACATCTGGGCAGCGTCTACGCGAAAGACACCATGGGGCGGAACAACCCTCGGGTCGGGCTCCTGAACATCGGAGAGGAGCCGGGCAAGGGGACCGAGCTCACCATCGAAGCTCACGAGCTCCTCGCGGCTGAGAAGAGGATCAACTTCATCGGCAACATCGAGGGGCGCGACATCGTCGGAGGCGAGTGCGACGTCATCGTCTGCGACGGATTCGTGGGCAACGTCCTGCTCAAGTTCTACGAATCGGTGGCTGGCTACATCGTGAACCTGCTCCGAAGGGAGCTCGAGGCCGTGGACGACGATCTCCTGGACCTGGAACACGTCTTCCGCGTGCTCGACTATGCTGAATATGGCGGGGCACCCCTGTTGGGCCTGGGTGGTGTCTCTATCATCTGTCACGGCGAATCCCCTCCCAAGGCCATTCGCAACGCGCTGGCTGTCGCGGCCCGCGCGGTCCGCTCCGACCTCGTGCGCCACAGCGCGGAGGATCTGCAGCTATGAAGAAGCCGAAGCCCATCGCCGAAATCGCCTCCACGGGGCGATTCCTTCCCGACAATGTCGTCACCAACGACGATCTCGCCGAGCGGATGGACACCTCCGACGAGTGGATCCGAACGCGTACGGGAATTCGGGAGCGGCGTATCGCTCCGCCGGAGATGGGAGCCGCCGAGCTCGGAGCCCGTGCCGCTCGCGTTGCCATGGAACGGGCCGCAGTCGAACCGGGCGAGGTCGACCTGATCATCGTTTCCACCGCCACCCCCGACCGCTGGCTCCCGTCCACCGCGTGTGACATGCAGGCGCTGCTGGGTTGCTCCAACGCGCTGGCCTTCGACGTGATGGCTGCCTGCACCGGTCACATGTACGGTCTGAGCATGGCAGAAGGCTACATCGCCTCGGGTCGGGGCGAGGTCGCTCTCGTGGTCGCCGCAGAGAAGATGAGCGCCATCCTCGACTGGGAGGACCGCACCACGGCCGTTCTGTTCGGAGACGGGGGCGGCGCTGCCGTCCTCAAGCCGGCCAACGGGTCCGGGCGGGGGATTCTCTCCTCGCACCTGCAGTCCGATGGGAACCTCGCGGAGCTGCTCTACCGTCCGGGGGGTGGTGCCGTCGATCCTCTCAGCCAGTCCGTCCTCGACGAGGGGAGGCACCTGCTGAAGATGCAGGGCAGGGAGATCTTCAAGAATGCCGTCCGGTCCATGGCCGAGGCGTGCGACATCGCCCTCAAGAAGGCCGGGTGGACCGCATTGGACGTCGACCTCCTAGTTCCGCATCAAGCCAACATCCGGATCATCGAAGCCACAGCGAAGTACGCCGGCATTCCCATGGACAAGGTCTTCGTGAACGTCGACCGCTACGGCAACATGAGCTCCGCCACGGTGCCCATCGCCCTGGATGAAGCCATTGAAGAAGGACGTGCCGGTCCAGACGCCAACATCCTCACCGTCGCCTTCGGTGCGGGACTGACCTGGGGCGCGATGACCATCCGCATGTAGCCGCTCGACACACGTCTCGCAGCCACATCCAATCATGGCACTCGCACTGATCTTTCCCGGGCAGGGCTCCCAGCACGTGGGCATGGCCCGCGAATTGGCCGAAGCGCATCCCGCCGCGGCCGACATCCTGTCGACGGCGGACGACGTCCTGGGCTTCTCGCTGTCCGGCCTCATGGCAGACGGACCCGAGGACGAGCTTACCGCGACGAAGAACGCTCAGCCCGCCCTCCTCACCCACTCTGTAGCCGTTCTCCGCGTCGTGCAGGACCGGCTTCCCCCGGTGGAGATGGCCGCGGGCCACTCCCTCGGCGAGTTCAGTGCGTACGTGGCCGCAGGCACTCTCGATTTCGAGGATGCTCTGGCCGCGGTGCGCCTGCGAGGGGAGCTCATGCACGAGACCGGAGTGACCCGGCCGGGAGCAATGGCGGCCGTCCTCGGCCTCGACGATCACACCGTCGAGGACGTGTGCACTCGCGTGGAAGCCGGCGTGTGCGTGCCGGCGAATTTCAACTCCAGGGGGCAGGTCGTCATCAGCGGCGATCTGGCCGGTGTACGTGAGGCCATGGCCTTGGCCACGGAGGCGGGAGCGAAGAAGGTCGTCGAGCTGAACGTTTCCGGAGCGTTCCATTCGCCTCTCATGGAGCCAGCCGCCGATGGACTGCGGGACCATCTCGAGAAGCTGACCTTCCGGGATCCGAGCTACCCCGTCTATTCGAACGCCACCGCTGAGCCTGTGCGGTCCGGAGAGTTGGCGCGTCAGCTCCTGGTCAAGCAGCTCACCTCTCCGGTGCGCTGGGCCGCCTCGGTTCAGCGCATGGTCACCCACGGTGCCGACCGCTTCATGGAGCTCGGACCGGGGAAGGTCCTCTCGACCCTCAATCGGCGGAACGCCAAGGGCCTCTCGAGCAGGTCGGTCGGGGAGCCGGCAGACATCACCTCCTGGGAGTCATCCGAATGAGTGGTAAGGAACTGGACGGCGTCGTTGCCATCGTCACGGGTGGGTCACGAGGCATTGGGCTTGCGATTTCCACGGCCCTGGCGGAGGCTGGCGCGAAGGTCGCGCTGGTGGCCCGCAACGCCGAACGGGCCTCAGCCGCGGCTGCAGACCTGCCTGGGCGGGGTCACCAGAGCTACTCCTGCGACGTGGCGGACCCCGCTCAGGTATCCGAAACGGTGAAGTCGGTCGAGGACGCCCTCGGACCCGTTGGCGTCCTCGTGAACAATGCCGGGATCACCCGGGACAACATCCTTATTCGAATGAAGGATGAAGAATTCGATGAAGTGATCGCAGCCAACCTCAAGGGTGCCTTCAATTTCACGCGCTCAGTGACGCGCGGCATGATGAAGCGCCGAGAGGGTGTTATTCTCAACATCACGTCCGTCGTCGGCCTGACGGGGAACGCCGGGCAGGCCAACTACGCGGCCTCCAAAGCCGGCCTGGTTGGCCTCACGAAATCGGTCGCAAAGGAGTTGGCTTCGCGTGGTGTCCGATGTAACGCCGTCGCGCCGGGCTTCATCCGCACCGATATGACCGACGCGCTCAGCGAGGACCAGGTGGAGGCCCTGAAGGGGCAGATTCCTCTGGGATCGCTGGGTGAACCCGAGGACATCGCCGAGGTCGTGCGGTTTCTCGTAGGGCCCGGTGCGCGCTACATTACCGGCCAGGTTCTGGCGGTCGACGGCGGGATGGTCATGTAGGTCTCGCGGCCACCGCCGTTTTCGTTGGAACGATCCATCAGTCGAAGCTTTTCAAAGGCACAAAAGGGGGGAAGCACAGATGAGTGAGCCTACCGCGGCCAGAGTCCGTGAGATCATCATCAACGAACTGGGGGTCGAGCCTGACAAGGTCACCGACGAAGCCTCGTTCGTGGAGGATCTCGGTGCGGATTCTCTCGACACCGTCGAGCTCGTCATGGCGTTCGAAGAGGAGTTCGGGATCGACATCCCGGATGAGGCCGCCGAGCAGATGCGGACCGTCGGGGACGCCATCAAGTACCTCAACGAGAACGCTGCAGACTGACGGCGGGCCGTTCGGCTCGATGAACAAGGAAGGGCCAGGGCGAGATGGGTAACGGGACGCAGGGCCCCAAGAGGGTCGTGGTCACGGGAACGGGGGTTGTCAGCCCCCTCGGAAACGACGTGGAGTCCACGTGGTCGGGCATGCTCGAGGGGAAGAGTGGAGGTGCCACCGTTTCCGCATTCGAGGCCACCGACGACTTCGCGTGTCGGATCGCCTGCGAGGTCAAGGGCTTCGACCCGCTCGACTACATGGACAAGCGGGAGGTACGTCGCCACGACAGAGTGTCGCAGTTCGCGGTGGCCGCTTCGGCGCAGGCGCTGAAATCCGCGGGGCTGGAGGGCGTGCCGGAAGGCACGAATCCCGAACGCTTCGGTGTCATCTTCGGGAGCGGCATCGGAGGGATCTCCACCTTCGAAGAGCAGCACAGAAAACTCATCGAGCAGGGGCCGAACCGGGTGAGCCCGTTCTTCATTCCCATGTTCATCCCGGACATCTCGGCTGGGCTCATCTCCATTCGCTGGAATCTCCAGGGCCCCAACTACGCCACGGTGTCTGCCTGCGCCTCCTCGGCTCACGCCATCGGCGACGCCATGCGCCACATCCGTCATGGTGACGCCGACATCATGATCGCTGGGGGTGCCGAGGCGACCGTCACGCCCATGACCTTCGCCGGCTTCTCATCGATGAAGGCCATGTCCACCCGCAACGACGACCCGGCAGGCGCGAGCCGTCCGTTCTCCATCGATCGGGACGGCTTCGTGATGGGTGAGGGCGGGGGAGCGCTGATCCTCGAGTCATTGGAGCACGCTGAGGCACGCGGGGCGGAGATCCTGGGTGAGATCGTCGGCTACGGCCTCAGCGCCGATGCACACCATATCACCGCACCACCGCCGGGTGGCTACGGTGCCCAGTCGGCCATGCGGATGGCCATGAAGTACGCCAAGGTGGGACCCGGTGACGTGGACTACGTCAACGCCCACGGTACGTCCACCATGGCCGACGCCATCGAGACCGAGGCCATCAAGCAGGTCCTCGGCGACCGTGCGTACGAGATCGTGGTAGGATCGACCAAATCCATGACCGGTCACCTCCTGGGTGCTGCAGGGGCCCTGGAGGCCATCGCCTCCCTCATGGTCTGCCGTACGGGCAAGATCCCTCCCACCATCAACTTCTCGGAGGCCGATCCGGAGTGCGACCTCGAGTACGCCCACCATGGCGTCATCGAGCGTCCCGTGGGGCTTGCACTCACCAATTCCTTCGGCTTTGGCGGGCACAACGTCTGCCTGGCCATTCGGGGTTGGGACTGAGCACCCCTTCCAACGCCTTGCCCGGATTCCGGGTCGGCACCGGATACGACTCCCACCGCTTCGATGCCGAGCGTCCGCTGGTCCTGGGCGGTGTGGCGATTCCCGACCACCCGGGCCTTTCGGGCCACTCTGACGCCGACGCCGTGGCACACGCCGTCACGGACGCGATCCTGGGTGCGGTCGCGGCCGGTGACATCGGCACTCACTTCCCTCCGACGGACGACCGGTGGAAGGGCGCAGACTCCATAGGCCTTCTCCGCCGTGCGGCGGAGATCGTGAAGGAGCGGGGCTATCGCGTGGGGAACGTCGACGTGACCGTGGTTTGCGAGAGCCCGAAGATCGGGCCCCGGGCCAGCGCCATGGCCCGCCGTTTGGGAGACGCGATTGGCGTGCCGCCGGGAAGCGTCTCGGTGAAGGGGAAGTCGAATGAAGGGCTGGGCTGGATCGGGAGGGGGGAGGGGATCGCCGTGCACGCCGTCGCGATTGTGGCCCGCATCTCGACGCCGGAGTCGGCCGAGGACTGATCCCATGACGAGGAGGACACAATGAGGGACTTCCTCGCCTGGATGAACGGCGTCTCCGAGTCCGGGCTGTACGCCATCCTCTGGGTGGGGGCCGCTCTCGAGAACTTCGTGCCCGCCGTCCCCGCCGACACCTTCGTAGCCCTCGGTGGCTTCCTCGTCGGGGCGGAGATCGGTGGCCTCGATGCGGTCTGGGTCTTCCTTGGCACCTGGATCTTCAACGCCGGCGGAGCGCTCCTCATCTACGGTCTGAGCGGTCGCTACGGAAAGCCGTTCTTCGAGGGAGGCCTCGGTCGACATCTGCTGCGTCCCCACCAGATGGATCGTGTAGCCGCCTTTTATGAACGCTGGGGGACTCCGGCGATCTTCTTCTCACGTTTCCTTCCGGGAATCCGGGCCGTCGTGCCCATCTTCGCAGGCACCACTCATCAACCGTGGAGCCGAGTCGTCCCTCCCATCGTGGTGGCATCGGCACTGTGGTACGGAGGCCTCGTCCAACTCGGGTTGCTTGCCGGGCGGAATCTCGGTTTCCTGGAACGAGTGTTGGGTAGCATCAACCGGTGGCTCGCCGCGGCAGCCCTCGTGGCCGGGGCGGCGGCCTTTCTCTGGTGGCTCCGTACCCGTAGGCCGCCCGATGAGTGAGGCATCCAGCCACGATGAGCGGGCCTTCCACATGGAGCAGTTCCACGACTACCTGACCTTCGAGCGAGGTCTCGCAGCGCGGACCGTACAGGCGTATGAACGAGACCTCCGCCGGTGGCTCCACTTCGTTACCGACGCGGGCATCAGGGCGCCCCAGGACGTGTCCGTGGCCCTCCTGCGCGGCTGGATGTTCGAGCTCAAGAACGCGGGGTTGGCACCCACGTCCATTCGGCGAGCGCAATCCGCGCTACGCACCTACCACGGCTTCCTCCTGGCCGAAGGCGTCATCGAGACGGATCCCACCGATCGACTGGATTCCCCGAACGTTCAACGAAAGCTGCCAGACTTCCTCACTCGAGAAGAGACGGAGCGCCTCCTCGACGCGCCGGACCCGGACCACCCGACGTACTGGCGGGACCTGGCCATGTTGGAGTTTCTCTACGCGACCGGCGTGCGTGTGTCGGAGTTGGTCGACCTACGTCTCTCTGCACTCGAACTCGAAGAGGGCTTCGCCACGGTCTTCGGGAAGGGGTCGAAGGAGCGCCTCGTTCCTGTCGGTGAGCCAGCCCGTCGTGCACTCGGCCGCTATCTGAGAGACATCCGGCCGGTGCTGGATACCGGGGGAGGCGACGGCCGGGTCTTCCTGAACACGCACGGGCGCCCCATCCGACGGGAGTCGGTGTGGGCCATCGTCAAGAAAGCCGGCGACCGGGCAGGCCTCGGCCGGAAGGTCTCGCCCCACACCCTGCGCCACACCTTCGCCACACATCTGGTGGAGGGAGGCGCCGACCTGGCAGCCGTTCAGGAACTGCTTGGGCACGCCGACATCTCCACCACTCAGATCTACACCCATTTGGACCGGGCACACCTCAGGAAGCTTCACGCCCGGTACCACCCCCGTAGTTGAGGGCGAAGCTGCGGTAGCGCTCGCTAGCGTCTCGCCGGACCCTGGGGTGCGTCAGGCATGGCATCGACCATCTGGAAGAGCTCCAGCTGGGATGGACCCTGACGCAGCAGCCGGACCGCTTCGGTGAGGACCGGATCGCGTTTCATGCGGAACTCCGCCTCGGCAGCGATATCGTCCATTCGCTGCGCGACCGCCATCTCGAGACGCCAGCGCAGATAGCCCCGGACCTGCTCGTCCTCCAGGAGCGCCGCGTCCATGCCCTCGTCAACGAGAGAGCTGACGAATCGATCGAACTCGGCCTCGGAAAGACTTGGCTCGGCGCCGGACGAGCGACGGTCCGCGGCCACTGAGAAGCCGTACT
The DNA here is from genome assembly GCA_013002885.1 of Gemmatimonadota bacterium. Taxonomy (GTDB): domain Bacteria; phylum Gemmatimonadota; class Gemmatimonadetes; order Longimicrobiales; family Gaopeijiaceae; genus UBA2589. The sequence continues at coordinate 106,731 of JABDLS010000058.1, read as the reverse complement.
CGGTGAGCCTCAGCCCGAGAGGGAACTGAGCCTCGTTGCTCTTCCGGATGAAGTTCTGCTCGGCGGTGGTGAGCGTGTCGTCGCGGATCACCAGGTCGGGGAATACCCCACCGCCATCGATAAGCGAGCGGCCAGCTGTCGTCTCCACTCGCGGCAGGCTGTCGATGTTCTCCGTGATCGGGCGACCCTGAGCGTCTCGATCCCGCTGCAGTGAGCGGCCTAGGGGCGTGAGCCACGATCCCGTCGTGAAGCGAAGGCGCCGACCGTAGGGCAGATTCATGACCGTCTGGACGACGCCTTTGCCGAAGGTGCGTTGCCCGAGGACCACCGCCCGGTCGTAATCCTGCAAGGCGCCGGCCAGGATCTCGGCCCCGGAGGCGGTGAATTCATCGACGAGGATGACCACCGGTAGGTCGGGCACGAGCTGGGGCCAGCGATCGTTGTACGAGTCCGACTCGGGCTCGGAGGCCTCGCCGCCAGGTACGCGCTGTACCGTGCTGGCCAGCGTGGATCCGGGCGTAAGGAAGAGATCCGCGAGCATGAGGGACTCGTCGAGGAATCCGCCGGGGTTGCGGCGAAGGTCGATGATGAGGCCGTTCTTGTCCGCCATCTCGGCCAGGGCCTCGTTCATCTCCCGCGCGGCGTTGCGAGCCACCCGGTCCATGATCACGTAACCGATATCACCGTCGAGCACGCCCTTGTAGACGGCCGGGACGTGGACTTCGGCGCGGGTGATGTCGAACGAAAGGGGTTGCTCGTACCCGCTACGCTTGATGTGCACCTCGACGTCGGTCCCCACCGGGCCCCGGATGGAGTCTGCCGCCATATCCGTGCCCCAATCCGAGGCGTCGTGCGTGTTCACGCCTACGATGACGTCCCCCACCATCAAGCCATGCTCGTCGGCGGGGAAACCCCGAAAGACGGCCGTCACGGTGATTTCGTCGTTGAGCTGGGTGATCTGTAGCCCGACCCCCGAGTAGTTGCCGGTCGTGTCCTCCTCCCAGGCTTGGGCCTCGGCTGGGGTGAAGAGCTCCGCGTACGGATCATCGAGGGCCTTGATGAGACCGTCGATGGCCGCTTCCCATAGGACCGAGTCGGCGAACGCATCCATGTGCATGCGTGAGATCGCATTCACGGCGCTGGCCAGAACGTCCACCTGGGGAGGCTGTCCGTCAGAACCGTTGGAAGATTGCGCCTGAACGCCAGTCGGAAGCAGTGCCAGGGCGATGGCCGCGGGGGCGACGAATCTCGTGATCATGCAGAGCCCTTGAGGGTCGAACGTTGGTGGGTCAGCCTTCAGAAGCCTTCTAACACCGCCTGTCGTCACGTCGTTCCTTGCGTCGCCGCGGAGGTCGGCTCGCCATGCGGGATCCCGGGGCGGAAACCCGGGCTGCCACGACCGCGAAGAGATCGGGTATCTTGGTGTCGACGCACGAGCCGACCCCGTCACCTGTACCGCGCTCACTTCGATGAGACAAGATCACGCTGACGTACCCCTTCGGCTGGCCCTGGCCCAATTCAAGCCCACCAAGGGCGACGTTGCTGGCAATCTCCGGCGGGTGGCCGAAATAGTGGACGGTCAAGCCGGTGAGACCGATCTGGTGGTCTTTCCGGAGACGAGCCTCTCCGGCTACTTCCTGGAGGGTGGCGTGTCGGAGGCCTCGCGGACGGCTGAGGACGTGGCCAAGGCCTTGGGGGAGACGACCTCAGACGCCCCGGACGTGGTGCTGGGCTTCTACGAGCGGTGGCGCCGCCGTCTCTACAACAGCGCCGCCTACTTCGAGGCGACGCTGGAGGGCTACGTCGTTCGGCACGTCCATCGGAAGATGTTCCTGCCCACCTATGGGGTCTTCGACGAAGCGCGCTTCGTGGAGCCGGGGACGGACCTGCGAGCGTTCGACACGCGCTTCGGGCGGATGGGGATCCTCGTTTGCGAGGAAGCGTGGCACTCGTTGCCTGCGACGATTCTCGCTCTGGGCGGCGCTGAGCTCATGCTGGTGGTGAGCGCCTCTCCTGCCCGAGACTTCGGACCGAAGGGGGAAGGGCGTCCGGAGAACCTCGCTCGATGGGACCGCCTGGCACCCGCGATGGCCGAAGAGCACGGTGTGTTCGTAGCCGTTTCGCAGCTCGTCGGCTCGGAGGGAGGCAAGCTCTTCCCCGGTGGCTCCGTGGCCGTGGCACCCGATGGCGGCATCATCGCCCGCGGCCCTCTCTTCGACGAAACGGTGACCCGTGCGGCGCTGCAGCCCACGGCCATCGATCGGGCGCGTGACGCTACGCCGCTCCTTTCCGATCTGGAGCAGATGCTACCTCACCTGCGCCGCTCCCTGGGACGCGCCGTGGGTGACGGCAACGGCGAAGACGACTCGGCGTCCGATACGGAGGCCTCGACGGGCGCCTTGGGCCTCACCGGGAGGGGCTCTGCCGTCGACGGAGGAGGTGCCCCCGACGACCCGGCTCTGCTCGACATCGACACCGAGCTCGTCGAGCGGACGCTCGTCGAGTTCATTCGCGACGAGGTACGCCGTCGCCGTGGTTTCGAACGCGTGGTGGTCGGCGTGTCCGGGGGTGTCGACTCGGCGGTCTCTCTCTACCTGGCCTGCCGCGCCTTGGGTCCGGAGAACGTATACGGCTTCCGACTGCCCTACCGCACGTCCAGCTCGGAAAGCGTGGAGCACGCGACGCTCGCCCTCGAGGACACCGGAGCCCACGCCCGCACCATCGAGATCTCCGAGCCTATCGACCGGTACGTGGAGAGCTACGAGCCCGACATCTCTTCTCTACGGAAGGGCAACCTCATGGCCCGACTCCGGGCGGTGATCCTCTTCGATCAGTCGGCCAAGCTTCACGCGCTGCCTCTGGGGACGGGAAACAAGAGCGAGCGACTCCTCGGGTACTTCACCTGGCATGCCGACGACTCGCCGCCCATCAATCCCATCGGAGACCTGTTCAAGACACAGGTTTGGAAGCTGGCGCGCCATCTGGGTGTGCCAGACGTCATCATCGACAAGCCCGCCACCGCGGACCTGGTGAAGGGCGTCAACGACGAGGACGAGCTCGGCATTTCGTACCACCGCGCCGATCCGATCCTCCACTGGATGGTCCGAGGATACGCGGCCGACGCCGTGGTGCAGATGGGCTTCGACGCGGACGCCGTTGCCGTCGTTCAGAGGCGTCTGGACTCCACCCACTGGAAGCGGGAGCTGCCGACGGTGGCGGTCCTCTCCTCCACCGCCATTGGCGAGTTCTACCTCAGGCCCGTCGACTACTGACTCCCTTCGTCGCCGGGTTCAGTTCTTCCCGCCCGTGACCATCCGTCGCATCTGCTCCAGTACCGGCAGGGGAGTGAGTTCACCGTCGATGATGGAAGCGAGTTCCTCCTCCCGCCTCCAGTGCGCCTCCAACTCGGCGAGTTCGGCTTCGAGGAGGCGCTGTTCCGTAGCCTCGTTGGCCGCGATCTCGAGGGCGATGCCACCCGTTCGCTGAAGGTCGCCCAGGCGCTTTCCGTTTCGGACGACGATGCGCGTCAGATCCTGGGGTGAGCCCGCCTCCTGAATGAGGCGGCTGGCCTTGAACACCCGCTTCTCGGACGCCCCCGCGAAGTGATGATAAGCCAGGATGCGGCGGAGGGTACGATCGGCCTCATCACCGGTCAGATGAAGACCAGCCTCTCGATAGTGCCCACAACGGGGACAGCGGGCGACGAGCTCTACTTGACCGGTCTCGTCGGTGGGGAAGAGGCCCAATGACGCCCTATCGCGGTACGCTAGTGCCCGAAAGCGGTGTCCGCACGCCTCGCACGCCTGGTCCCCGCGCCAAGCCGAGCTTCCAAAACGGAGCCAGCGCGCGCCGTCGCGCAGCGTATCGCTTCCGTGCCCCATGACGAGCCAGGCACCGAAGATGGAGATGCCGCCGGCCGCCCAACCACCAGCGACCACGGCTCCGGCCGCAACCGTGCCCGCGAGGCCGAGCTTGTTCCACTTCTGCCGCCTCGAGGCGAGCTCTCGGCCGTACCGCCACCACGCCTCCTCGGTGCGTTGGGCGCGACCCACTCGGACGATTTCCATGGGGCCGTGGCGAAGAAGGGCGATGTTGTCGGTCTGGGACAGGAGCGTCGCCTTGTCCGTGGCGAGCTTCTCGAGCTCCTCCAGTGCCTCCCAACGTTCCTCGATGGGGAGGAGGGACCAGCGGCGGCAGGTCCGGCACACCACCCAGAGCCGGCCTCGAGTCGGGTCGAAAGCCAGCCTCTGCCCGTGCGGTGCGTGTTCGAGCTCCTGGTTCGGCTCGAAGGGCGTAGCACAGACGAGGCAGCGGGTATACACGTCCTTCTCCCGGGTTTCGCGACTCTGGCGGCGTCAGGTCCAGGCAGCGTGCCTGCCCGACCTTCATGCCCATGGTGCTTACACAAGAGAGTACGGAGCGGATCCGAACTATATTCTCCCATGCTCCTCGTCATCGACAACTACGACTCTTTCACGTTCAACCTGGTCCAGCTACTCGGCGCCCTGGGTGCGGACCCCGTCGTGGTACGCAACGACGAGTGCACCATCGGGGACCTCGCCGAGCGTGGACCGGAACGCGTGGTTGTCTCTCCCGGTCCGTGTACGCCTTCGGAGGCCGGGGTGAGCGTCGAGGCCTTCCAGACCCTGGGCGCGATGGGCATGCCGATGCTCGGCGTCTGTCTGGGTCACCAGAGTCTGGGTGAGGCCTACGGGGGCCGAACCGTGCGTGCGCGACGAGTCATGCACGGCAAGACAGGACCCATTCGTCACTCGGGAAGGGGGCTTTTCGACGGAATCCCCTCTCCCTTCGAGGTGGCACGATACCACTCGTTGGTCACCGACGAAGCGACGCTTCCCGAGGTCCTGGAACCGGTGGCGTGGAGCATCGAATGCGCCGACGAAGGGGAAATCCAGGCGATCCGGCATCGGGAGCTTCCCCTGTGGGGGGTTCAGTTCCATCCCGAATCGATGTTCAGCGAGCACGGAACGCGACTTCTCGAGAACTTTCTCAAGGCGTAGAGAGACCCTGCCGCAGGTCGTGGCGCGGAGTTGACCCTCACCGTCCGTTTCCGGTAGCTTTCCCCGCGTGAATCTTGCATTCCCGCACCGCCTTCCCGGCTCCGGCAAAGCGCCTTGAGCGACCAGGTCCTCGGCATCGTCCCGGCCCGGCTCGCGTCGACTCGGCTCCCCAACAAGCCTCTCTACCCCCTCCTCGGAAAGCCACTCATCGAATGGGTCTGGCGCCGGGTGGAAACCATGACGGTGCTGGACCACGCCGTCGTGGCGACGGATTCCGATGAGGTCGCCGAGATCTGTCGCGCCCTTGGAGCACCCGTGGAGATGACGTCCTCCGACCATCCTTCGGGTACCGATCGAGTGGCCGAGGTGGCGAACCGGTCGGAGTACGCGGACTTCGATTTCATCGCCAACGTCCAGGGCGACGAACCGCTCCTCAAGGAAGCCCATCTGAAGAGCGCCATCGAACTGGTCCGCGAAGGTGGGTGGCAGGTCGGGACGTGCGCCACTCCGTTGCTGAGCGAGGAAGCGAGAAAGGACCCCTCGGTGGTGAAGGTGGTTCGGGCGGCGAGTGGCCGCGCGCTCTACTTCTCCAGGGCGCCCATCCCGTACAGCAGGGACGCGAAGCCGACCAGCGAGGACCTGGAGCGTGAACCCTTCCTGCGCCACATCGGGCTGTACGCATACACCCGGGCGGCCCTCAACGATTGGGTCGCCATGGCCCCATCGCGGCTGGAGCAACTCGAGCTCCTGGAGCAGCTCCGTCCGCTGGAGGCGGGACTGCGGATTGGCGTGGCTGTCGTGGGTGCCGCGGATCCCGGCGTGGACACGCCCGCGGACGCTATCCGGATGGAATCGATCTTGAGCGAGACGACCTCCCCAACCTTCGCATGACGGAACCGATGACCGAAACGTCAAAACGACCGACCAAGTACATCTTCGTGACGGGCGGGGTCGTCTCTTCCTTAGGGAAGGGGATCGCGGCCGCCTCCATCGGCCGACTCCTGAAAGAGCGCGGGCTCCGAGTCACGCTGCAGAAATTCGACCCGTACATCAACGTCGACCCCGGAACGATGTCGCCCTACCAGCACGGCGAGGTCTTCGTCACCGACGATGGGGCCGAAACGGACCTGGACCTGGGCCACTACGAGCGCTTCATCGACGAGTCCCTCTCCCAGGACAACAACATCACCACTGGTCGGATCTACCAGACGGTCATCGACAAGGAGCGGCGAGGCGACTACCTGGGCTCCACCGTGCAGGTGATCCCCCACATCACCGACGAGATCAAGGCCGCGATCAGCCGCCTCGCCGAGGACAACGACGTCGTCATCACCGAGATCGGCGGCACAGTGGGTGACATCGAGTCACTGCCCTTCCTCGAGGCCATCCGTCAATTCCGGGTGGACGTAGGCAAGGAAAACGCCATCGTCGTGCACCTCACCCTGGTGCCCTACCTGGCGGCGGCTGGAGAACTCAAGACCAAGCCGACCCAGCACTCGGTACGCGAGCTCATGGAGATCGGCATCCAGCCGCAGGTGCTCATCTGCCGTGCCGAACAGCCCCTCTCCAAGGAGATCAAGCGCAAGATCGCCCTCTTCACCAACGTGGATCACGACGCCGTCCTCGAGTCGCAGGACCTGTCGACCATCTACGAGGTGCCTCTCAGTCTCAAACGGCAGAAGGCCGACGACGTCGTGCTCTCGCGCTTGGGCATATCGGGACTTCCGCAGCCAGATCTGAGCGATTGGACGGACATGGTGCGACGTGTCCAGCATCCCGCTTCGGGCGAGGCACGAATCGCCGTGGTGGGCAAGTACACCGAGCTCGTCGACTCGTACAAATCGGTCCAGGAGGCCCTCATTCACGGGGGCATCGCCAACGACGTTAAAGTGCACATCGAATGGCTCCTGTCCGAGACGTTCGAGAGCGGGGAGGCCATCGAGCGCCTGGACGCCTTCGATGGCATTCTCATCCCCGGCGGTTTCGGATCTCGAGGCATCGAAGGCATGTGCCACGCCATCCGGTGGGCTCGTGAGAACCAGCGGCCTTTCTTCGGCATCTGCCTCGGCCTCCAGTGCGCGGTCATCGAATTCGCACGCAACGTTTGCGAGCTTTCCGGCGCTCATTCCGCCGAGTTCGATGACGAGACGCCCCATCCGGTCATCGCCCTTCTCGATTCCCAGTTGCAGGTCACCAAGAAGGGCGGGACCATGCGACTTGGAGCCTATCCCTGTGCATTGGCTGAAGGCAGCCACGCCAGGGAGATCTACGGCGTTCCGGAGATCTCCGAGCGTCATCGGCACCGCTTCGAGGTGAACAACGAGTACCGCGAGATCCTCAGCGAAAAGGGCATGACCATCAGTGGGACCTCTCCAGACGGCGGGCTGGTGGAGATGATCGAGATCACGGACCACCCGTGGTTCGTGGCAGGCCAGTTTCATCCCGAGCTGAAGAGCCGACCCACCCGGCCTCACCCCCTCTTCGCCTCGTTCATCGAGGCGGCTGCGATGCAGGCCGAGCGAGACGAGAAGACCTCTGTCGAGCAGCCGGTGGGCGTCTGACGCGCTTGGCGCGTCAACCCGACCGGTACAGGAGCCAGTGACGTGTTCCGAGATTTCTTCCTCATCGCCGGTCCCTGCGCCCTCGAAGACCACGGGCTGAATCTCCGGATCGCCGAGGCGGTGGCCTCACTGGCTGAAGAGACGGGCATCGCGACCATCTTCAAAGCATCGTTCGACAAGGCGAACAGGTCGAAGCTGACCTCTCCTCGGGGTCCCGGGATGGAGGCGGGACTCGAGCTACTGCGGAGGGTCAAGGACGCGACGGATCTGCCGGTCCTCACCGACATTCACGAACCCCACCAGGCTGCACCCGTTGCCGAGGTCGTGGACGTGATCCAGATCCCGGCCTTCCTGTGCCGTCAGACGGACCTGCTTGTTGCGGCTGGCGAAACCGGCCGGGCCGTGAACATCAAGAAGGGTCAGTGGATGGCCCCCGAGGAGATGGCGTCTGCAGTCGAGAAGCTCCAGGCCTCCGGGTCCGGGCCGGTCGCTGTGACGGAGCGCGGTACGATTCATGGCTATGGGGACCTGGTCGTGGACATGCGGTCCTTTCGAAGGCTGAGGGACGCCACGGGGTGCCCCACGGTGTTCGACGGCACCCATTCGGTCCAACGCCCCGGCAGGGCCGACGGATCATCAGGCGGCGATCCTGTCCATATCCCGGCACTGGTGCGGGCCGCCGTGGCCGCTGGCTGCGAGGGGCTCTTCCTCGAGACGCATCCCGATCCCCTCAGCGCGCCTTCCGACGGAACGAATATGCTTCCTCTGTCCGAGCTCGAAGACCTGATCCGGGACGTCGTGCGCATTCGGGCCGCCCTCAGCGAGAGCCCGGCCACAGGTGAAGCCGAGCGCCCACGCGAGGGCGTGCCGCCCGGGGGCACACCGTCCCACCGAGGCGTCTCGTGAGTGCGGAGTCGATTCCAGCGGCCGTCGCGGAGCGGGTCAAGCTCGTCATTCTCGACGTCGACGGGGTCCTGACCGACGCCGGCGTCTACATGGGGGAGGATGCCGAGGGCCGCTCCATCGAGCTCAAGCGCTTCGACATCCAGGATGGCCTCGGGGTGAAGATGCTCATGTGGGGTGGGCTGGACGTGGCCATCGTTTCCGGGCGTGTCTCGGCTGCCACCGCCATCCGGGCCCGGGAGCTCGGTGTCGAGGAGTGCCATCAGGAGCCCGACGCCCACAAGCTGAAGGTCGTGGAGAAGCTGCTGGAGCGAAAAGGTGTGGCCTGGGACCAGGTCGCCATGGTCGCCGACGACATACCCGATCTGGCGGTCTTGAAGCGGGTGGGCCTGAAAGCGGTCGTCGCGAACGCCACGGAACCTGTCATCCGGGTTGCCGACTGGCAGTCCACGCGCCACGGGGGCAGGGGAGCCGTTCGGGAGTTCTGCGATGCCCTCCTGCAGGCACGGGGAGATCTCGAACGGATCGTCGACGAGTACGTCGAGGATCGGAGCCGGACGTGACCGACGACGGCGCGATCATCGCGGAGGGCAGGCGCGTCCTGGAGTTGGAAGCAGCAGCCGTGGCTGCGCTGGCGCAGCGCATCGGCGACGACTTTGCCCGGGCCTGCTCCTTGATCGCCGACGCCGGCGGCCGCGTGGTGACGTGCGGGATTGGCAAGAGCGGCCATATCGCCCGGAAGTTGGCCGGTACCCTTACCAGCACCGGGACGCCAGCGATCTTCCTGCACCCTGTGGAGGCCCTCCATGGCGATCTGGGCATCGTAGGCCGCGACGATGTCGCCATCGTCATCTCCAAGTCCGGTGATTCGGAGGAACTGCGGGGTCTGGTCGACTACCTGAATCGGCTGAGCGTACCCATCATCGCCCTCGTCGGCGTCTCGCACAGTCAGCTAGCCGACCACGCCGCCGTCGTTCTGGACTGCTCCGTCGAGGAGGAGGCCTGTCCCATGGATCTTGCGCCGACGTCGTCGAGCACGGCCGCCCTCGCCATGGCCGATGCCATGGCGGTGACCGTCCTGCAGCTCAAGGGATTTCAGCCCGAGGACTTCGCGGCGCTTCACCCCGGGGGCGCTCTTGGTCGGAAGCTCTCGGTCTACGTCAGGGACGTCATGGTGGCGGACGACTTTCCGTCGCTCGGAGAGCGCGCGACGGTCAGAGAGGTCATCGCCCCCCTGGCGGCACAGCGAGGCACGGTGCCCATCGTCGATGGCGAGGGCCGCCTCACGGGCGTCGTCACCGCCGGGGACCTCGCTCGACTGATGGACCACGACGCCGAATTCCTCGCTCGAGATGTCGCCGAGATCATGACTCGCGACCCGAAGACCGCCGGCGCAAATGAACTCGGGTCGGCTGCCGCGAGTAGGATGGAGGCGCATGGCATCATGGCGCTGCCCGTCGTCCGAGACGATCGGACATTGGAAGGCGTCGTCCACCTGCACGACCTGATGAGAGCGGGAGCCGTCTGACCCATGAACAGTTATCTGAAGATCGCCACTCTCCTGGCCGCGACCGGGATCGCGGCCGGGTGTACCGAAGAGCTGAACACACCGGTCGCTGACGACGAACTCCAGTCCATGGAGTCCGACTATGTGGCGTTCGGAATGGTCAGCTTCATCACCGCCAACGGCGTCCGCGAGGGCCGGGTCGAGGCCGATACGGCGTACGTCTTCGAGGAGACGGGTCTGGCCAATCTCCATCAGATGGAGATCGTCTTCTATGAAGAGGAGACAGGAAGGCAGCAGGCGACGGTGTCTGGCGTCGCCGGGGAATGGAATCGGGAGACCAACCGGATGGTCGCCCGTGGCGATGTGGTCCTGTTCCTCCACGCCGATTCCAGCACCATCGAGAGTCAGGAGATCTACTACGATCCGGCCCTGGGAAGCGTGTGGAGCGACTCCACGACCGTACGGACGATGAAAGACGGCACCGTGACCAGTGGAACGGCCTTCGAGTCGGATATGTCCTTCGAGAACATCCGCATCGCCAACGCTCGGGGCGGCATCCGGCGGGTCTTCTAGACCCATCGTAGACGCCCTGAAATCGTGATCCTATCACGCGCTACGTGGTTGGCCCGCCCAACCCGGGATGCGGGCGGCACCATCGCGAATGTGACACGGCTCACACTCCTCATGGGCCTCTCGATCGCCTGGCCGTCGAGTGGCGCTGCTCAGGAAGGGTGCGTCCTCGGTGATCGAGGACGCAACGACACCTTCATCCAGACCCTCCCCGGCATCGGGACGGTGACCTATATCGGAGGTGCCTACTTCTCGTGCGCGGGCGGGGTGGAGATCTTCGCGGATTCCGCCGTGGCCTATCAGCAGAGGGGCATGTCGGAGCTCCTCGGCTCTGTTCGCTACGTCGAGGCCGAGCGCGAACTCCGAGCCGCCCGCGCCCAGTATTTCACGAACGAGGGCCGGCTCCAGGCACAGGGCGACGTGACCGTGGTGGACCGGGAGAACGGTTCGTCCATCCGGGACGGTGACCTCGTCTACCTTCTGCAGACGGACTTCCGCGACGTCTCGGAGATGACGGTGACCATCGGCTCCGATGGCGTGCGGCCCACGGTGGTCCTCACGCCTCTGCCGGATACGACACGGGTGGACAGTATCGGCGCGCCGCTGCCACCGGATACCGTGGCACAGGAGCCTTACACGGTGACGGCAGACGAGATCTACCTGCGTGGCTCCGGCTACTTCACGGCTTCCAGGAACGTGGTCATCGAACGCGACTCCCTCGTCGCCTTCGCGGACTCGGCCGAGTACGACCAGGACGCAGAGGGCTTGAACCTGGTGGACGATGCCCGCGTCGTCGGCACCGGGTACGAGCTGACGGGTCGATTCATCACCTTGACGAACCCGGGTGGCGACGCCAGCGAAGTCAGGGCCCTGCGCGAGGCGCGTCTCGTCGGCGCCGATGTCCTCCTCACCGCGGCGCGCATCGTCGTCCTCCTGAGAGATGGGGACCTGGACCGTCTCGTTGCGACAACGATCGTTGCAGCGGAAGGGGAGCCCGATTCTCTCGATCTTCAACGTCCCGAGGCCCTCGTCGAGGACTTCGTCCTCACCGCCGATTCCCTGATGGTCTCCGCGCCAGGCGAGCGGCTCCAGCGCGTAGTGGCTTCGGGAACGGCGAGGAGCGTTTCCACCGCCCGGGACTCACTGAACACCGCCGTGCTCCCTGAGGTCGCGCGGACCGATTGGCTCGAGGGCGACACGGTGGTCATCCGTTTTGTCGGCTCGCCGCCGTTGCCGCCGATGAGGGCGCCAGGCGACTCGGCCGTGATCGCTAACGGCCCGGCGGTTGCCATGGCGGACTCGGGGTTGATGCCGGTTGCGGACTCGATGGTGATGCCGGTTGCGGACTCGGTGTTGCTGCCGGTTGCGGACTCGGTGTTCATGCCAGTGGCGGACTCAATGGTGATGCCGGTGACGACGGATTCGATGCTGACGGCCGCCCCCGACGTTACTCAGTTCCTTGCCGAGCCAGATCCTGCGGACGACTCCGACGTCGAGGAGATCATCGCACGGGGGCGGGCCAGGAGTCTCTACCGCCTGCCACCCAACGATTCGACCTATCGGGCGGGAACCCATCCGCCTGCAGTCCACTATGTGGTTGGGCAAGAGATCCGCATTCGTCTCGAGTCCGGCGGTGTGGAAGGAATGCAGGTCACCGGCCAGACCCGAGGCGTCCATATGGAACCGCTGCGCCGGTCGCCGGTGGCGGACTCCGCACGGATCATGATTCCCGATAGCGCCGCGGCTGGGGACACGACCGCCGTGCGCGACACCGCGGCCATACCAGACACGGGCTGGGTGAACGAATCTGACGCTCACCCGGGAAGCGAAGGTCGAATGGACGAAGAGCCCGGGCGCAGCCAACAGCCCAACCGTAACGATGACGGCGGAGCGATCCGCCTGGACAAGGAGCATCCTTGGATACGCCGATGAACGAAGGTCCGGAGCCCGATCTTGCGACGGAACCGGCCGTCACCGAGCCGACGACCGCTCCGATTCTCGACATCCCCGAGGCTCCCGATGACGGAAGCCGGCTCTGGGCGGACGGACTGACCAAGATCTACCGGAACCGGAAGGTGGTGGACAACGTCGAGATTTCCGTCACCCAAGGCGAGATCGTCGGCCTTCTCGGGCCCAACGGGGCGGGGAAGACCACGACCTTCTACATGATGGTGGGACTCATTCCGCCCGATGAGGGCACGGTCCACCTCGACGGCGAAGACCTGACGGACACGCCGATGTTCAGGCGCGCGCGGAAGGGGATGGGGTACCTGGCCCAGGAACCGTCCATCTTCAGAAAGCTCTCCGTCGAGGACAACGTGCTGGCCATCCTCGAGACCCTCGGGCTTCCGCAGAGGGAGGAAAAGCAGCGCCTCGAGGAACTCCTCGACGAGCTCGGCCTCCACGGGCTCCGGAAGAGCAAGGCCTACGCGCTGTCCGGTGGAGAACGCCGCCGTCTCGAGATCACCCGCGCCCTGGTCCAGCGTCCGAAGTTCATGCTGCTGGACGAGCCCTTCGCCGGCATCGATCCCATCGCGGTGAACGACATCCAGGAGATCGTCCGGGGACTGAAGGGCAGGGGTATCGGCGTGGTGATCTCCGATCACAACGTGGAGCAGACATTGGAGATCGTCGATCGTGCTTACATCATGTATGAGGGGAAGATCAGGGTGAGCGGTACGGTTTCCGAACTGGTGTGGAACGACGAAGTTGCGGAGATCTATCTGGGTCCGGCACTTACCGCTCGGATGAGGGGACGCTATGAGCGTCCGGGATGGATTGAGGAGTAGGACCGGGTTCAGCCCGAGAGGGTGACGAAAGCTCTACGTCCGAGGAAGCATGAGTTCGTTCAACCAGAAGCTCACTCAGAGCACGCAGCTCCGGCAGGAGATGCGGATCAACCCTCGCCTGTATCAGGCGATGGAGCTTCTGTACATGCCGCTCCTTGACCTCGAGCAGCATCTCAAGGAGCAGATGGAGGAAAATCCCTTCCTGGAGATGCAGGAGGCGGTGGAGCAGAAGGAGGTCGAGCTCAAGGAGGACTCCACCGACGAGCCCATGAGCGATGATGACGTCGACTGGGAGGAGATCCTCCTCGACGGCTTCGACGTCGGTGGGCGGCGCCAGCAGTACGAGCACAAGGAGTACTACGAGCCCACACCGGTCGAGGCTCAGGACCTCCACGACCATCTCAATGACCAGCTTCGGCTGCTCAGCATCTCCGAGCGCGAACTCCGCCTTGGCGAAGAGCTCATCGGCGACATCGACGATACTGGCATGCTGGCGTGCACGCTGGAAGAGGCCGTCGCGGGGGTCAACGAGTGGCTCGACGACGTGCGCCCGACCGTCATCGAGAAGTCCCGGGAGATCGCCGACGACGAAGAGCGGGAGGCCGAGCTCGCAGAGATCGAGGTGCTCTTCCGTCCCTATGAAGTCGTGGAGGCCGAGAGAATGCTCGAGGTGATCCAGGGCTTCGATCCGCCCGGTGTGGCCGCCCGGGACGTGCGGGAGTCGATTCTCATACAGCTCCGCCATCGGAGCGATGAGGACTCTGTCGCCTACCGGATCGTCGGTGAGTTCTTCGACGAGCTCATCAACCACCACTGGTCCGAGATCGGCAAGGAGTTGGGGCTCACTCCCAAGGAGGTGCAGGACGCCGCCGACAGCATCAGCCAGCTCGACCCCAAGCCGGGCCTCAAGTACGCGGTGGACCCGGCTCGCTACGTCATTCCCGACCTCATAGTCGAAAAGATCGATGGTGAGTACATGGTATTCGCCAACGACACGAGCCTGCCTCGGCTCCGGATCTCCCGCTCCTATCGGGAGGTTGCGCGGAACAAGCGGGATTTCACCGGCGAGAACAAGGAGTTCATCGCCAGCAAGCTGAACTCCGCGAACTGGATGATCCAGGCCATCGAGCAGCGGCGTCAGACCATGCTCAAGGTGATGAACTTCATCGTCGACCGGCAGAGGGAGTTCTTCGAGCGGGGCGTCCAGTACTTGAAGCCGCTCACCCTTCGGGAGGTCGCCGACTATATCGAGATGCACGAGTCCACGGTCTCACGCGTCACCAACAAAAAGTTCGTGCAGACCCCACGGGGCGTGTACTCGCTCAAGTACTTCTTCTCCAGTGGCCTGTCGACCACGAGCGGGGAAGACATCTCGGCACGGGGCGTGCGGGACAAGATCCAGAACATGATCGACGCCGAGGACCCGAAGAAGCCACTCACGGACCAGGCCATCGTCGACCGGCTCATGGAGGACGGCGTGAAGATCGCCCGACGCACGGTGGCCAAGTACCGGGACCAGATGGGCATCCTGACGGCGCGGATGCGCAAGCGGGTCTAGGAGGGTGACCGGGAAGGGGAGTGGGCCGCGCCCTGGGACCGAGATCGCCGAGCACCCCCCCGAGACCCACCCGACAGGTGCGACCCGCACCGACTTCACCGTCATCGTTCCGGCCTTCAACGAGACCCCGGTCGTACCGGCTCTGGTGGCCGAGCTACTGGAGGCCTTCAATCGTCACGGTTTGGACGGTGAGGTCATCCTGGTCGATGACGGATCGACCGATGGCACGGCCGAGTTGGCAGAGCGGGAAGCAGCAGAATGGAGCCGGTTCCGGGTCATCCGCCACAAGACGAACCGGGGTAAGACCGAGGCCATGGTCACCGCCGCCGCCGCCGCGACCGAACGCTATCTGGTTCTCTTCGACGCCGATCTACAGCACACTCCGGATGAGATTCCGCGCTTCCTGGAGAAGCTCGACGAGGGGTGGGACATCGTTACCGGACGAAAGGTAGGCGAGTACGGGAAGAAGACCGTGTCGACCGTCTACAACCGGCTCTCCCGGAGGATCTTCGACGTTCCGGTCTCCGATCTCAACTCCATGAAGGCCTTCCGGGCGGAGATTCTCGAGGGCGTACCTCTTCGTCACGACTGGCACCGCTTCTTCGTGGTGCTCGCCCACGCCAAGGGAGCCACCGTCACGGAGATCGATATCGAACTTCATCCTCGACGTGCGGGGACGCCGAAATACGAGGGTCGGCTCCGGATCCTCGTGGGGGTCGTGGACCTGATCTCCGTTTGGTTCCTTCTCCTCTTCTCCAGGAAGCCCCTCCTCCTCTTCGGCGGCACGGGGTTGGGCCTGGCGCTCCTCGGCGTGCTCGTTGCCCTGGCAACCGTGTATCTCCGCTTCGCGCACCCGATGCTTGGCTTCGAGCCGTACATCCCCCCGATGGGGTACCGACCGCTCCTTTATCTCGTCATGCTCCTCGAGACCCTCGGCTTCCTGCTCGTCGGCTTCGGCCTCGTCAGCGAGCAGGTAGCGCAGCTTCGCGACGAGCTCGAGGCGACCCGCGCCCGGAGATCCTGACCATCGCCACGCATCGGGTCCTGGTGGTGGTGGGCACACGGCCCGAAGCCATCAAGATGGCTCCCGTGGTAGCCGCCCTCGCCCGCCACGCCGCCGACGTGGAGACTCGGGTGGCGTTCACGGGTCAGCACACCGAGCTGGTGGATCAGGTCCTCAATGCCTTCGAGATGAAGGCCCACTACGACCTGGCCATAATGCAGGAGGGGCAGACCCTCTACGACGTCGTACAGCGGACGCTGGACGGTCTCCGGGAAGCCGTACGCGATTTCGACCCGGATATGCTCCTGGTACAGGGCGACACGGCCACGGTCTTCACCGGCGCCCTCGTGGGCTTCTTTGAGCGGATTCCCGTGGGCCATGTGGAAGCCGGTCTCCGGTCCGGCGACAAGGCCGCCCCATTCCCGGAAGAGGTGCTACGTCGCCTGACCGACGTCGTCGCCGATCATCACTTTGCGCCGACCCGCCATGCCCGCGACCTGCTCTTGGCCGAGAATGCCCCGGCGAGCCGTGTTCGCGTGACCGGGAACACCGTGGTCGACGCCCTCCACTCGGTAGCCGGCTTGGACCGCTCCATCAGCAACGATGCCCTCCGCGACATCGTCCTCGGAGGAGACGCCCGGCTCATCCTCCTCACGGCCCACCGCCGGGAGTCCTTCGGCGAGCCCCTGCGCCGCGTCTTCCAGGGGGTCCGACAGATCGCCGACGAGCACCACGACGTCGTCGTGCTCTATCCGGTCCACCCCAACCCGAACGTCCAGGCACCGGCCCGGGAAGTGCTGTCCGGGCACCCACGAATCACAATGACGGACCCGCTGGACTACTTCGATCTGGTTTCGGCTCTGGGCCACGCCCATCTGGTCCTGACCGACTCCGGTGGCATCCAGGAGGAGGCCCCGACGTTCGGCGTCCCGGTCCTCGTCCTTCGGGACGTCACCGAGCGGCCCGAGGGGGTCGCAGCCGGCGTAGCGGAGCTGGTCGGGACCGACGCCGAGCTGATCGCCGGCCGGGCAAAGGCCTTTCTGGCCGGCGATCGCGCTATGGCTGCGGCCAATCCCTACGGCGACGGCCGCGCCGGGGAGCGAATCGCCGACATCGTGGTGTCCGAGCTCACCGGACGCCCACGGGAGACGACGGACTGGGATGGCTGAGGAAACGGTGCGGTGAAGATTGTCATGCACTGTGTCTACTACCCACCCGAAGTCGGCGGGTTGGAGAGCCATGTGCGCTTTCTTTGCCGAGCGCTCGCTGAACGCGGCCACCGTGTCGACGTCGTCACGTCGCACTCGAAGCCCGAGGTGCCGCGCTACGAGGTGAGGGAAGGAGTCCACGTCTGGAGAACGTGGTTCCCAGGCAAGTCGACGGCCGGATGGGCGGGTCACGCAGCGGGCTCCGTACGCAGGACATTGAAGGCGTCCCTGGGCGCCGACGTCCTTCATGCTCAGGCGTTCCAATCGGTAATGCCCATGCAGCTCGCTCGGGCCTTTCGGGGTGTTCCCCTGGTCGCCACCTGGCACACGTCACACTTCCTCCGGCTCGCTCAGAAGCCCGGTTGGCGAACTCTGCTGGGTCGGTTGCTCCGTTCGACAGACAAGAACCTGGCCGCAAGCCGTGAGATCGCCGACGTGGCGGAAGGGCTCGCGCGCGGCATCAGCGTAGAACCGGTGACGAACGGTGTGGAGACGTCGCTCTTCCGGCCCGTGGCGCCCTCCCTGGGGCCTCCATCCGCGGGGCGGAGGCGGATCGTGGTGCCACGGCGGCTCTTCGAGAAGAACGGCGTCGAATACCTCGTGCGGGCTCTGCCGCTCATCGCCCGCTCGGTCGACGTGGAGGCGGTCATCGTCGGGGACGGCCCCGAGCGAGATCGGCTCGAGCGCCTGGCCGGTGAATTGGGCGTCTCCGATCGCCTTCGATTCCTGGGCGCGCGTGCCCACGACGAAATGCCGGGGCTCCTGTCCTCGGCGGAGCTCGCGGTATTCCCGTCTCTCATGGAGGCGACGTCGGTGGCGGCACTCGAATGCATGTCGTGCGAGATCCCGGTGGCGGCCTCCCGGGTGGGCGGTCTCCCCGAAATCGTCGACGAGAGCGTCGGAGGCCTCTTCGCACCGGCGAGTCCCGAGGACCTCGCCCAGTGCGTTTCGGTACTGCTATCGCGAAGCGACCTTCCTGAGCTGGGGGCTCGCGCACGGCGGCTCGTCGTCGAACGGTGGAGCAACACTCGACTGGCCGATCGCCATCTCGAGATCTACGAGGAACTCATTCGAATCCGCAGGTCCGCCTAGGTGTCGAAGAAGCCCATCACCCCCGACGTCCCACGCTGGCTACCCACGGCTCTGTACGCCGTGCTCACCGCCTTCCTCTTCCGCGAGTTCGTTCTCACGGATCGCATGTTGTTCGGCGGCGATACGATGGGTCTGGGCTACGTGGCCCGGGACCTTTACGCACAGGCGCTCTCCAGCCTCGGGAGGGTCCCGGGATGGGCGCCCCACATTCTCGGTGGAACGCCGTTCCTCGAAGCGCTGAGTGCCGGGGACTCACTGTATCCTCCGTCGGTCCTCCTCCTGCTCCTCACCGAGACCTATCGGGCGCTGGGTTGGAAGCTGGTCCTTCACGTCTTCGCATCCGGACTCTTCTTCTTCGGTTGGACGCGATCCATCGGCTGCTCCAGGGCAGCGGCCCTCCTGGGCGGTACGGCGTACCTGCTCGCGCCGTTCCTCATCGGATTCGTCCATCCCGGCCACGACGGGAAGATCTTCGTCACGGCGCTGGCCCCGCTGCTGTTCTGGGTGACCGAACGCCACTATGCCCGGCCCAGTTCGGGCTCCTTTGCCGCCATCGGCCTGGTGGTGGCGTTGGTCATGTTCACCACCCACTTCCAGATGGCCTACTTCCTGTTCGGGAGTGCCGGGCTCTACGCCATCTTCCGGGCGGTTCAGATCGGGCGCGGCACCGATGAGGTCGTAACGGAGGTCGGCGCGGCCGATGGGCCGGACAGCGAGGACGCGGCGTCTGCGGGGCCTTCGGCCGGCGGCACCCGGGCGGGCGCCGTACGATTCGGCCTCTTCATGGCCGCAGCGGTCCTGGGAGCGGCGGGATCCGCGTACCAGTTCGTTCCCGCCATCGAGTACGTCACCGAGCACTCACGGCGTGTGCAGACGACCCGAGAGGCTGCCGGGGAGTCCGGGCGGGCCTGGTCGAGCTCGTGGTCTCTCCACCCGGAAGAGGTGGTATCCCTCGTCGTTCCGGAGTTCGTCGGAAACGCTGCCGGGGGACCGGCGTGGGCCGAGGGGACGTATTGGGGTCGGAACTTCACCCGCGACAACCACTCGTACGCGGGGATCGTGGTCCTCCTCCTCGCCGCGCTCTCTTTTGTGGGCGCTCGCCGGAAGCAGCTCCGTTGGTTCTTCGCGGTGCTTGGCCTGCTCGCCGTGGGGTTCGCCCTCGGGGCCCACTCGCCCATCTGGAGCATCTTCTATGCGGTCCTGCCTGGGATCCGGCTGTTCCGGGCCCCGGACATGGTCATGTATCTGTTCGGCTTCGGCGCCATCACCCTGGCCTCGCTGGGTGTGGACCGCATCTTCGACCTGGCCGCCGAGGGTCCGCCCGAGGAAGGGGGGAAGAAGGGCGAAGGCCAGGTCACTCCTCACCAGACGGCTCGACGGGTGGCCCTCGGTGGGGTAGGGGTCGTCGGCGTCCTGGCGCTGCTCATGGGGTCGGGCGCCTTCACCTCCTTCTGGACTTCGGTGGTCTACTCGAGCATCGACGCTCGCCGCCTCCAGATCCTACAGGCGCACCTTCCCAACATCGCTCAGGGGGCCTTCATCGCGTTGCTCCTGACGGCTGCGGCAGCGGGGCTCGTGTGGGCCCTACTGGACAGGCGGATCCCCGCGATCGCGGGATTGGTGGGCCTCCTGGCGCTCGTGGCCGTGGACGCGGCTCGCATCGACCGTGCCTTCATCGAGACCGTCGACTTCCACCAGTGGGCGGCGGCGGACGCCAATATCAGGGCCATCCTCGAGCGTGAGAACACCGACGATCCGTATCGCCTCCTCTCCCTGGCCGGACGGGGACAGGACGTGACTCCGGCCATGCACGGCATCGAGCTCGCCGCGGGGCATCATCCCAACGATCTCTCCCGGTACCGTGAGCTCATCGGGATGGTGGGATCCGGCCTTCCTGAAAACCTCCTCCATCCCAACGTCCGCCAGATCCTCAACGTGCGCTACATTCTCTGGCCCGACATCGAGTTGGGTCCCGCACCTCAGGGACCCGTCATCTCGCGAACACAACTCGCCGGAGGGCAGACGTATCACACGCTTCTGGCTGACCAAGGGCTTCCCAGGGCACGTCTGGTGGGCGCCGCGACGGTAAAGGGCGATGACGAGGCGGTGGCCTACATCCTCAGCGAGGCCCACGACCCCTCCGTCGAAGCTGTCCTGGCCCAGGCGCCGCCCGTCGAGCTCTCAGGCGGTCCCGTCGAGGGGTCGGTTCGATGGATCGAGCGGGAGGTCGACATGGTCGCTTTCGAGGTGGTGAGCGACCGACCGGCCCTCCTGGTGGTGGCGGACAACTGGTTCCCGGCGTGGAGGGCATCCGTCGACGGTGAACCGGCGGACGTGCTTCGCGCCTACCACGCCGTGCGGGCGGTGGCTGTTCCAGCGGGGACCAGCTCAGTGGAGATGTGGTACGAGTCCGACCTCCTCGCGGCAAGCCGTTGGGTGACACTGCTGGTACTCCTCGGGCTGTCCGCCATGGGAGGCTGGAGTCTCTTCGCCGCTCGGCGGACTTCGGAGGCGGCGACCTGAAAAAGATTCTCGTGCTGGCAGCTCAACTTGTTGCCACGATTATTGTTACGTGGTTCGTCGCCGCTCAGGCCGGTCTGACGACGTCCCGGTTGCGCGGTGTCGAGATCGCCAGCTGGCCGGTGGACTGGGCCCTTTTCGGAGGTAGCTGCATACTGCTCCTCGTCGGGTACTTCGGTACCGGACTGGTCTGGGGCCACATCGTTCGAGGTCTCGGTGGGGCAACACTGCCTGGAGCAACCAGCATACGGCTCTTCATGGTTGCCAATCTCGGGCGCTACGTCCCCGGAAAGGTCTGGCAGATCGCGGGCCTGGTCGCCCTTTCAAGGGAGCGTGGCATTCCGGCTTCCACCGCCACCGCAGCGGCTGTGTTGGGGCAGGGCATCGGGCTCGCCTCGGCGACTCTCATCGGCCTCACGTCGTTGTGGACCATCACGGATGAGAGCGCCCGGCCTTGGGTCATTCCCGGCGTGCTCATTGGGGGCCTGGCGTTGAGTCTCGCGCCCCCTGTCTTCCACCGGGTGGTAGGGCTCTGGTTCCGCCTCGCACGGTCGACCCCGCCCGAGGATCTGCTGCCCGGAAGGGCCGCCGGGTGGTTCCTCCTCGGGCTCGCCAACTGGGCCACGTACGCTCTGGCTTTCTGGGTGATGGTGAG
Source organism: Gemmatimonadota bacterium (assembly GCA_013002885.1). Classification (GTDB taxonomy): domain Bacteria; phylum Gemmatimonadota; class Gemmatimonadetes; order Longimicrobiales; family Gaopeijiaceae; genus UBA2589. The sequence goes on along the minus strand of JABDLS010000058.1, from coordinate 85,344 downwards.
AAGCCTGGGCTTCGAGACTGAGCTGCTCCCGACGGCGTCGGCCTTCGCCGCCGCGTACGTCCTCGGGTACCTTGCGGTGTTCGCTCCTGCTGGCATCGGTGTACGCGAGGGGTTCCTGGTGGCCCTCATGGCACCCCAGTTGGGAGCAGGGCCGGCTGGTGCCGTCGCGGTCATCGCCCGCCTCTGGACCACGGTCGTGGAGGTCGTTCCTGCAGCGGCATTCTGGACCGGACATGTGACACGGACGCACGCACCCGACTCGAGCCCATGAACGAGCGGCGCATTCTCGTCATCATCCCCACGTACGACGAGGTGGAGAATCTGCCTCGCATCGTGCCGCGGGTGCTCGCACAGGACGATCGAATCGACGTGCTCGTCGTCGACGACGCTTCTCCCGACGGTACCGGCCAGATCGCCGACGAGCTCGCCGCCGCGGATCCCAGGGTCAGGGTGCTCCATCGACCGGGAAAAGAAGGTCTCGGACGCGCCTACCTGGCGGGCTTTCGCTTCGGGCTGGATGCAGGATACGACATCCTCTTCGAGATGGACGCCGACTTCTCGCATCCCCCCGACGCTCTTCCCCGGCTTCTGGCTCTCTTCGATCAGGCGGACGTCGTGATCGGGTCCCGGTACGTCGAAGGGCGGGTCACGGTGGCCAATTGGCCCATGTCACGCCTCCTGATCAGCTATTTCGGGAGCATTTACGCGCGCACCATCACACGGATGCCCGTCCGAGACGGTACCGGCGGCTTCAACGGTTGGAAGAGGGAGGTCCTCGAAACGGTGGACCTCGACCGCGTCCAGTCCAACGGATACGCCTTCCAGATCGAGCTGAAATACCGCGCCTGGCGGGCGGGCTTCACCCTGGTGGAGTCACCTATCCTCTTCACCGAGCGCGACACGGGATCATCGAAGATGTCCAAGCGCATTGTCCGCGAGGCCGTGTGGCGCGTGTGGTGGCTTCGGCTCCAGGACCTCTTCGGACGCCTGTGACCGACTCTGCGCCTGGTCGCATCGGCCGTGACTTCTACGACTCGTCCGACTACTTCGAGAGCGCCGATCTCGTGGATCACGAAAGTGCCTTCCAGCGCTACCGGGTAGCGAAGGTCCTGGAGATTCACGAGCCTGAGCCAGGCGATCGCGTCGTCGATCTCGGCTGTGGGTGGGGCACCTTCGACTTCGCCCTGGCCGACAGGGTAGGGGAGATCGTGGGTGTCGACTTCAGTGAACGGTCCATCGATCTGTGCCGGGAGCAACTCGAAGCCCAACCCAGGACGAACGTGCGCTTCCTGTGCGCCGACGCCGGTGAGACGGGGCTGGAAGGCTCCTCCTTCGACGTAGCTTTGGCCGCCGACCTCTTCGAGCATCTGTACCCGGACGACTCTCAGCGGGTGGCGAGAGAGGCCTTCCGGCTGCTCAAGCCCGGCGGACGATTCGTGACGTGGACGCCCCATAGAGGCCATATTCTCGAAATCCTCAAGAATCGTGACATCATCCTCCAGCGAGACGTGAGTCACGTCGACTACAAGTCCATGTCCACGATGAAGCGCCTCATGACCGAGGCCGGGTTTCAGGTCGAACGAGCCTACTATGCGGAGTCACACCTTCCTTTGCTTCGGACCGTGGAACGTATGACCCAGAACTTCGTCCCCATCCTTCGCCGGAGAATCGCGGTTCTCGGGCAAAAGCCCGGCGACTCGCCGAGGGCGGCCTGAGACATGGGCTGGGAGATCGAACGCCGATTCCTGGTGCAGGTCGACGAGCACGTCTGGGTGGGCCTCGGGGAGGGATATCACCTGCGGCAAGGCTACGTGCGCAACGGCGAACCGTCCGTCCGTGTCCGGTTCGGCGAGCCCGAGGGCCCGCGCTTGACGTGCAAGAGCGGGAAGGGGGTCCGGCGAAAGGAAGTCGAGACGACCGTTCCGGACGATGTGGCCCAGGCTCTCCTCATGGCGGCCGAAGATCGGACCATCGAGAAGATCCGCTTCAAGCTCGGTCCCTGGGAACTCGACCGCTTCCTCGGAGCGCTCGACGGCCTCGCACTCCTCGAGATCGAACTCGAGCATGAGAGCGAAGTGATCCCCGAACCTCCCGAAGGAGTTAAAGTTCTGCGTGAGGTGACGGATGACAGCCGGTTTGTCAGTGGTAAGTTGGCGCGGATGTCATCGAAGAAGCAGCGAAAGCTGGTGAGGAAGGTCTACAAGGAGGTGAAGGGGTGGAAGGGGCTCAACGGCTGACGATGATCCTGGGCTTGGCGAGCATGGCCGGCTGTACGTTGGTCGGCGCGGCCGAGCTCGAGCGTGGCCGCACTCCAGGCGCGGCCACCGGAGGCTCGGAGGCGACAGCCTCGGGCGGGTCGAGTCCGCGCCCAACGGTTGAAGCACCGGCTCGGTACGGCAACATGGAGGAGTACGAACAGAGCGGACGCACCTATCGAGTCCTCGAGACGTCCCAAGGCTACGACGAGCGGGGCGTCGCCTCGTGGTACGGGGAGAAATTTCACGGTCGCCGTACGAGCAGCGGTGAGCCCTTCGACATGCACGCTCCCTCGGCAGCCCATCGGACGCTTCCGCTTCCTTCCTGGGTGCGCGTCACAAACCTCGCCAATGGTCGGAGCACGCTCCTGCGCGTGAACGACCGTGGGCCCTTTGCAGACCCCGACGAACGTATCCTCGACGTTTCCTACGCCGCTGCACTTCGCCTGGGGATGGTGGAGATGGGGACCGCCGCCGTGAGGGTGGAAGCGGTGGAGCCGTGGCAGTACCGGTCGACGGGCCGATAGCAGGGGCTTCTAGGGCAGGCCCGGAAAAAGCGAGTTAACATAATATATATTATACGAAGTTGATCCAGCCCGAGGTGGACGCCGTTTCGCAGCTCCTTCCGGCAGCACGCGGATCACGTCCCGATCAGCTGCTCTGGCTGCTCCGGATCTCCTGAATCCGCATCTCGAACTCTCCACGTTGGGGCGCGTTCTCCTCCAGCTGCGCCAGGACCTCCTCATACAACTCAACGGCGCCCTCGGGATTATCCAGGTGATCCGCACGGATGCGTGCGGCCGCTGCGAGCGCGTCGCGGATCTGGAAGTCGAGTTCCGAGCGGTCGGCGATGCCGAGATACGTTTCCTCGGCCTCTTGCCAGCGCTCTTCCTGCTCATAGGCGGCCGCCAGGAGGCCCGCACCCTGGAGTTCGATGGCGGCCCGAGGCGACGAACCCAGAGGCTCGAGCACGGCCATGGCCTGCTGTGGCTCCCCACTTTCCAGATAGAGTTCGCCGAGAACCAGTCGGGCTTCCGCTTCGTACGGTGTGCCTCCGAAACGGTCCAGGAAGGTCGCGAGATCCACCTTCGCGCCCTCGATGTCGTCGATTGCCACCGACTGGTAGATGGTCTCGAGCTGTTCCGTGGCCTGATCCGTCAGCTGGGACCGGTAGCTGTTGTAGTAGAGCCCACCAGCCACGAGGATCGCCGCCACGACGCCCGCTACGGTAAGAAGCTGTTGGTTGCCCTTGGCCCAGTTGCTGAAGTCGAGTATCGAGGCGATGAAGGCATCTTCGCCATCATCCGTCGACTGCTTTCTGGTGCGCCGGGACCGGGGGTGTTTCTGAGCCATGGGGCCGTCTTGCCGTTGAGGGGCGAACGACCTCCGAGGCCGTTCGTGAAAAGCGCCAAAAGCTAGACGTGACGGGCATTTCGGTCAACGAAGCCGGTCCTCGCCAACGTCATTCGCTTATCTCGTACCCGGCGAGGACCCACAGGTCTCCGGGCCGTTTCAGGGTCAAGCGGTGGTCGGGCGTAGAAGCCAGAATGCCGTCGTAGAGCCAGTCGTTGAGGAGCGTCGTGACCGTCGCCCGATGCGCTCCTGCCAGGTCGGCGAGCACTTGATGCGTGAGTCGCTCGGTGAGCTCGATGCTGCGGCCATCGGGCTCTCCCGACCGGACGCCCAGGTCGAGAAGGACCTCGGCCAGGCGCTGTGCGACGTTGGGGCCGTTGGAGCCACCTGCGGCATGGCGAAGGCGATAGAGTTCCTGTTCCTGGCCCTGAAGATACGCGTCGAGGCTCAGCTTGGCCGTCTTGAGCCCCGACACGACCGCCTTCGGCGACAGCGCCTGGAACTGGCATCGTGACCCGGCAATGGCTCCGTAGCGGCGGTGTCCCCCCGTGAACGCCTCGTCCCCGAAGAGCTCCCACGGCATGGCCACCGCGACGGTGCGCTCCCGGGCTCCGCGCTCCATACCGGGGAGCACGAGCCGCATGAAGCCCCGACGAACCAGATAGACGGCATCCGCTCCGTCGCCCGGTCCATAAAGGACCCTGCCCTTCACGATGGTGGACGTCTCGGCTTCCTTGACCAGCCTGAAGAGCTTGCGGTCACGGGGTGGGTGAAGCCGGAACGGCATGGGTCAGCCCCTCCGTAGCGCCGCGTCCGAAAGCGACGGGTGCAGCGCGAGAGCCACCGCCACCAGGGCGACCGGCATGGACCACAGTGTCGCCGCCTCGGCGCCGAAAGCATCGGCCGCCGCGCCGGTCCCCAGCACGAACAGCGATCCCGTCGCCCAGGCCAGCCCCATGACGATCCCGGAGCTTACGGCGGTGCCGGTGGGGATCATCTCCTGGGCCATCACGACGACGGGAGGAAGCGTCGCCATGCCCATGAATCCGGCCAATCCAACCGCCATGAGACCCCAGACCCCCTCTGGACCCACCCAGAGAGCAAGCACGTGGGCCGGAAGCGTCCAGAAACAGAGGAAGGCCAGGAGCTTTCGGCGGTCGACCCGGTCGGCCAGAACGCCCCCGGTGACGGTACCGAACGCCTGAGCGCTCAAGTAGACGGTGAGAGCCAGGGCGCCCAATGCCTCGGACCCGCCCCGCTCCGCAACGATAATGGGCTCCATAGTTAGAAACGTTCGCTGGATGAAGGCCATGATGGCGCTGACCCCGAAGATGAGGCCCAATGGCCCCCGAAGCCACCGAAGGACCTCACGCGGTGTCGCTGGTGGCGGTCGGTCGCGCTCCCGCACCTCTTGACGCCCACTCGGAAGGGCCAGGTACACGAAGGGAGCGAGAATCACCACGGGAATCATGGCGATCCAAAGCCCCGCCATTCCCCGCGACTGGACCAGGCCCACTGCGATGACCGGGCCGAGTGCGAAGCCCACCGAGCCCCCGAACGAAAAGAGGGAGTAACGGGCGCCTCCCCCCTTCCCTGCCGATACCCTCACGGCGTATGAGGCGCCAGGCGGGTGGAAGGCCGCACTCCCGATCCCTCCGATGACCAGGAGGAGGACGAGCGTCCAGAAGCCCGGGGCCAACCCGATGGCGGCTACGCCCACGCCCGCCACCACCGGGCCCGCCACGGCGAACGGCCGTCGCCCATACCGATCGGCGAGGTAGCCGAAGAGGGGCTGGGGGAGCGCCGCCGCCACGGAGAACGCCACGGAGAGGGTAGCGGCCAGAGTAATGGAGAGGCCGAGGTCTCCCATGATTCTGGGGAGCAGCGGCGGCACGAACGACGCGTAGGTGTCGTTGACCGCATGAGCGGCGGCGACGACGAGAGCCAGCCGCATCGCCGAACGCTCATCGACCCTCGTCTCGGACGGCGGGACGGCGACGTGCACAGGCGCTCCGGTGGGGATCTGCAGACGGGTTGTGAAGCGCAAAGGATAATCGCTGCGCCGCCGCCTAACCACTTCAGCGGCCGGGGTTCAGCCGCCTCGGTACGACGCCCATCGGCGAACCCACACGGAGGGCCTCGAGCGCCGACCGTCCCTGGCGCGGTGCCCTCGGTTCTCCCAACGTACGGGTTCCTTTCTCGCCGGCCCCGAACCGACCCCACGACGATGCAGATCCCCGCAGCCGTTCCCACTCGTGCCATCGCTCCTGTCCAGGGCGTCGCCCGCTCACTCACCGCGCTCACGGTCATGGTTCTCGGAGCCTGCGAACCGGCGGCGGAGCCGCCCTCCCAGGCCCCCGTCGACGAGATGCGAACCACGGTCTACGCTCCCCAGAACCGACCGGACGTGCGGGGTACGGTCGGAGCGGTCACGGCCGGACATCCCCTGGCTGCTCAAGCCGGCCTCGGGGTCCTCAAGGATGGTGGGACAGCCACCGACGCCATCATCGCCATGGCCGGCGTCCTCGCCGTCACCCGGCCCCATATGAACGGCATCGGCGGGGACGCCTTCGGCATCTTCTACGACGGTGAGACGGGCGAAGTCACGGCTCTCAACGCCAGTGGCCGGTCCGGCGCCCTGGCGACGCCGGAGTTCTTCCGGGAGGCGGGCCACGAGGAGATCCCCGGGACCGGCGCCCTCTCGGTGAGCGTACCCGGGGCCGTCGCGGGTTGGGTAGACGCCCACGAACGATTCGGTACCCGGCCCTTCTCCGAGCTCCTCCGACCCGCGATCCGCTTCGCCCGCGACGGCTTCGCCGTGTCGACGCGCCTGGCGCTGGACTTCGAGGCCCAGGGTGGCGATCTGAACGGTCCGGGTCGGGCCCTCTACCTCCCTGGTGGATCTGCCCCGCCCGTTGGTACACTTCTCGCCAACCCCGAGCTCGCCACTTCTCTGGAAGCCATTGCACAGGGAGGAAAGGACGCCTTCTACCGGGGCGACATCGGCCGGCGACTGGCAGCCTTCGTCGCCGACCAGGGCGGCCACCTTCGGGAAGAGGACTTCGCCGACCACACGTCGACCTGGGTCGAGCCTCTCCGCAACGACTACCTGGACCAAACCATCGTCGTCATGCCGCCCAACACCCAGGGTCCGGCCCAGTTGGCGTACATGGAGATGGCCAAGGCGTACCCCTTGTCGGAAATGGGGCACAATACCGCCGAGTATCTGCACACCCTCATCGAGCTGAAAAAGCTCGCTTTCGCCGACCGTGACCGCTGGGTGGCGGATCCGGAAAAAGCCGATGTGCCCATCGCTCGCCTCCTCGACGACGAGTATCTCCGGGAGCGTGCGGGTCTGGTGGACCCCGATGCGGCCGCGGCCGACGTGGGGCCCGGGTTCGGCGACGACCACACGGAAACCCAGCAAGACGCCGACGACGCCGGCGATACGGTGTACCTCACGGCGGTGGACCAGTACGGAAACGCCGTGTCCTGGATCCAAAGCAACTTCGCTGGCTTCGGATCAGGGCTTCTCGAGCCGGAGACGGGCATCGTTCTGCACAACCGCGGGTCCCTCTACACACTCGAGGACGGCCACCCCAATCAGGTCGCCCCCGGCAAGAGGCCCTACCACACGCTGTCTCCGATGATGGCGCTGAGTGACGACGGATCCTTCGCATTCACGCTCGGCACGCCGGGCGGCGACAGTCAGCCCCAGTCCCTGCTGCAAATCGTAAACAACATGATCCTCTTCGACATGACGCCCCAGCAGGCGATCGAGGCCCCCCGGTTCCGTTCGTACGGCGGCGTGCGCGTCGCTCTGGAGAATCGGGTCGCCTCGGAGGTGGCGGAGGGACTGGTAGCCCTAGGCCATGACCTGAACCTCGTCGACGGGTGGACGGCCACCTTCGGCGGAGCCCAGGCAATCGTATACGATGCCGAGAACGGCGTCTTGACGGTGGCCTCCGACCCCCGGCGTGAAGCGTACGGGCTGGCGTACTGAGGGGCTCGCTTCATGAGACTCTTCTTCACCCTCGGTGCCGTGTTCGGGGGCATCGGTGTCACCTTGGGCGCATTCGGGGCCCACACTCTGCGGAATACGCTCACACCCGACGCCCTCGCCACCTTCGAAATCGGAGTGCGCTATCAGATGTACCACGCACTCGCTCTCCTGGCGGTGTCGTGGGCGAGCACCCAGTGGGAGGCTGCGACCATCGCGGCCGCCGGATGGGCCTTCGTGATCGGGATCCTCGTTTTCTCGGGGAGTCTCTATGTCCTCGTGCTCACGGGACAGCGATGGCTCGGTGCCGTCACACCGATCGGTGGCATCGCGTTCCTCGTGGGATGGGGCCTGCTGGCCTTGACCGCCCTTCGGGGCTAGAACGTCGGCCGCGCCCTTCTCGACTGTGCACGCCGACCATCTGACCCGGGCCCGTCGCATCGTGGAGGATGCCCGGCGCGTCGTCGTCCTCACCGGCGCGGGCGTATCGGCCGAGTCGGGCATTCCCACCTTCCGAGGGGAAGCGGGCCTCTGGAAGTCACATCGGCCCGAGGAGCTGGCCACGCCCCAAGCCTTTCGCCGTGATCCGCGGCTGGTGTGGGAGTGGTATGCATGGCGACGGACCCTGGTAGCCCGATGCGAACCGAATCAGGCGCATCGCGCCCTGGCCCGCTTCGCCCTGGCCGACGCAAGCCGTACGACACTGGTGACGCAGAACGTCGATGGTCTCCATCATCAGGCTGCGCGGGCGGAGGCCGGCGAGACAACCGCCCCCAACGACGGCACGACGCTCGGACTCGCGGAGTCGGCGTACCCCCTCGAGGTCCACGGCGCCATCCATCGGGATCGATGCTCGTCGTGTGGACGTCTCGACGAGGCACCCGGCCGGGTCGACGCGGAGTCGGCAGACAGCCTCCCGACCTGCGGTTGTGGCGCCCTCATGCGACCGGACGTCGTCTGGTTCGGGGAGGCCCTCGACCCGGACGTCATCGGGGCGTCCATGGCGGCTGCCGATGAAGCGGACGTCTGTTTGGTCATAGGCACCAGCGCCGTGGTCCATCCGGCAGCATCCATCCCCGAGGTAACCCGACGCCGAGGCGGACGCGTGGTGGAAGTGAACCTCGAGCCCACGCCAGTGACCGGCTACGCTGACGTCACGCTCCTCGGAACAGCCGGAAGTCTGGTGCCTGCCCTGCTCGCGTGACTAACGTGGAAAGCACGGCGGTGAGGGCAATCCAACCCCGCCAACAGCGTACCATCGTCTGAGTCGGCCGCCATTCCCTGACCCCCCGCCCCATGCGTCTTCGTTCTCTCGTCGTCATCTTCGCGCTCACCTTCGCCGGATGCAGGCAGGCGACGACCTCCCTGGAAGACGTCGCATCCGTGCGCGTGACACCGGAAAACCCGACGCTCGAAGTCGGCCTCACCCTGCAGTTCGAGGCCGAAGCGTTGGACGCAGCGGGGAACGTGCTCGGTGGCGTCGAATTCGAGTGGACGTCAAGCCGACCGGGGGTGGCCAGTATCAGCCCTGACGGCGTCGCGTCGGCGATTACGACGGGCACCGCCGCCATCACCGCGAACGCCGGATCCGGGAAAGCGGCCTCCCAGGCTCTCCTCGTGGAACCGAGCAACTGCGACTCTCGCGTCGACGTGATCCTCGATGTCGGTCAGCATCAGGCCTACGACGAGGACACCTGCCTCTTCCTGCCTACAGGTGACATCGGCGACCGCTACAGGGTAGCGGTCATCCGTCCGACGCTCATCGAGGACGAGCTCGACACCACCCACGTGTGGTTGGAGATCAATCCCGTGCTCACGGCGGCGCAAGTAGCCGGAACCGAGCCCGTTGAACCGTCTCTCGTCGAACCACCCATCTACTCGACGTCACCGGTGAGGTTCGAAGACTCGGAGAAGCTGGACGGTACCCGCTTCCTCGCCGACCAGCGCGTTCTCCAGGCAACGCGGCGTTTTCACCGAGAGCTACGGGAGCGGGAACAGCGTCTCGGGCTTCGGAGTGCGCCCATCCCCGTGGGGCGCCGGGCGCCGGACGTCGGCCCGGAGCCTGCGGGCGCTCGCTCACAGGCCGGCCCTGCCCTCGTAGACCCGCCGGGTCGTGACGACCTCTTCCTCGAGCTCGATTGCAGCGTGGTGACGCCCACGCCGGTGACGCTCATCGGCTTCAACGACGACCTCGTCATCTACCAGGACAGTGCTTCCAACGCCGCCGATCCCGTGAGTACCGCCGCAGCGACACAGATGCTGTCGTACTATGCCTCCCACGTGGCCGACTTCACCGATCGTTACTGGGGGGAGACGCCGGACATCGACGGCAACGAGCGCGTCATCGTTGCTGCCACGCCCACCCTTTCGGACACGGTGGCTGCGGCTGTCTTCTCGGGCGATTTCCGGAGCACGTTGGACTGCGCCAGTTCCAACGAGGGCGAGATCGTCTACTTCTCCGAAGCGGTGATGAACGACCTCGACCCTGACGACCCGGAGGACGAGAGCTTTTTGGCCCTCGGCGTCCTCGCCCACGAGCTGAAGCACGTGACGTCGCTGTATCATGGGGTAGCCCGAGGCTCGTTCCACAACATCTGGATCGAAGAGGGGACGGCCGAAGTGGCCCAGACCATGTCGTCGCGAATCGCGTGGGCCGCGGTAGGAGGCCCGGCCGTGGGGAGCCGGCTCACCGGTCAGAACATCCTGGACTGGAATCAGAGCAACGGAGAGATCGGGCCTGAGGCGTGGGGGGTCGTCGTCCAGTTGGCCGATCTCATCGTCTGGGGTGCGACGCAGCCCAACAGCCTCATCACCAATCCCGCCGGTGCCGCAGAGTTCCACACCTTCTACGCTGGCGGGTGGCATTGGTACCGCTTCCTCGGCGACGCATTCGGTGGAGCATCCACCGCCTTGGCGGACTCCGCTCTTTTCCGTGAAATGACCGATTCCCTGACGGCGTCAGGTACCGGCAGCCTCGCCGCCGCCACCGGCCGGAGCTTCAACGCGTTGTTCGAAGACATGATCGTCGCTGCGGCCCTCCACGACGCCGGTCCGGCTCCCGCCCTGGCCTTCACCACGTGGGACCTCCACAGCGCTGGGGCCATCTTCGCCAATCCGCCCGAGGTCTCACCGCCTCATCGCTATCCATGGCCGGTCACCACGAACGTCCCCGGGGGCACCGCCCAGGCCAATCCGAGCCGGAGCTTCTCCCGCGGGACGTACTCCTGTCCGCCCAAGCTCGTGGGTCTGGGCTACCAACCCCCCGACGAAGGGGAACTGTGTCCCATGGGCCCGTCGGGGATCCGCTTCCATGACTTCGTGTCGGGAGGCGAGGGACTGGGCGCCCAGGTCCAGGTCTACGGGGCCCGCAACGGCCAGATCGTCGTCGTCCGGCTGAACTGAGCCCTGTCGCTCAACCCCTCAGCACCTCAGCCAAGACGTCCGCGGCCACGTTCGCCCCGCTCAGGACGACGATGAGGGGGCCCTTCGGGAGATCCCCGTCCGCCCAGGCCTCGGACAGGAGGGACGCCAAGGCCACCGCGCCACCGCCCTCCACGACCAGGCGTAGCCGCCGCACCGCGTAGCGCATGGCGGCGGCGATCGCCTCTTCCGTCACCGTAGCGTGACGGTGGACCCGGCTTCGGACGAGCTCGAAGGAGTGGCGGTTGTCCAGCCCGATACCGCCTGCGAGGGCGTTCGCCAGGGTCTCCTCTTCTGGGAGCTCCACGGGCCGCCCGGCCCGCACACTCGCGAGCATGACCGCCGCCCTCTCCGCCGAGGCGGCGAGACAGAGGGGGCCGGAGTCGGAGCCGTCGGAGCGATCCGCACCCTCTGACCTGCCTGCAGCCAGGGCAACGGCGATGCCGCCGATGAGGCCCCCACCGGAGAGAGGGACGACAAAGGCGGCGGGCGAGCCCGCTGAGCCTGTCGCCTCGCGCCACTGCATCATGGCCTCAGCGGCCAGCGTGCCCTGCCCTGCGATGACCCACGGGTCGTCATATGCCGAGACATAGGTTCGCCCTTCGCGAAGGGCGGCTTGCACCGCCAGCGCCTCGCTTTCGTCGAAGCTCTCGCCCTGACGCATGGCCACGGCCCCGGCGGCCTCGATACCCCGGAGCTTCACCGGATCGACCCACTCGGGCACGAAGACCGTAGCGGGAACGCCGATTCGAGCGGCGACGTAGGCTACGGCGCGCCCATGGTTCCCGCTCGAGCAAGCCACGACACCTCGTCGCCTCTGCGTTTCGTCGAGTGCCTCGAGGCGGGACGCAGCCCCGCGGACCTTGAACGAGCCGGTGGGCTGGAGCCCCTCGGCTTTGAGCCAGACCTCCCTTCCGGCGGAGTCGGAGAGACGGCGGTCAAGGAGAAGCGGGGTGACCCGGGCGTGCCGGGCCACCGCCTCTCGGGCGTGGGCGAAATCGAGCACGGCCTCCTCGGCGGGCCCGAAATCGTCCCGCCCGACGGCCGGGCTCACCCTCGTCGTCGCTCCTCGACTGAACACACGCAAGCAACGTGGCGCGTCCCACTCCCCTTTCCGATCACCCTTCTAGAAGACTACCCGGGGCCGCTCTCGGAGCTCGGTGATCCAGAGGCCCGAGTTCAGGTCCGAAGAGTAGATGCGGCCCTTGAAGATCTGGGCACCCCAGGTCATGGACCAATTCGGTACCGTGGTTTCGGAGTCGGTGGTGAGGATCGTGGCGATCTCCCGCCCCTGAGCGTACAGGTCACCCCGCAACTCTCCTGAGATGTCGACGACGCGCAGTCCACCCTGGTAGTAGCCCACATAGAGCTTTTCGTCCTCCACCCAGACGTTGTGGGCCCCCGCCTCGGGCACCTCGTACTTGGCCACCTCGACGGGGTTCTCGATGTCGCTCATGTCGAGGACGTGGATGTAGCCCCGGGCGTGAATCGCTGAGTCGGCGTCCCACCCCGCCGGGAAGATCTCGTCGCCGACGAAGAGGTACCTTCCGTCTCGCCACGCGACGTGGGTGTTGCCGATGGGGTACTTGAATTGGCTCACGAAGGTGGGCGTCGTCGGCGTACCGCCGTGAGTCCCAGCCCCGACGTCCAGAATGACCGCCCCGTCGTCCCAATACGAAACGTACGCGTAGCCGTCCTGGACGATGACGTCGTGGAGGGAGCGCTGCTCGTTGTCGATGCCCCACCGCCCCACCTCCGAGGGCGCTGAAGGATCGGAGATGTCGATGACATGAACCGCCCGCGTGCCGTTGTGGACGGCGTAGACGAGTTCGTGCTCGCCGGAGATCCAGACGTTGTGAACGCCCCCGGTCAGGGTCTCCGTGTACTCAGAGAGGATCGTCGGATTCGCGGGCGTGCTCAGGTCCAGAAGGACCATACCGTTCCGGCGACTCGACGCCCCTTCCCTCGTGACGATCCCCAGGCGGTTGTCGGGATGGATCTTGACGTCGTTGATCCGCCGGGCGTCCAACTGCAGCGAGTCGGTTAGGACCGGATTGCCGGGGTCGGTGACGTCGAAGACCTTCATCCAGTCGTACATGAAGGTGCCGATGTATGCGTAGTCACGTCCGTCTACACCCTCGAACACCCACACGTCGCCCGAATGATGTCCCGCAATGCCTCCTCGCCCCACCTGCACGAGCTCGGCGTCCGACCCCCTGGCCTCCACGATGACGACCCCACTCACGACGTCGTTCTCACCCATTCGGGCCGTGACCCGGTAGGTACCCGGCTCCTCCGCTACGAACACGCCTTCGCCGCCGTCGTCGTCCACCTGAGCACCCACGCCGCTGAGAGACCACTCGGGGTAGGCATCCACCGCTCCACCGCCGGCCCGGGCGCTGGCCTGGAAGCGAACCACGTCGCCCGTGCGCACACGAACCTCTCGCGGCTGTAGGTCGTACACGATGCCTGGATCGGGCCGCACCTGGAGGGTCGTGGACGACGATACGCCGGCCCCCGAAGCCGTGATGGTCACGGATCCCGGTCCGCGGGCGAAGATCAGTCCTGCCGGGTCCACGTCGGCCACCGAGGGATCGCTGGACTCGTAGGCCAGGATCGGTCGATCCACCATCTCCCCGAGACGGTTCAGGGCGCGAACACGGGCAGGCACCACCTGCCCGGCGTACGGCTCCGTGTTCGGGAGGTCCATCTGGAGCTCGGCAGGGGGAAGAGCCCGGACCACGACGGAGACGGCCGTTGGGCGGCCACCGACGACGGCGGTGACCTTGGCCATTCCGGGGTTCAGCGCGGTCACGAGGCCCGTCTGGTCCACTGTCGCCAGCTCCGGCGTCGAAGCGATCCAGCGCACGGCCACGCCGTCCAGAACCCGTCCAGCGCCGTCCAGCGCCCTGACCTGGAGCTGGGCGGTCTCCGTGACCTCGATTTCAGCACGCTCCGGCGTGATCTGGACCTGTGCAGGCGCCACCTGGAAGGCAGCAACCATCATGAGGGCGGCGATTCCTTGTGTCATTTCATGATTCTCCTGGTCAACCGATGGCGGAGCGAGCCAGCTCGCCCTCTGCCGCGATATAGCCGAAGGCCGCCCACTGGCTGCGCCCTTCGAGGAGGCGCTCCCACGTCTCGTGGGCAGCCTCCGTTCGTCCGTTCAGCAGGTGCCACACCCCTAACCCGTAGGCCGTCGTCGTGCTCTGGAGCGACACGTCGGCTCCCGCCGGCCCTACCACATCCTCGATGGTACGCTCACCCTTGAAGAGAAGGAGGAGGTTGAGATAGGCCGTGGACTCGATGATCTCCATGTCCTCATTGATGCCGGCGAGCACCTCGGCCGCCTCGTCCTCCTGGCCAAGACGCATGAGCGTCATGTAGAGCCAGTACGAGCACGCCACCACCGAATCGGGGTGGACGGCGACGTCCAGACACCCTCTTTGGGCCTCCGCCGCCGCCTCGAACTCGCCCTGGACGTAGTGGGCCAGGGCCAGATGGTACCAGATGTTGAATTGGAGCGTGCTCGTCGGGATGTCCATTGCGTTGGGCAGACCGTCGGGCTCCACCTGGTCCGGCTCGCCCTCGGTAAGCTCCAATCCGCGCTCGAAGTCGGCGATGGCGTTGTCCGGCTCCCGGACGGTGAGATAGCGGTGGCCACGATGCCTGTATAGCCGGGCGTCACCGGGGTGGAGCGTCAGCGCGTGGGAGTACGTGGCGATGGCCTCGCGATACTCGCCGAGATAGGCCGTGCGTCGGCCCATCCATATCAGAGCGTCCACGTTCTCGGGGTTTTCCGCGAGATCAGCGGCCGCCTCGTCGTATCGCGCCTGATAGACCTCCAGCACTTCGGGTGGCAACTCGGCGCTGCGGAGGGTGTCGCCCAGGAAGGAGGTGGCTTCGACGCCGGGGGCCAGGCCTTCGGCGTCCATTCCCCCGGCTGCGTCCGCCCCTTCGTCAGCCGCGCAGGCGGCAAGCAGGCTGATCCCCAGGAACAGGGTCGTGGCCAAGGGAGACGGCATCGGACGGTACGTGCTGGTCATGCGAACTCCTGAGGCGATGGAGGGGAGCCCCGAATAAAGTCATGCCACACCGTGCTGGCAACGCCGTCAGGTACGCGCTTGCCCTTGCCGCATCATGAACCGGCGGGGTCTTCGTCCTCGTCGCCCGACAGATGTCTCAAGAAGTTGCGTCTGAGGTACTGTTGCTCGTCGAGGATGAGACGGAAGGGAATCCCGTCACCCTCGAGGCTGAGTGCGACGGTGTCGCCATAGTGGCGTGCCACCCTCCCGACGATGTCCACCTCGCGGCCACGCTTGAACCGGACCGTCCCCTTGATCGTGCTCCCGGCCGGTGGGAGAGCATCGCGCCCCTTCAACTCATAGCGGAGGCCGGACTCGGAGCAGTCCACGACGTCGAAGCTACGACCCTCGACGTTCAACGCCGGGCGAGCCGGTCCTGGATAGCTGATCCGGTAGAAGCTGCGTTGGTGTTCGAAAGGCATCCTATGCCGGGTTGACACGTAAGGACGGTGGGCGGGTCGGGAGGACGAATAGAGCCCTGGTACGATCCACAGACAACAATCTCGACGTGCGGCCATCGCAAGCATTATTGTCACGATAGGCCCATTGGGATGGACTACCACAGTTCAATGGCGCCTGGCACCACCTCCCCTGCACACGCGCCCGGTGGCGACGGATACCGTCCGGACAAGCATGAACCACACTCGCAGGAGAGCACTCATCGTTTCGCCCTTCGCTGATCTCGGGCGCCGAGGTCAAGTCGATACGTTGTCCCGAGATCTCGGTTCGGCCGGTCGGAGGAAGTGGGCGCTCATGTGCGCTTCTGTCCTCCTTGCTCTCCAGGCCTGCACCGACCGGAGCGTCGTGGAGGTCTTCGTCGCCTCCATCACCCTCAGTCCGGTGTCCGTGACCCTGGTGGTCGGGGAGGAGGTCGATCTGGTGGCAACGGTGGTCGACGAAACGGAGCAGGAACTGAATGCTGTGCCCCTGACCTGGACCAGCAGCGCTCCATCAATCGCGGAGGTGGATGGAGACGGCCTCGTCCGAGGCCGGTCAGAAGGGACGGCCCGGATTGAAGCCGATTTCGGCGGCGCGACGGGGGCCGCGACCGTTCGTGTCGTCCCGGGGCCTGGAATCGAGCTCTCCCAGAGCCAGGCCGAGATGTTCGCCGGAGCTGGTGGCACCCCGCCACCGTCGCAGATCGTCCACGTGACGAACATCGGCACGGGGGCGCTGACGGGCCTGCACGTCGATGTGGAATACCCGTCGGAAGAAGTTCACTGGCTCGAGGCCGAGATATCCGGAACGTCCGTGCCGACGACCGTCGTACTCAGCGCGGATACGGAAGGCCTCGATGTCGGGGTTCGGACCGCGACCGTAATGATCTCTTCTTCGATGCCGGACGTGCCCGCCGTAGAGCTCCCGGTCACCTTGGAGCTCACCGGGTTCTCCGTGCTGGAGTCCGGCGGCAGCACAGTCGTTTCGGAAACGGGCACCACCGACACCTTGCTTGTCGTGCTGGACTCGGAGCCTGACACGGATGTGATCCTGACCGTGATGGGTGGCGACGCCGGTGAAGCCGTTGCCAGCCCGTCGACACTCACCTTCACCCGGGACGACTGGAGCGTTGCTCAGGCCGTCACCGTGAGGGGCATCGATGATTTCACCGATGACGGTGATCAGGTCACGACGCTGACCATCGCCGTCGTTGCCGAAGCCTCGGACGACCACTTCGACGGCATCCCTCCGCATGCTGTCGATGTCACTACGACGGACGACGACGAGGCTCCGGGACTCGTGATCACGGAGACCGAGGACACCGAGGTGGGAGAGGACGGAAGTACCGACAGCTTCACGGTTGCGCTAACCACTCGCCCGGGAACCGACGTACTCCTCACGGTCACGAGTGGAGACCCCGGTGAGGCGGCCGTGACCCCTTCCACGCTCACCTTCACCACCAACAACTGGGACGTGCCCCAGACGGTGACCGTGGCCGGGGTCGACGACTTCGCCGACGACGGGCCGCAGGTCACGGCCTTGACCATCTCAGTGGTCGCCGTAGCCTCCGACGATGCCTTCGACGGGATTCCAGCCCGCACGGTCCAGGTCACCACCTTGGACGACGACGAGCCGGCCGGCTTGATCATCACGGAGACCGGCACGACCGAGGTCGACGAGAGTGGCACGACGGACACCTTCACCGTGGTGCTCACCACGCGTCCCGGGACCGACGTCGTACTCACGGTCACCAGTGGCGACCCGGGCGAAGTGGTGGTGAGCCAGACCACCATCACCTTTACCACGAACAATTGGGACGTGCCGAGGTCCGTCACCGTCACCGGTGTCAACGACCTGGTGGCGGATGGAGACCAGACGACCGGGGTGACCGTCGCTGTCGTCGCCGAGGCCTCCGACAACGCCTTCGATGGTGTGCCGGCGCAAACGGTCAACGTCGTCACGAGGGACGACGACCTCGACTGAGCTCTCGGTGCGCGATGCCGCTCCGGGGGTCCTGGAGTGCCCCCGCCAGGACTCGAACCTGGGGCCTACTGCTTAGGAGGCAGTCGCTCTATCCACCTGAGCTACGGGGGCCTAGGGTAACCTCATGCCAAGTGGATTCTCTAGCAACGAGGGACATCCTGAGCGGGGCCCGATGCCCGAGTCCACGCGATGGTTCACGCCTGGACAATGGCGTAACTCGCTGTCAGCCAAGCCAGAAGGATGAGGCCTAGTGCAACGTACTCGATCATCGGTGGTTTCTGACGGCCCTTCTCACCGTGAAACCAACCCACGACCGCTGATGCCAGGATCATCGCGGCCCCCGTTGCGAGCGACTCGGTGAACGCCCAGCTCGGCATCGACTCGTATTGCTCGCTCAGGGTCGCCACCCCTCCGACGACGAAGCCAGAAGCCACGAAGCCTCCGGCGATCACCTGTGTCATGCGTTTTTCTTCGATAAGCGTGAGCAGGTGTCTTCCGCCAGCGTCGTGCGAAGGCAGCTGCCAAATGCCCTCCAGGGCGCGGGAGACGTCCGAGGCCGACGGTCGCTTCTTCGGGTCCTTGTCGAGACACTGCCTCAGGACGTTGGCGATGTTCGGCTCAATATCTCTCCGGGCCTTGCCAAGATGCCTGGGCTCTCCGTGAAGGTGCGCCTCGATCATCTCTGCTTCGGTACGGGCCTCGTACGGCCCTTGCCCGGTAAGAAGCTCGTACGCGAGGACACCAAAACAATAAATGTCCGCCTGAAGGCTGACGAAGTCGTCTCGAATTTGCTCCGGACTCAAATAAGCCGCGGCCCCGATCAACGGCTCTGTGGTGTCGCGCAGCGCCGTCAACCCGCCGTGGGCCGGGAAGAGCGCGGAGATCCCGAAGTCCACAAGCAACGCTCTGTCGTTGTCATCGTCCCAGAGGATGTTTTCGGGTCGCACGTCTCGATGGACGATCCCTATCGTGTGGGCCGCGAGAAGTGCCGACACGACGTCCTTTAGCACAGGAATCGCCAGCTCGGGCGGTAGCATACCCTCCGTCTTGAGCCGCTCCTGCATCGTGCGTCCCTTGACGAGTCGCATGACGACGTACGGAGTCTGGTCCGCAAGCCGGCCGAGCCGATACACCCGCGCCACGTGCGGATGGTCGAGGGCCGCGACCGCCTTCGCTTCCCGCTCGAACCGCCTCAGGGCCTCTTCGTCCCCCACGAGCGAAGGGCGCAAGACCTTGATGGCGACGGCTCTGCCCAGGGAGTTCTCCCACGCTTGGTACACGGTGGACTTGGAGCCGCTGCCCAACTGATGCTCGATACGGAAATCATCCCCAAGCGCGACCTGCAGATCGGCAATGGACCTGTGCTCGTCGTTCATAGGGTGTCGGATACGCTAGAGACGCCTGGAGGCCAACCGATTACCGTCGATGCCAAGGGAAGCGCCACCGCTTGTCGTCCAGACGCGGCAACTTCCAAACCCCGTCGAGAGCGCGGCGGATGTCTGAGGCAGCCGGTCGCAGCTCGGGGTCCTTCTCGAGACACCGCCTTAGGACGTTGACGATGTTCGTCTCGAGGTCGTCCCTTCCCTGCATCAGGTCCTTCGGCTCAGCATGCAGGTGCGCTTCGAGCAGTTCCTCGTCCGTGCGGGCGTCGTAGGGTCCTTGACCCGTGAGGAGCTCGTAGCCCAGGACGCCGAAGGAGTATATGTCGGCCTGCACCGATAGATCTTCGTTTCGGACCTGCTCGGGACTCATGTAGCTCGGGTCGCCGAAAAGTGAATCCGTCTCGTTCAGGGCGATGAGCTTCGCGTCCCTCGACGAGAAGAGGGCGGAGATCCCGAAGTCCACGAGCAACGCCTCGTCACTGCGCTCGTCCCACAGGACATTCTCTGGTCGCACGTCCCGATGGACGATCCCGATTGCGTGAGCTGCCGCCAACGCCGACACGACGCCCTTGAGGACGGGAATCGCGAGTTCAGGCAAGAGCGCGCCCTCCTGCTCGAGCCGCTCCCGGATCGTGGGGCCCTTGACGAGGCGCATCACGAGATAGGGCGTTCCGTCCGAGAGGCGGCCGAAGCGGTACGCACGCGCCACATGCGGATGGTCGAGGGCAGCGACCGCCTTCGCTTCCTCCTCGAATCGTCTTAGGGCATCCAAATCCTCCGAAAGTGCCGGATGCAGGATTTTGATGGCGACAACTCTGTCCAGGGCGAGTTCACGGGCCTGGTAGACGGCTGAGGACGAGCCGCGCCCCAGGAGGCGTTCGATCTGGAAGTCGGCCCGGAGCGCGCTCTGAACCCGGGCGATGGACCTTTCTTCTTCGTTCATGGGAGGTCGACACGCTCCGGCGCGAGATGCCTGGCATCACCATACCCCGGGAGTGTCCGAGTCACAAGGATATCTCAGGACCCGCTCACAGCCTCGTGAAGCCTCTCGCGGCCATTCTGGCTTCGCCGGAGTCTCGGGAAGCGGGAACCGCCGAGTTCGGTGGGTAGCGCCTGAAGCGCCTCAGCCGATCTGCCCGGCCGGGTGCGTCGCTTTCCATTCGTCGACGAGCCCGTACCACCCTTCATGGGTGAGGAACTCGTCGATGGTCAACTCGTCCGGTCTGATCCGCACGTCCATACAGGTCGGGCCATACCTCGCGTTGAGCCCAGCGAGCCGCTGGCCGATGTCACCGCCATCGGGATGGTGTCCCTCATCCTGATATGAATCCCACTGCTCCCGGGTGCCGGTCCAGAGGATCGTGTTGTCCGCGCACTCGTGCGTCTGGTCGACGGGCGGCACGATGTCTTCGCTACCCATCACGGGTCCGAGCACGAAGGTGTTGCCGGTGATCTTGAAGATCGGCTCGTTCAGGTCGCCCTCCAGCTTGTAGAGGTTCCCGTGCCCCTCTCGCTGCTTGTAGTTGTTGGGGAAGGACATGAGCCGAACCAGGCTGTTTCGGATCTCCCACACCTGATCGGTCTGGTCGGCCCCATCCGCCGAACTCCTCAAGCGCATGGCGAACCCGGAGCTGGCGCCGTCCACGAGGACGTCCTCGATGACGTAGCCGGCTTTTCCGAAGTCGCTTTCGAAGGCATCGTCGTGGACCTCGTACATGTAGATCCCTCGAGCGACTACGGTGCTCGAATAGCTCTCGTCCAGACTGAAGCCGTCTCCCGTTCTCCTGATGACGAGGTTCTCGAAGACCTGCAGGTTCGTTCCGTGCGGTGCGACTCCCGCGGCGGAGTGGTACGCGTAGCAAGGCTCGGGACAGTCCCCATTCGGGCAGTGCCGGCTTTCGCATTCGTACACGGCATCGAAGGGCTGACCCCCGTCGATCACTGCCCCGGTCGTGCCTCCGCTGAAGCACCCTGCGAACGATCCGTGGGTATCGACCCAGGTCGACTCGCTTCCGTCGCCGGTCCAGGTCACCCCTCCAGCGTCTACGGCGTGGTCGGCCGTTTCGAAGTAGTAGTCGTCCTCGCTGCTCGTGGCGCGTTCGATCGTGACTGCCGCGGCCAGGCAGCCAAGTGACGGCGGTAGAGGCGGGTCTGTCGGCTCTTCCGGCTGACTCGGCTCCTCGGGCTCCTCCGGCTCTTCCGGTTCGGTCGGCGGGTCTGGCTCTTCCGGCTCGCTCGGTTTCCCTTTTCCCTTCCCCTTCCCTTTGCCCCCCCTCAAGAAAACCGCCGTGGTGCAGGAGGCAGATCCTGCCCCGCCCTCGACGACAGCCAGGTAGGTGGTCGACTCGGCAGGCGACACCACCTCTTCGTAGGTGCCGTCGACGACAGTGATCTCCCTGGAGTCGAGCATCACACGCGAATAGCTGCCGCTTATGGCGAGGTCCAGGGTAGCCGATTCACCCAGATCGGTGGAGTCGGGACTCGCCGCCAGCGTGCACGTCGGCTCGACCAGAGACAGGCTTGTGACGTCCTCGCCGCACGCCGGGAGCGCCGCGAGCAACAGGAGCGCGGGTGAGCCCGCGCGCAAGCCAAAGGCCAGCGACTTCCTTGAATGGACCTTGCTCGAATTCCGGGCTCGGGGCGTGTTTCGATCGATCACGGGCAGACCTCTTCGGCATCGTTGAGCCGGTCGACCGGCGCAAAGGCGATGCCATCACCGAAGAGGCCGTCCGGCTACGCTTCGAAGAAGGGCCTACGCATGCAGTGAAAGCCCCGCATGAAGGGACGAAGCGCCCTGGCGTCGGTTCGCCCGACGGACCTGATGAAGCACCCGATACGCCGGCGGCAGATGTGCACCCGACGCCTGGCACGGGCAAAGAATGCCCGGTCATCGACCGTACCTGGGAGGCCGAGGGAGGGGAGGGCGGAAATAAGTGGCCGGTCCGGGTCATCGGGTCGGGGTCCGGCTGCTCGGCGGAGCTCCTATCCGACCTGGATCACCGAGAGTTCGTACCAACCGTCCGACCGACCGCCCTCGATCGCCAGATCAATGGCGGGTTTGGGGCTTCCGAGCGAGAGGATCCCAACATCGAGGAAGTAGTCACCCGGAACCAGGCCGGCCGGAAGGGTGAGCGTGTCCATCTCGAGATGATCGCCGGGAAGCCAATCCAGGATGTCCGCACCGCTCACCTCCTGGACGGCCACCTCGCCGTTCGAGTCACGAAGACGGAAAGACACCTCGTGCGGCAAGTACGGAGGGGCCACCCCCAGGTTCTTCCAGGTGGTCTCGATGACGACTTCCTCTCCAGGACTGGCCGTCCCAGGATGGGTCAAGGACTCGATGACCAGCCTGTAGCCGGCCCTCTTCAGGAAGTCCTCGACGATGGGCCAGTAGGGATCCGGGATGGGAGTGGACTTCCCGTTGAACACCGAGATGTGATTGTCCAGCGCCCAGTCGAACGACTCCTGCACGAGCTCGACGCTCATGTCGTGCGCGAAGTACATGTGGGGCATCGTGAAGCAGACCTCCATATGGACCGGGCCTCGCTTCCAGGCATCGCCGACCCTACTGACCACCCCCGGATACACGTTGGTGTGGTGACTCCAATCCGGCCCGAAGATCCCCCAGTCGCCGAAGCAGTCGACCCGCCACCCGGCCCCTCGCTGCAGAGCGTAGTCCATCGCGGCCCCCATCACGCCGCTGCCCTTCCCCAGCATGATCTTGGGCGTATTGGGGAAGGCGTCCATCATGATGTCGATCACGTGCTCGAAAGTCGCCAGACACTCGGCGTCCGATTGCCCCAGGACCGAGCAAAGAGGCGGCCGGTCCCTGAGGCACGCCGAATTCCATTCTCCCCAACAGCCAACGATCCCCAGGTCGATGTGGTCCATCCCGGGATGACCGTCGTAGCGGGCCCCCAACGCCCCATAGAGCTGCTGCAGAGCCGCCAGAAAGACCGGGTTGCTGTAGTCGGGGACGTGACGCCTGTGACCGTCGTACCCGACGTACCCCGGCTTCGAAAGCAGCCAAT
The DNA here is from genome assembly GCA_013002885.1 of Gemmatimonadota bacterium. Lineage (GTDB taxonomy): Bacteria > Gemmatimonadota > Gemmatimonadetes > Longimicrobiales > Gaopeijiaceae > UBA2589. Next base: position 62,397 of record JABDLS010000058.1, on the reverse strand, counting down.
CCGGCAGACAGTCTGGGTCGTCGTCGACCGAGATGATGCGGAATCCGAATCTCTCCCCCTCGGAACGCACGGCGCCGTTGGCGAGGATGGCGTCGAAGCGCTCGAAATCGATCTGGTCTTCAAAAGGGTGGACCTCCGCCCAACACCACCGGAAGTACGACACCGTCGCCGGAGGATAGTCGGCGGGATCCGGGTACGGCGGAGGGTTCAGGAAGTCATCGTAGGACACGAATGTGCCTTCGGGGTACTGGTAGCCGTAGGCGAAGTGGGAGTCTATGAAGCCCATGCCCGGGTTGTACAAGACGTCGTCGATGGTGGCCGGTCGGACCGTGACCTCGCCAGGTGGCGGCGTGACGGTCACGTCGAGGGTCGTCGAAGACATCGGCTCGCCGGCGGCCGTGCCCGTCACCTCGAACGAGTACGTCCCCGGTGCCAGGGTGGCCGCCGCAGTCGCCGTGAGCATCGTCGCGCTGCCCGCGGTGCTCGAAGGTTCGACCGCCATGGTCAGATCCGTGACGACGGGCGTGACGCCGATGGCGACCTCACCGGTGAACCCTCCTGTTCGAACGATGCTCACCGGACGCGACTCTGTCGATCCCTGTTGGACCGTGATCTCGGGGGTGGCTTCGAGCGAGAAGCCCTCCTCCGCAGTGACCGTCACCATGATCGTGGCGGTCCGGTCCACGAGGTCTGGTGTGGTGCCACGGATGACCAAGTCGTAGGTGCCCGGGGCGACCGAAACGCCCACGTCGAGCGTCAGGGTCGACGCATCTCCGGCCGCAGGATTATCGGCGAAGGAAGCGGTCATTCCGGACGGGGCGCCCTCCAGGCTCAGTGTAACCCCCGCAGTGAAGTTCACCCTGCTTACGGCGACCCCGGTGCTGCCGCTCGCTCCCTGCTGGATGACGAGTTCGCTCGGGTCGGGTAGCAGCTGATAGGTCGGGGTAGGAGCAATGATCAGGAGCAAGCGCGTAACACGCTCGACGAGGACTCCATCCCGGCCCCGAACGCTCGTCTCGTACTCGCCCGGCGCAACCATCGGGCCCACCGACACAGTGAGGGCTGAAGCATCACCGCTCACGGAGCTGGGCTCGAACGTTGTGGTCACGCCCTCCGGTTGACCGATCAGATCCAGTGAGACCGTTTCCGCGTGTCCGTTGCTCCGCTGGATCTCGACGGTCGTCTGGCCGACACTGGCCATCATCGGACCGCTGCTCGCCGCCTCGCCCGGAGCGGGCTGAGCCGGATCGAGCAGGAGTTGGTTCGGGGTCACGGACAACGAATAGGCCTCCTCCGTGGCGGCGGTAACGGCCACCCTGAGCGTGGCCGTCCGATCCTCGAGTTCAGGTGCCTCGCCTCGGATGGTCACTTCGTACTCGCCTGCGGTGACCGACCCCTCGACGATCACCGTCACCTGGGACACGTCTTCGTCCATCGTCGCCGGATCGAAGGTCACGGCCATGCCGGAGGGCCCGCCCTCCGCGGTGAGGCTCACGCTTTCAGTGAAGTTCACCCGGGTGAGCGTGACCTCCGTGGTTCCGCTCGTCCCCTGCTCCACCGACAACATGTCGGGGGCCACGTTCAAGACGTACTCGGGGGCGGCCAGGACGACGAGATCGAGACCTACCTCGTCGCTCACGCCGGCGCCGCTCGCCCGAAGCGTCACGGGATAGGAACCGGGCAGCACGGAAGCCCCGACGGCGATCGTAACGAGCACGGTGGTCGTGTTGCCGTTGGTGGTCGGCGGGGCGACCGTGGCGGTGACTCCCTCAGGAACTCCCATGACCTCGACCTCGGGCGACCCGAAGAAGGAGCCATTGACGGTTGCGGTGCCGATCAACTCGGCCGACCCACCCTGCTCCACCGCCAGGCTCGACACATCGACGGCCAGGGTGAGCGTCGCCGTCACCTCCAGTTCCGAAGGACCGTTGGTGCACCCGATGGCCATGACGAGGGCCATCACGACCCCGAGACGTTGACGCCGCAGGGGGTCGCCGGAGGCTGCCGGACGACCCACGGAGGGTTTACCCACTCCCTCGGTCCTCCGTACGCCGTTCGGGCTGTCCTGCTGCACAGTGCTCGCGGTGGAGGTCGGCTCTCGGGGCGTATACCACGGCAGCGCACCAGGGGCAGATGGCGTAGCCGTTCAGATCGCGCTCCCACATACTCGTATCCCGGAGGTTCCGCTTCCGTCGTTCAGGCTGGTCAGCAGGACGATTCATCAAGCTCAAACTATGGGCTGGAAGCCCGTTACGGCCAATCCGTCCGCGTGAAGATCCCCGCGCCATCGTTGATCCACACGTATCCGATGTCGGCGTTGTCGGGGACGATGTCGAGATCGCCGTCCTGGTTCAGGTCCACGGTCCGCAACCACGGAAACCACGGCTCGCTACCGTCGCCGGGAGCGTCGACCTGGCCCGTCGCGTCCGTGAAGCCGCGACTCCCGTCGTGGAGGACGAGCTGTGTGATTCGTCCAGTGTAGAAGCCGCCCTCGCCGCCGTCGTCCCCATCGCGAGTGCGGTTCAAGATGAGGTCCCGGTCGCCGTCACCGTCCACGTCCGCAGCGTCGAAGTCCAGAACTGCGCCGAGCTGAGCCATCTGGGGCACGGGCGTCCGGTCGCCGGCTGTGTACGCGCCTGTCGAGTTGCCCCAGTAGACCGCCGTCTGGTCGCCATCCCGTTCGTGGGCACCTACGAGGAGGTCCAGGTACCCGTCCTGATCTACGTCGATGAGTTCGGCGCTGAACACCTTCGCCATGCTGCCGTCCCACCGGTCGTCGACCTTGTTGAAGGCGCCGGAGCCGTCATTCACGTAGAAGAACGGGTCGAAACCACCCACGAAGACATCGATATCCCCGTCGTTGTCGAAATCGCCCGCGGCTCCCCCGTGGTGAAAACCCGTCTGGTCGGTGAGCCGTCGCCATGAGAACGAGCCGGGGTTGTCCTGCAGGATGAGTTTCGGCTCGTTGCCGGGAAACGGATTGCTGTCGAAGCCGTGGTCGAGGACGAAGATGTCGTCGCGGCCGTTCCCGTCGAAGTCGGCTACGAGGGACTTCCGAGCGTGGGTCGCCGGAGGCGTACTTCCGGCGAAGGGCCCTACGTCGAAGGTGAACGTGTAGCTCCCGTTGTTCAGGAAGAGCTCGCTGTCGTGGTCACCCTCCGACAGATACTGACCCGTCGCCATGAACACGTCGGTGTCCCCGTCGCCGTCGGCATCGAGATAGGCGATGGCATCACCGAGTGTCAGTTCTCCCGTGTAGGGTCGGGGCAAGGCGGAGTAACCGATCCAGGCGTCTGTCAACGAATTCTGGTACGAGCTGCCGGCATCGGCATTTGCACTCGGGCCGATCTCCAGATCGACGGGGTCCGGGGCTGTCGTGCTTTCGCCGCAAGCGGCGACAAGTACCAAGAGGGCAAGAACAGGGGCGTTTCGGCTAGAGAGCTGCATGGCTTCCAGATTCAGGGTGAGGGCGGACCCTAGCGGTCCGGTGTTGACTACAGATGTTTACCAACCCTCACCCCGAGCCGCCGCAGCGCAACACGCGTGTGTTTCCCGGCCTAGGCGATCCTGACGAGCCAAGCCCCGCCGCCGGGATCCCTGGCCATCTCGGCTACCCTGTCGCCGACTTCCCCACGCAGATGCTCCTCGACGGCCGACAGGAGAACGGCGTCGCCAGCCGAGCGGTTCCCCCTCCCGGTGATGATCCGCACGACGGGGTGTCCACCACGACGAGCCCAGGTGTCCAGGACCTGGTCCACCCGGACGAGCGCCTGTTCCCTGCGCAGGCCATGGAGATCGACCTCGGCGTCCGGGAACGCGGCATGCAGACCGTCCCGGATTCTCGACTCCGAGGGGTGTGCGGTTCTGCGCTTCCCCACCCGTCCGTCTCCTTGTCAGCCGTCGGTGGGCAGCGCTTCCTCGAAATGGGGCCGCGGGGGCTCTTCGGAGCGACGGCCTGCGAGGTAGCCCACGCAGTATGCCCTCAACGTCGCTTCGAAGCGGCTCATGTCCAGGGTGGCTCTGAGGCCGGCCTCACCCTTGCGCTGCACCGCTTCGGCGAGCTTCGCGACTGCGGTCATGAGCTCGGTGACGTGGGGGTCTCCCCCTGAGACGGACTCGGACGGCTGGAGATGAGGGTCGAGGTCCATTCCCACCACCTCTCCTTCTTCGTCTGCGGCGGCGGCATGGGCTTCCCAGAAGGCCTCCGCGAGCTCGATCGTGCGCTCCGGGAGGGGATCGTCCGGTGAGATGAAGGCGTCGCCGACGAGATCCACGCGATCCGGCAGCGGATCGTCGGGCCCGATAAGCGCCTCGTCGACCGACTGGACCTTCGCCTTCACCTCGGGCACCTGGTTGCGGAGTTGATGCCGGCGGGAACCGGGGGGAAACGCCGGTGGCGGCAGGCGGGGCTCTCGGTTGTTTTCGCTCATGAACCTGCTCCAGAGAGGGGGCTCGACTCCCACGAAGGGCAATATAGGTCCGCATTCACTGCGGGAACAAAGGTCTCCGACTCAGGAGAAGAAGAACTCCACGGCGATGAAGCCTCCCACCAAGAGCACACTGAAGATGAGGACGAGGCGATCGAAGTGCCGGTCGATGAAGCGCTCGATGGCTGGCCCGAAGTAGAAGACGAGACCCGCGAGGACCAGAAAGCGGAACCCGCGACTCAGGACCGAAGCCAGCACAAAGACACCGAAATTGATGCCGAAGACCCCCGACGCGAGGGTGAAGACCTTGTACGGAATGGGCGTGAGGCCCGCCATGAAGACGGCGGCGAAACCGTGTCTGTCATAGAACGCTCGCACGTTCTCGAACGCATCAGGCGTAACGCCCGGCACATAGGTGAAGAACCAGTCCTGGGCGATCCCCCACGCCCCTGCCCCTATGGCATAGCCGGCCATCCCACCGAGAACCGACGCCAGCGTCGCGATGGCGGCGAACCTCAGCGACCGCTTGGCGGCGCCCAGACACAGTGCAAGCAGAAGCGGGTCAGGCGGGATGGGGAAGAACGACGACTCGGCAAAGGCGATGATGAAGAGGGCCCACGCCCCGTATGGAGTCTCGGCCCAATGGAGCACCCAGTCGTAGAGGCGGCGGATCTGACCACGGACTCCCCGGTAGGCGGTCTCTTTGGCCTCCGCCGCGTCGTCCGTCACGCCCCAGCCTCCTCACTCCACGCGAATCTCCCCAGAAGGGGTACGAACTTCACCTCTCCGCCCACCCTCTCTTCGGTCACCGCGGACCCACTCTTCTTCACCAAGGTCAACTCCTGAATGTCTCTCGATCCCACGGGAATGAGCATGCGGCCGCCGTCGGCGAGCTGTTCGACGAGGGCCTTGGGCACCGACGGTGAAGCCGCCGAAACGACGATGACATCGAACGGGGCATACTTGCGCCATCCGATGGTGCCGTCACCCACCAGAAGCGCTGCGTTCTTCACGCCGAAGGCATCGAGCGCCTTCCGCGCCCGTTTCGACAGCTCCCGTACACGCTCCACCGAGTAGACCCGGTCGGCCATCATGGCGAGGAGCGCCGTCAGGTAGCCGCATCCGGTCCCGATCTCCAGCACCTTTTCGTCCTCCGTGGGCCGGAGAATCGATAGGTAGTAGGCCTGCAACGACGGTTGCGACGCCGTCTGCCCGTACCCGATGGGTATGGCGTTGTCCTCGTACGCGCGCGGTTGAACCCCCTCCGGCAGGAAGATGTGCCGGGGGACCCGGTCGAACAGCTGGAGTGTCTCCAGGTCGTCGACGCCGCGGGCGCGGATCTCCTCGATCAGCTTGCGCCGATAGCCCGTGTATCGGACGTCGCCTAGAGGGTCAGATCCCACGCTTGGATGTCCTCGATGAGGCCGTAGTTCGTGAGGTCGAGATGCAAGGGGGTGACGGAAATGTAGCCATCCTCGACCGCCTGGAAGTCCGAGTCCGCCGGGCCTCGCCAGGTCGCCACACCACCTCCGATCCAGAAATACTCGCGGCCCATGGGATCGTTGGCACGGGTGATGGAGTCGGCATACCGGCGACGACCGAGAGAAGTGACTCGAACGCCCTTCACCTCGTCGGGCGGAACGGCCGGCAGGTTGATGTTGAGCAGGGTGTCGGCAGGGAAGTCTCCTCGACCGAGAACGCCCTGGAGAAGGCCGCCCACCAACTCCTCGAGCCCTTCGATCTCTTCAGGGAAGACTCCGCAGTAGGAGATCGCGATGGCCGGGATGCCCAGTACCGTTGCTTCCATCGCGGCAGCGACCGTCCCCGAATAGAGCACGTCCTCACCCATGTTGGACCCGTGATTCACGCCGGATACGCAGACGTCCGGTCGCCCGGCCATGAGTTCACCAACGGCGAGGATCACGCAATCAGTGGGAGTCCCGTCCACGATCCATGTCCCGTCCCGGGCCCGCCTGGCCCTCAGGGGGTGATGGAGGGTGAGAGAGCTGCTGGTGGCGCTCTGTTCCCTGTCCGGAGCCACGGTCGTGACGGTCCCGAGGCCGCTGGCCGCCCGTGACAACACCCCGATCCCCATGGCCAGGTAGCCGTCGTCATTGGTGCAAAGGATGTTCATGAGGCGGGACTACCGGGAGGTCTCACTCAGCGGGCTCAGGCGGGGTCAACAGCTCCCGCAGCTCCTCGAGCTCGGCCTTGATGCCCGTGAGGAAGTCCGGGGCCACGACCTCGCTCCTCTCCTCCTTGAGCTCGCCGCCGCTTCGCATCTCCAGGATCTTCTGATTGGCACCCTCGATGGTGTATTTCTCGTTGTAGAGGAGGTGCTTCACCAGGAGCACGATCTCCACGTCGCGCTGTCGATAGACCCGATTCCCGGCCCTGTTCTTCGTCGGGTTCAAAACGGAGAACTGGGTTTCCCAGTATCGAAGTACGTGGGGCTTGAGCCCGGAGAGGTCGCACACCTCCCCGATGGAGTAGTAGACCTTCTTTGCGACCGGCTCGTTCACGACCACTCCTCGGGCTTCGGATCTCGGAGCATGAGGTCTTGGAGCGCCTCGGCCGGCGTCTTCCCCTGCTCCACGATGGCGTACACCTGCTCGGCGATGGGCATCTCGACGCCGTGTCTCGACGCGAGTTCGTGCACCGCGCTTGCCGTCTTGATGCCCTCGGCGACCGCGGTCATCTCGCCGAGGACCACGTCGAGAGACTCCCCAGCGCCCAAACGATACCCGACCGTACGGTTCCTGCTCAACCCACCCGTACATGTGAGTACGAGATCGCCGAGCCCTGCGAGGCCGTAAAACGTCGCCTGCTGGGCGCCCATGGCCACCCCGAGCCGTGTGATCTCGGCCAGTCCCCGGGTGATGAGCGCCGCCGCCGAGTTGTGGGCGTACCCCAGTCCGGCGGTCATCCCCGCGGCGAGGGCGATGACGTTCTTCACGGCGCCTCCGAGCTCTACGCCGACGACGTCCGGGTTCGTGTACACCCTGAACCAGGGGGTCTGAAAGGCGGCCTGCACGGCGTCCCGGACGTCCTTACCCTCGCTCGCCACGACCACGGCCGTAGGCTGCCGCCGCGCGACCTCTTCGGCGAAGCTGGGCCCGGACAGCACGGCGAAGCGTTCCTGGATCGATTCGCCGAGCACCTCCACGGCGACCTGATCCATGCGCAACAACGTCCCGAGCTCGATGCCTTTCGATGCGCTCACCAGAAGAGCACCGTCACCAAGAGAGGGAGCCGCAGTTTCCAGAACCGACCGGACGACCTGCGAGGGACTCACGGAGACGACGAGCCCCGCCCCATCCAGCACCCGAGCCATCTCAGCAGACGCGCTCAAGGCTGCCGGGAGCTTCACGTCGGGCAGGTAGGGGTTCGTGGCGCTTCCGTCGATGGATTCGGCCACCTCGGCTTCATACGACCAGAGCCAGGTGTCGTGGCCACGCTCCGAGAGCACCGTTGCGAGCGCCGTGCCCCACGCCCCGGCGCCGAGGACGGCGACCTTCTCCGGCTCACTCACGTGGGCGGTGTGTCCGTGGGGGTTTCTCGGCCGAAACGATTCTCCTCACCTCGCAGCAGCCGTCCGATGTTCGATCGATGTTTCCAGATCACGAAAACCGCCAGGGCGGTCGCGAAACCCACCAGCTCGACACCGCCCTGATGTGGAGTGACCGCGATAAGGATGGGGAGTGCAAAGGACGCCGCGATGGAGCCCAGGGACACATAACCCGTCGGAAGCGTGAAGCCCAGCCAGACGATGAGTCCGCCCAGGACCGCCCAGGGGGCCAGCCCGAGGAAGGCGCCTGCGCTGGTGGCCATCCCCTTCCCTCCCTTGAATCCCACCCAGAGGCTGAACATGTGGCCGAGAATCGCGGCCGTCCCGAAGGCGAGGGACCATCGAAAGCCCACGCCGGCCAGGTCGGCGAACAGGACTACCGGTACCCAGCCCTTCGCGATGTCTACGATGACGACGGGGATCGCCCACTGCCAGCCCATGACACGGAAAGCATTGGTAGCACCGAGGTTACCTGACCCGTGCTCACGTAGATCCAAGCCATGGAACACCCTACCTACCCAATAGCTGGTCGGGGTGGCGCCGAGTAGGTATGAGAGGCCGAGAAAGGCGTACGTCACCGCGTCACTTCCATGGAGCCTGAGGGTCGAAGCCCGCCGCCCGCGATCCTACGATGCGTCGTCCTTGCCACTCCGGATGCGGAGCCGGATGGGCGTCCCCATGAAGGTCCACGCTTCGCGGAACCCGTTGTGGAGATAGCGAATGTAGTGATCCGGGATGGCCTTCGGAAAGTTGGCGAAAAGTGTGAAGACCGGGGGCCGGACCGAGACCTGCGTCCCATACTTGATCTTCACCGGGCGGCCACGGTGATGAGGAGGTGGCTGCCGCCCTACGAGGTTCCGCAGCACCTCGTTGACTTCGTGGGTCTCGATACGGCGGGATCGCTCCTCGTTGACCTCCAGGATGAGGTCGAGACACCGGCGGATCCGTTGTCCCGTGAGAGCCGATGTGAAGACCATGGGGACCCACTGGAGAAAAGGAATTCGGTCCCGCACACGCTTCGTCCATTCCTGGGCGGTCTTCGTGTCCTTCTCCACCAGGTCCCACTTGTTGGCAAGCAGGATGAGGCCCCGCCCGGCGTCCCATGCAGTTTGTGCTATTCGGATGTCCTGGGCGTGGATGTCGTCCTCGCTGGCATCGACGAGGAGGACGCAGACGTCTGCGGTATGGACGACTCGGTCCGTACGGAGTGCGCTGTAGTACTCCAGGCTGTCCTTGATCTTCGTCTGCTTCCGAAGACCGGCCGTATCGACGAACACCAGCGTCCGGTCGTGATAGCGAAACAGCGTATCGATGGGGTCTCTCGTGGTGCCAGCGATGTCCGAGACCACGACCCGGTCCTCACCGATGAGCCTGTTGACGAAGCTGGACTTGCCGACGTTGGGCTTCCCCACCACCGCAACGCGAATGGCGTCGGCATCGAGCTCGCTCTCCGGGGCCTCGGGTATGACGCCGAGGAGCTCGTCGAGGAGGTCGCCGGATCCCTTCCCCGACAGAGCGCTCACGGGCAGAGGCTCTCCGATTCCCAGCTCCCAGAAGTCGAGATGTCCCTGATCTTTGGGCAGGTTGTCCATCTTGTTGACGACCAGCAGCACCGGAGTCTGCGTCTTCCGGAGGACCTCGGCGAGGCGCTCGTCGAGGGGATGCACCCCGGCCTTGCCGTCCACCAGGAAGAGGATCACGTCTGCCTCGTCGACCGCGTGCATCGCCTGTTCACGGATGGCCGAGTCCAGCGCTTCATGGCTTCCTTCGATCACGCCACCGGTATCGACGATGAAGAAATCCCGCCCGGCCCAATCGGCCCGGGCAAAATTCCGATCGCGGGTGACGCCGGGCTGATCGTCGACGATGGCGAGCCGCTGGCCGAGGACCCGGTTGAAGAACGTCGACTTGCCTACGTTGGGTCGCCCGACGACCGCCACGACCGGCAGGCGTGAAGCCACTTCAGGCTGCTCCGGAGCCGACGTAGGACCCGCCGGCGAGGGCCTCGGTGATCTCGAAGCCGGTTCGGATCTCTGCCGACCCGAGACGACCGGCCACTCGCGACAGAGGCACGTCGTCGATGAAGACGTCGTTCGTGTTGAGGGCCTCGGCGGGAAGGACGATGATGTCACCTTGCCGACCTTCGCCGATGGCGCGGAGAATGTCCTCCCCGCCAAGCAACCCCGCGATGGTCACCGACTCACCGAAGTACCGGTTCTCCACTTGCACCACCTCCACCTCGGCCCCGACGGACTCGGCGAGCGTCGGTGCGCGACTGCGGATGAACGGCGCCATGGAGCCACCGGTGACCAACCGGATCCGATGTCCCTCCATGCGAGGTAGGGACGCCACCCGCTCATCGAAGCCGTCGACGAATCTACGGACGGCCCCCACCCCGTTCTCGTAGAGGGCCCCGTCGTCGTAGTAGGCCGACCCGGGCATCTTCCGACCGGCGATGAGGTACATCTCGTCGGCGGCGTAGCACCAACCCAGACTCCGTTCGGCCAATGCCCGTTTCCGAGCCTCGTCGACCCGTTCGACGGCCGCCTGCGCCTCACCGGCGTTCAGAAGGCGGACCGGACGGTTCAGGTTGTACTTCGTGAGCCCCACCGGGACCACCGACAGCGAGCGGATGGCAGGTCCCAGAGCCCAGAGATCCTCGATGGTCCGCTCCAGGTGCTCCCCGTCATTCCACTCGGGGCACAAGACGACCTGCGTGTGGACCTCCAGCCCTCCTCCAAGAAGCATCTGGAGTTGGTCCATGATGAGTCCAGCCCGCTGGTTCACGAGAAGCCGTTCCCTCACCTCGGGCTCCGTGGCATGGACACTCACGTAGAGGGGCGAGATGCGCTGGTCCACCAGACGTTGGAGACCCTTGGGACCGAGGTTCGTCAACGTGACGTAGCTGCCGTAGGTAAACGAGAGGCGGAAGTCGTCGTCTCGGAGCCAGAGTGTCTGGCGAGCGTCCTTGGGGTTTCCGTCGATGAAGCAGAAGACGCACTTGTTCGCGCACTCCCGAATCGTGTCCGGTGCCGGAACGATCCCCACCGAATCGCCCGGCTCGCGCTCGATCTCGTAGATCATCGTCTGGCCCGCCGGCGTGACCGTTTCGAGCTCGACGTCCGTGTCGGACAAGAGGTAGGTCAGGTCGATCCCGTCACGGACGCGCTCACCGTTGATTCGGACCACCCGCGAGCCGATCTCCAGGTTCAGCTCGTCGGCGATGCTGCCGGCTTCGATCTCTGCGATGCGGACCACGAGAATGTCCCGATGTGGCGGGCGAACAAGGCGCTCCGGGGGAGCCTTGAAAGCTAACGGCGGCCCCCCGTCACTTCAATTTCCCAATCCGGGCGAAACGAACCGGGTCCTTGTGGCGTATTCGGACTCTAAGCAGGCGGCTTCAGCCGCCTCGGGCAGCCGGAAGCAGGGGCTGCCAGCGACCCAGCACTTCCCGAGTGACTTGACCGAAGGTCGGAGGCCGGCGCAGCTTCGAATGATGCACAGAGCCCTACGCCCCCCCATCGTCCTCGCCATCGTGTGCCTCTCGGCCACGGGGTGCGAGCAGGTCGAGCAGGTTCAGGACCGCTTCAGGGACCTGACCCCCTACGAGGCGTACCAGGAGAGTCTGGTCGAGGCCGGGCTCGCCCAGACGGCTCTCGCCCGCGACTGGATGGAAGCCGGGCGAGCGGCCCTAGACGGAGCCGCGCCCGTCTCGCTTCCCTTCGCCGAAGAGGGGTTCATCACGGCCGAAGAGCCCGGCGCCATGGCGTACCGCATCTCCGTGCCACGCGGCCAGAAGCTCACCGCGGATGTCTCGCTGCAAAGCGAAGAGGGCACGCAGGTCTTCGTGGAGCTCTTCCGGGTCCCCTCGAGTGACGGAGACCCGCTCCGGCCCGTCTTCTCCTTCGACTCCATACCGGGCGCCTTCGAGCACGAGCCCTGGCGTGGCGGCGACTTCGTCCTCCGCTTACAGCCCGAGCTTCTCAGGGGTGGCCAGTATCGCGTCGTTCTCCGGCTTCAGCCCCAGCTCGCGTTTCCGGTTGAGGGGCACGGCATGCAGGCCATCCAGAGCACCTTCGGAATGCCTCGCGACGGTGGTCGTCGCTCCCATCACGGCGTCGACATTTTCGCTCGGCGCGGCACCCCGGTCCTGGCTACCTCCGATGGTGTCGTGAATCGCGTGGACGTGACCAGTATCGGCGGCAAAGTCGTCTGGCTCCGCGACCCGGTCCGCAACGCCAACATCTACTACGCCCACCTCGACAGCCAGTACGTCGGAAACGGCGAACGCGTCCAGCGAGGGGACACCGTAGGGTTCGTCGGCAACAGCGGAAACGCCCGCACCACTCCGCCACACCTCCACTTCGGCGTGTACCGTCGTGGTGAGGGTCCCATTGATCCGGCACCTTTTCTTCGCCCGCCTGAGGGTGCCCTCGCGGAGCTCACCGCGGACCTGGGGCATCTTGGGGCTTGGGTCCGCCTCCGGAACGACGGTATCCGCCTGAGGGCCGCTCCCGGACTCCGCTCTCCAGTGCTGCGCGAGCTTGAAGTCCACACGCCCCTGCGGGTGCTGGGCGGATCGGGGGAATACTTCCGGGTACGCCTCCCCGACGGCGGCCAAGGATACGTTGCCGCGCGTCTCACCGAGCCGGTGGACGAGCCCCTGACATCCCAGATCGTGGCGGCGGCGGAAATCGTGCGGGTGCGGCCAGCGACGGAAGCCCCTGTCATGGCCCGTCTCGAGGAGGGCACGGAAGTGCCGGTCCTCGGACGCTTCGACGGGTACCTCTACGTCCGATCACCCGAAGGCCTCATCGGCTGGATGTCCGACGCGGCTCAGCAGTAGGCCTCAGCCCCAGGGGGCGACCGATGGCACTGGCCGCCCCCTGCCCTACTCAGTTTCGTCGCACCACCGCGGGCCTCACCTCACCGTCCAGGCAGCCGGACCCGCCGCCCGCGACCCAGGGATCCCAGATGGACCGACTCCGCTGTCGTCAATCGCCTCAGCGTCTCGGTGAGGCGCATACTGACACCGTTCGAGACCGCCCTGGTCACCACGAAGCCGGTGATGGGGATGAGGACGCCGGACTCCGGGGCGGGAAGACGCGCCCGTGCGTCACGAAGTACGTGTAGCGACATCGTGAGCGCGTCGAGATCGGCCTCCCCGTCGCGCAGGACGACGAGATCGATTCCGGGCTCGCGTACCACAATGGCTCGCGCCTCGAGGGGCGGAAAAACGTCAGGGATCGCCACGTATACGGGAGTTCTGTTCCTTCCCGGGAGAGGCGAAGCTCTCCCTTCGGCGGAGGCCGTCGGCGGGATAAGCGGTAGCTGACCGGCGACCGGAGCCGGTAGGACGAGGGCCACCGCGACCAACAGCGCAGCGCCCAGGAGGGAAGGTGGCGACACTACGACGCCACGCTCTGACATGCTGTTGTGCTCCATCTGGCGCCTCATGACTCTTCTCCCGGGTCTCGACTCGAAGTGGACGTGGTGCGGCGAGGGGCACCGACTTGGACCGGACATCACATGACCTCCCCGCTCGTGGACGAACAGAAGAGGAGCTCGGCGCTGATGATCGCACCGGTGTCGAGGTCGTAGGTGATCCAATACGTGCAGACGACGCCACCCGCCTTGGTGTGCTCGGACTGGAAGCCTCCGGTGTCGCCCGTGCAGGCCCCCTGCGAGTGGGGCTTCGACTGCGTTCCTTTTTCGGTGACTCCCCAGTTCTGGACGCTAGTAGCCTGGTAGAACTGCCAGCTCGCCCTGTGCTGGGACTTCCCCTGCACGGTGAGGCCGCACTTCTGGTCGGTGTAGATCTTTGGAAAGGCCCAGATCGACTTCCTGCGGCCGAAGTCGAGAAGGAAGGGTGTGTACTGCTGGGTGCTCAGCGGCGCCGACCCGAGATGCTGATTCTGGTAGGAGACGTTGGCCTCGGTGGAAACCCTTCCGACGTTGCCGATGTAGTCGTGATACCCGTAGACCCCGGCGAAGCCCGCTTGGAAGTCCCCGGTGGAGCGTTCGTTGAAGATCTGGGCCAAGGGACGGTTGAAGCTATCCCCGTTGAAGTCCGCAGCCGCCAGACCCTCGGCGGGTGTATCGGGCAGGAGTTGGACCGAGTCGGTCCGGGTGAGGTCCGCCTGCGTCAGCAAGGGGGGATTGACCCGTGGAGCGTCGTCGAAGGTCGTCAAGATCGGCCCGGCAGGGGTGTCCTGACTGCACGCTGCAGCCCCGAGGCTCAACGCGATGAGGGCCAGGACGGATGGTGCGCGGTACATGGGTACCTCCAGGTATGAAATGAGATCATCGGCCTGGTAGGTGGTCCGCAGCGTTTCACGGGTCGCAGACGAGTGAAAACCGGAGTACGAGGCTACGAACGAATGGGGGCGTCGTCTCGAAATGGGCCTCCGGTCCAACGACGACGATCTCGCCGGCCGGCGAGAGGGTTCCTGAGGAAAGCCCGATGAAGGGGCTCGGGACGTCGGCGATCCGCTCGCTGGCGCTCGCCGATGTACGATGAAGCCGAAGCCGCGCCGTCCCGGACGCTGAATCGGCGGCTGACGTGAGCCAATAGGACCATTCGCCCCGGCTACCCATAAGACTCACGGAAGAGGCCTCTGCGTCGATGAGCATGGGTCCTCCGGCGGTCGCCGCCGCTACAGACAGGACCCAGGCCCCATCGCGGTCCCCGCCACGTGAGATCCAAGCCAGCTGCGCCCCGTCGCGGGTCTCAGCCGAGAGGAGGCCGTGCAACTGCTCGTCCGGTCCAGCGGTCCAGACCGTCGCTGCTGGCTCGGCCAACAGCTCCGGTGAGTGGGCAACCGCCTGGTAGAGTCGTAGGCTGGAAAGCTGATGGCCGGTGGCGGGGTCGAGGCCTGCCACGACAAAGCCCGTAGGGCCCGATGGTGAAGTGAGAGCAGCCACCGTGTTCGCGCTCGCATCGGAGACGCTCGGGCCCTGCCATCCGGAGGGGGTGCGGCGGTAGGTAGCCAACGACATGAGGGCATCCCGCGAATGAACGACGCCCCAGATGACATCGCCTCCACTTCGCGTCGGCGGACTCGCGACCCCGAACAGGAATCTGCCCAACTCAGGGCCTTCGAGCTCCTCCACGATCTCCCAACCGGCAGGCCCGAACTCGGCGTAGAGGACAGCCCGGTGTGGGGCCTCGGACCGCTGTGACTCTGCCGCTTCCATGACGAACCCCCGGCGCCCGTCGGCGAAGTTCGTTCCGTGCACCCATCGGACGGGGCCGGCCTCGGGGGGTAGCGGGATCACCCGGGCTTCGGATCGGTCGAAGATGGCCCCGAAGAAGGGTCCACCGAGCGGTCCTGAGGCGCGGAGTACAGCCCCCTCACGGCCACCCTCCACGGTCCAGGCATATGTCGGGGTTCCCGCCACCAGGATGGCGCCGCCCGCCACGTCCACGAACCGTGGCTCCACGTAGAGGTGCCGCCCGTCGGACGTCTCGAGGTAGTGCTCCTCCACGAGAGTGGCGACGCACGACGCGTCAGGGTCCCCAGGCGGCGGATCCGCGGCGGGAGCTTCTGACGCAGTGGCGATGCACGCGCTCCCGAGGAGGACGAGCATGCCGACGGGCTGTGGAGGGGTTCTCAGGTGCATGGCTCGCGGGCCGCGAGGATCGGACACCCGTAGGATGCACACACGCGCCACACCCTTCCATGCTCGGATGGGACGTCTGCCGAGATCGCTAGCGCGACACGATGCTGCAATCCTCGAGAACGACGGTAAGGGCGCCCGTGGGAGGGATTCCGAGGTCGGCATCGATGGCGGCGGCAGCACACTCGTCGATGTTCATGAGGACCTCCCAATAGTGGTGGACCTCGTCCTCCGCCCAACCAAAGTGCACCCGCCAGAAGCCGTTCTCCTGAACCGCGAGCTGCACCGGTCCCAGCACGACGAGATCGTCGCTGCCGCCCGTGACGAAGAAGTCAGAGGCCTCCTTCGAGAACTCGATGACCGGCATCTCGCGCATCCATCCCGGTGTTACGAACTCGTCGACGATGCGCGGTTCGGCGGTCGTCACGACGTAGTCACCGTCCGGCAGGTTTCCGGTTATGTCCGTCGGGCTTTTACCGCACGCGGTGAGGACGAAGACGATCGCGAGCGTACCCGCCCTTCTATTGTCGACCATCGCTTTCTCCTGGCCTTCTCGCACGTGCAGCTCGCGGGCGCCATGCCCTTTATGTGAACGTCGCAACCGCCGTCGTCTTACACGTCTCGCAGTCCTGTACGACCCGAACCCGGTCCGAGTGGTGAGCTTTCCACCCCTCGAACCCTGCGGAGAGGTGGCGAAGGCATCACGGACGCCTACATTCGCCCCCGTCGAAGGCGCCCACTCAGGAAGCGTCCAGGCATTGGTCTCAAGCGCGGAGGGGAGCAGATGCTCGAGGAGTTCAAGAAGTTCGCCGTGAAAGGCAACATGTTGGACATGGCCGTCGGTATCATCATCGGCGCAGCCTTCGGGACCATCATCCAGTCGCTGGTCAACGACGTCATCATGCCGCCCATCGGAATGCTCCTTGGAGGTGTCGACTTCAGCGACCTCTTCCTCACGATCTCACAGGGCTCGCCAGCCGGTCCCTACACCACGTTGGAGACGGCACAGGAAGCCGGCGCCGTGACCATCAACTACGGCGTCTTCGTCAACTCCCTCGTCTCCTTCCTCATTGTCGCCTTCTCCGTCTTCATGGTCGTTCGCAGCTTCAACAAACTGAAGGCGAAAGAAGAAGAGAAGCCGGCCGCTCCGGCAGAGCCGCCCAAAGACATCGTTCTGCTCACGGAGATCCGCGACCTCCTGAAGTCGCAGGGCTAAAGACGGCGAAGAAGCTCCACGGTCGGTTCGGGGCCCCGCTCGGGGCTCCGGGCCGTCATTCTCAGCGAGAGACGGTGCTTCGTCCTTCCCCCGCGACGGCCTCCACCAGATCGAGTTCGACCAGCACGCCCGCGGGAAGTGGCGACGCCAGGATCACACGGACCGCTATGATCTCGGCGGGGGCAAGGCGGCACGCCACCTTCACGTCGCCGCCGACGATGCTAGCGCCGCCATCCCGGCAGTGGGTGAGGGCACGCGTGAGTCGCTTCACTAGTGCCTGCGAGCCGGGGCGCGGTAGGACATCCTCTATCACCAGGCCATCGACGTAGCGCTCGATACGCTCCTCCCGGATGCCCTCGCTTGCCGCGTCGCGCGCGGAGAGGCGTGAGGCGTCATCGGGCACCGTGCCGCGCAGGGTCAGGACTCCCAGGGCAACGGTGGCCTCCAGTCGGGGCCATGCCTCCCCGTCGGCCAGGGAGGTTCCGAAGTCAGCCGACACCGTGGTCGCGCACGGCATGATCCCCAGGGCGGTGCGACACATCGTCTCCTCCGCCGTGCGGACGGCGAGCCCACCGCCTCCGAGGGCCGGAGGCAAGCCACCCAGACGCACTGCTCGGTTCTCCACCTCCATCTCCACCCAGTCCAGTCCCGCCGCGTCGAGCTCCGAGCGCAACGTCGATCGCACCTCGTCTTCCGAAGGTGCGGCGCTGCAGCCGAGAAGTGCCGCCGCGAAAAAGACACCGAGTCTCATGATTGACTCCCGAAATATCAGTAGGCGCGTGATGCCGTCCTCACTGACCGAGAGGCGTCGGAAAAGTCACATCTCCGGCGGGGGAGGCCTCATTGTCGACGCTTCTAGCGTCCCTCCACGAGGCTGTCGTAGACGAGTCGAACGAAGGCCCGTGTCTCGATCCCCTCCTCCGGATAGCCTCGCGTGGGGTTCGAAGCCACGATCTCGTCGAACGAACGACCTGCGGCGATCCCTTCACGCACCCGATCGCGGATGGTGGCGACCATGTCACCGAAGGCGAGCAGGTCCTCCCGGGACGAGAGCGGTCCGTGACCCGGGATGAAGACGGTCTCCGCGTCGGTGCGGCGGGCGATCTCGGCCACGGCCTCCACGATGCCGTCGACATCGCCCCCGTTCGGTTGGTCGATGAAGGGGAGGCCGTAACGCACGAAGACGTCGCCGGTGTGCATCACGTTCGACTCACGGAAATACACCACGGCATCGCCATCGGTGTGTGCCGGCCCCACGTAGAAGACATCGATAGTCTCACCGTTGAGGTGGAAGCGCACAGACTCGTCGAAGGTGATCTTCGGAAGCCCCTCGGGCGAGTAGGCAGACTGCTCGGTATCGAACAACTCCACGAGCTGATCCGTCGTCATTCGCCGCCGGCTGTTCTCGTGGGAGACGATGACCGCTCCCATGCCGCCGAAGTTCTCGTTCCCGCCGGTGTGATCGAAGTGCCAGTGGGTGTTGATGACGAAGTCCACGGGATCGTCCGTGATGCCTTCGATGGCGTCTGCGATCTTGTCGGTGAGTGGCGCGTACTGGTCGTCGACGATGAAGGTGCCGTCGGCTCCGACGATCACACCGATGTTTCCTCCACTTCCCTGAAGCATGTAGATGGACCCGGTCACGGGAACGACCGCGATCTGAACTGAATCGAAGTCCTGACCCATGGCGGAGGTGGGCATTAGTGTCGCTCCGATCAGTGCCACCGCGAGCGAGACACCGAGGGTCCGGCCTGGCGGCCTCGTTTCGACATGTGCTGGAGGCGTGGAGTCGGATCGAGCGGGCATGCGAACCTCCTTGGCTGAAACGGATCGCCCCTAGCATGGGGGCCAAGGATCGGCGGGGCCAGCTTGCCGGGTCCTCACCCTTGCTTCGGATGGAAGGCCCATGGCATCGTCGAGCGCCCTCGACACCTCGCAGAACCCTCCCACCGGGCCCTGACGCCATGACCGACCTGCTTCTCGATCCCGCGGCCTGGATGAGCCTCTTTGGCATCACCCTGATTCAGATCGCTCTGGGCGCGGACAACCTCATCATCATCACCATCATCGCCAACAAGCTGCCCGCTGCCGAGCGGCACAAGGCAATCCGGTGGGGCCTAATCCTGGCCATGCTGTTCCGTATCGTGCTTCTCTTCGCCGTGAGTTTGATCCTCGCCTGGGCGACGGTCAGCATCGCCGAGGTCGACATGAACGTTCTCCCGTGGGCGCACGTCAGCGGAGACCTCAATGGCAAGGCACTCGTCCTTGCCGTCGGCGGGCTCTTCCTCATATGGAAGGGGATCAAGGAGCTTCGGATCAAGCTGAAGGGTGTCGAAGATCACGTGGCCGAAGCCGCTCGCTTCAGTGACGTGGTCGCGGTCATCGTGGGCATGAACCTGCTCTTCAGCGTGGACTCGATCCTCACCGTGGTGGGGATGACCGATCTCTTTCCCATCATGGTGGGGTCTGTGGTCATCTCCGTCGCCCTCATGCTCGCCTTCGCCGCCCCCATCTCGGCCTTCCTCTCCAAGAATCCCGAGTTCGAGATCCTGGGCCTGTTCGTCCTGCTGCTCATCGGCTTCGTCCTTGTCCTCGAGGGCGGGCACACCGCGCATCTCGAGGTCAACGGCACGCCCTTCCCCTACATCCCCCAGTGGATCGTGATCTTCATGCTCGTGCTGATGTTCAGCGTCGATCTCTACCAGAACTGGTGGGAGCGGACGCGTGGCAGGCCCGAAGCGCCTATCGCCCTACATCATCGGAAGTCGTAGCGGCCGCCGTCACGGCCGGATTTCCTCGATGAACAGTCCTTCGCCCTCGCATTCGGAGACCCGAACCTGCACGACGTCTCCGCGCGACGTCCCGAAGGCCACGTCCGACGTCTCTACGCTGATGGAGCACGGTGGGGCCGGCCGCTCCCCGGTTCCGTAGATCGCCATGATCGTCGTATCGGAGTACTGCAAGACCAGGTAGCAGACCGCATCGACCTCACAAGCGGTCACGTTCTCTCTGACGCTGGCCCGGACGAGTTGTCCTTCGGCGAACGGTGAGACGACAGGCTGCGGGTCGCCCTGCGGCGACGACCCACAAGCACCGGTGGCCGCCACCACGGCGACGCACACGGCCGCGTGAAACGGGCGACCAGTCCCCCCTCGAGTCGACGCCGTCACGGACGATATCGGACGATGTGGATCACCGGACGCGTGCCGCATTGGGGGTCCCGCGGAGTGTCGATGACGCCGGTCCCGTCGGGAGCCTGACACGGTCCGAACGTGCGCACAACGTCCCGCGCCGGGACCAACTCGATGTATCTGATCTCATCGCTGAAGCTGCGACGCAACAGGTTGATGTCGCCGGCGAACTCCCGATCGATAAACACCTCCCGCGCCCGCCGAACCCACGACGGGCGAAGCTCCCGGAGAGCCGTGTGGATGTTGGTGTACTCCAGGACCTCGGCCCCGGAGACGATCTCCACTTCTTCGGCGGGGACTCCGCCGCTGCCACCGGCCCCCGCGGCACAGGCTCCTGCGAATACGACGATGGCCAGGGCCACGATCCGACCGAGCATCCCGCTCCTCCCGATTGACGTCCTGAGGTAGTGACGTAGCAGGCAGACGACCTGTACACGCCGACGGTGCAACGCGAACCCGGGCGAGGCAATGTCCGCGGAGGTCGCAGGGAGGTCCGGCCTAGCGGCGAATGATGGTGATCCGCGTCGAGCCGCCGAAGTCGTACATCTTCCCCTTCCCGTCCACCAGATGGTCCTTAGCGTGTTCGAAAGCCAGGATCTCCGCGAAGTGGACGCCATGCCATGCCCTCAGGACGCGGTCGAGCTTCGCCGAGCCGTATGGAGGGTCTGCGACCGCGATGTCGTAGGCACCGTCCTCCAGGCGCTCGACGAAAGGGATGGCGTCTCGCTTGAAGATCCGGATTCGTCGCTTGGCTCGCAGCGCCGCGACATTCGCCTTGAGCGCGTGAAGGGCTGCCGGGCCGTTCTCTACGAAGTCCACTGAGCGTGCCCCTCGCGAAAGGGCCTCGAGGCCGACAGCCCCGGTACCCGCGAACAGGTCCAGGACGCTCGCACCCTCCAACTCCCCAGCGAGGAGGTCGAGCCAACCACTTCGCACCGCTTCGGCCGTGGGGCGGACCGATCCGCCGGGAGACGTGAGATCCCGACCCGCCCACTTCCCTTTCACGATCCTCATGTTGCCCCTTCACCGCCGGTTGTGGACATTCGCGAGTGTCGACTGGTCCCTCCAGCACATCTAAATGAAGACCATCAGCTCACAACTCGCCACACTCGTAGCCGGCGGTGGCAAGATGCGGAAGCGTATCGCGCCCTTCGCGCGGTACATCGCCCTCCTGGTGTCGTTCATTCTGCTCTACGCGTGGATCTTCCACGTCATCATGGCGTGGGAGGGGCAGGACCACAGTTGGTTCACCGGAATCTACTGGGCGCTCACCGTGATGAGCACTTTGGGCTTCGGGGACATCACCTTCCACTCGGACCTCGGGTACGCCTTCAGCTCCGTCGTGCTCCTCACCGGCGTGGTGATGCTCCTCATCATCCTCCCCTTTCTCTTCATCCAGCTCGTATACGCCCCCTGGCTGGAAGAGCGAGCCCGCAATCGGGCTGAGCGTCTGCGCCGGGTACCCGACGATGTGTCCGGGCACGTACTCATCTGCAATGACGACCCTATCGCGGTAGGCCTCGTGCGACGGCTCGAGCTCGTGGACATCTCCGCGTACATCATCGAGCCCGACGCCGACGTTGCAATGACCATGCACGACAGTGGGCTGCCCGTCGTCGCCGGGGACGTCGACTCGGTGGAGACCTTCCGGCGCGCAGGGGCCGAGCGCGCACGCCTCGTGGTCGCCAATGCCTCGGACACGGTGAACTCGAACATCGTGCTCACCGTCCGGGAGATCTCCGAGACAGTCCCCGTCGTTGCCCTCGCCGATGTCGTCGACTCCGTGGACGTCCTCGAGCTCAGCGGGGCGAACCACGTGCTCCAGCTACCGGCCCAACTGGGCGAGCACCTCGCCAACCGGGTCCGCTGGGGAAGTGCCCACGCCAACCGCATCGGTCGAGCGCTCAATCTGACCCTGGCCGAGTTCCCCGTGCACGACACGCCGCTTCAGAACCGTTCGTTGCGGGAAGTGGGGCTCACCGACTTCACCGGCGTCAGCGTAGCCGCCGTTTGGCGCGGAGGAACCCTCCACCCCGTGGACCCCGACGAACCGCTGAGCCCTCTCTGCGTGCCATTGGTCGTGGGGTCGGAAGATCAACTACGCGAGCTCGATGAAGTCCTCGCAATCTACGACGCCAATCCCAATCCCGTCCTCATCATCGGAGGGGGCAAGGTCGGGCGTGCTGCCGGGCGTGCCCTGAAGGAGCGTGGAATTCCGGTCCACATCGTCGAACGAAACGCTGACCTCGAGCCCAAGATCGTAGGGATCCCCGACAAGCTGTTCATTGGAGACGCGGCGGATCGCGCCGTGCTGGACCGGGCGGGAATCGCCGACACACCGTCGGTACTACTCACCACCCACGACGACGCCATGAACGTGTATCTCACGGTCTACTGCCGTCGTCTCAATCCCGACGCTCGAATCCTGACGCGCGTTACCCACAAGCGGAACGTCCACGCCATTCAGCGAGCGGGCGCGGACTTCGTCCTGAGCTACGCCTCCTTCGGAGTCCAGACCATCTTCGCCATTGTCCGCGGCAGGGAGGCCACCGTCCTCGGCGAGGAGATGAGTCTCTTCTACATCTCCGTTCCGCCGGCGCTGAGGCGGAAGCGACTGGGAGACGCGGATATCACGGCCAAGACCGGGCTCATCGTCATCGCCGCCGATCGTGGCGGTACCGTCGTCAGCGGACCTGGCGCCGATTACAGGTTGGATGAGGGAGTGGAGCTCGTGACCCTCGGCAGCGTCGCTCAGCGAGAGCGCTTCGACCAGCTGTTCGAGACGGTGTGACGGCCCGCCTCACCTTCGTTCCCCGAGGAAGCGCAGGACCCCCATCGTCGCGAGGATGAGGGCGAAGGCCGAAGCCGCCATCGTGGGAATCGAGACGAAGCCCCAGACGGCTACATACCGGGCCGTGCAAGGAACGCCCACCGCGCACACCCCCGCGTCCAGCGTCGGCTGCCACTGGATCACGATATGGTAGACGGCGATGGCGAGGCCGATGCCTGCCAGGGGCACCGAATACCGCCAAACCCCGAGATCGCCGGTCACGATGCCGACCCCCAGCACGACGACGAGGGGATACATCGCGATGCGCTGATACCAGCACAGCGCGCATGGGGCGAAATTCATGACCTCAGACAGGTAGAGGCTGCCCGCCGTGGCCAGAATGGAGGCGATCCAGGCCCAAGCGACGAGGTGACCCGGTCGAGCACCGAATGTCCGCTCCAGAGCCGAATGTCCGGCCGGGGACAGGAGGGATACGCCCAACCCCACGGCTAACCCGATGGCAACGAGCGCGAGCACCGCTAGTCCGGTCGTGACGGTCACGTAGAGCACCACTGCAGTCCTCGACCTCCAGAGCGGTAGACCAGGCTCGAACGGGTTGTGACGATGTGAACCTGGCGGGAGGAGCCGCCGCACGCTATGACCCGGCCATGGACCCCAACGTGGTGCGATGCGTTTGACTCCCGTATGCTGGCTCACCACCGGAACAGACCGTCCTTTCCCAAACCAGGAATGCCCCCGTGACCAGACCCGTCCCCGTCGCCTTGCACCACACCTGCTTCGTCGTTCGGGACCTGGAAGCGGCGGCCCGAGCTCTCTCGGATTCGCTTGGAATTGGCCCGTGGAACGTCTTTACCATCGAGCCCGAGCGGTCGACGGTGCGAGGAGTCGAGCGGCAGTTCTCCTTCCGCGTCGCGCTCACGGAAGTGGGCGGCGGCACCTATGAGTTGATCACGCCGCACTCCGGTAGGAGTGTTTACGATGAACACCTCGAGCAGTACGGCAACGGCTTCCACCACACGTGCATGGTCTACCCGACCATGGAGGCGGTGCGGGAGGCGAAGGCTGCATTGCTCGGGGATGGACGGACCATGCTCCAGGAATGGAGCGGCGGGGACGTGTTCGACTTCGCCTACTTCGAGTTTCCAGAGATCGGAAGCCCGATCGAGCTTCTCTTCCTGGACCCGGAGCAGCTACCGCCGCCTGATGCAGTGATCTGACGACCCTGCGAACCCGTTCAGGCGGCCAAAACGTACGTTGACGCACAGGTGAAGGCACCCGCTAGAAGAGAGAATGGATAATGGATTGGGATGGGATCGGAACGTTCGCCCTGTTCTTGAGCTCGGGCGCGGTCGGGATCGGCATTGTCCTGCTTCGCGCCTACAAAGCGAAGCTCGCCTCCAAGCTCGAGTGGGCACGGCTCGAACAGGGTGGTAGCGACCCCGACTATGCCGACGAACGAATCCGCGAGCTCGAAGAACATGTGAAGCGGCTCAGCGAACGCGTCGACTTCAGCGAGAAACTCCTCGAGAAGGGCCAGGCCGCATCGGGCGAGGCCGACTCGGTAGAGGGCGCCTGAGTCGGCGAGTTCCGGACGACATCCGCAACGTCCGC
This sequence comes from Gemmatimonadota bacterium, assembly GCA_013002885.1. GTDB lineage: Bacteria > Gemmatimonadota > Gemmatimonadetes > Longimicrobiales > Gaopeijiaceae > UBA2589. The sequence goes on along the minus strand of JABDLS010000058.1, from coordinate 37,973 downwards.
CCTGAATGGCAACGATGAAGCCCAGCAACGTGGTTGCTGGGCTTTCCGTTTCCTAAGAGCGGGAGACCGGGCTCGAACCGGCGACCCTCAGCTTGGGAAGCTGATGCTCTACCAACTGAGCTACTCCCGCGTGGGGAGGAAATGTAGAAGGCTCCCGAAGAAGTACAATGGCTCTCCGGCGACAGCATTCAAGAAAACCGGGCGGCCCGAGCCGAAGCCCGGACCGCCCGATGTCCTTCCAGACTGAATGCCCGGATCAGTCGACGGTCATCTGGTAGCCGTAGCCACCGACCTGCTCAGCCGAATCGAACTGGAGCTGGAAGACCTCCGCCATATCCACCTCACCGACGGTTATGGACTCGGTGACCGTCCCGATGGGCGATCCCGAGTTGTCGTAGAAGGTGAAGCGCATCGTGACCGACGCGCCCGAGTCGAGGGTCTTGTTGATGAGCGAGCCGGTGATGCTGGCCCCGCCGTTGGCAATGCGGGTCATCTGGAGGTCCTGTACAGAGACCTCGAGAGCCTCTACGGCCTGCACCGCCTCCTGTGTGGTCTCCTGGTCGCCGCTCTGGTTGGCGGACTGAGCCAGGATCAACCATGCGTTCTGGCTGTTCGGATCCAGCTCGATCCAGCGATCCGCTACCGCCGGCACCTCTGTGAACATCTCACCGAGCTGTAGCGAGCGGGCCCACATCTCCAGGGCATCACGGTCGTTGACGCTGACCTCAGCCGCTCGACTGAAGGCCTGGGCCGCAAGTTCGTACTCACTTCCTTGGTAGAACCCCACGCCGATACTGAAAAGGGCACTCGGCGACAGCCCGGGCATGTTCATCATCTCATCATAGATGGCGAACGCCTCGTCCTGACGCTCGAGCTCCATGAGGATGGCTGCGAGCCCTCGCTTTAGCTCGACATCGGACGGGTTCTGGGCGGAGAGGTCTTCGTAAAGAACGACCGCCTCTTCCCAGCGGCCCGCATCGGCGAGCACCTGGGCCTTCAGGAGGGGGAGGTCCGCCAACTGCTCGTCCCATCCGGCCCGCGTGGTCGAGTCGACCACGGAATACATCTCGGACTCACGGAAATCGAGGGCTGCATCGATGTTCTCGATGGACTCGTCGTGCCGCCTGAGCTGAGCGTAGATCTGACCCAGCGTAAGCATCGCCTCCGGGCGACCCTGGTATATGGCGTCGGCATTCTCGAAGAAGGGTACGGCCGACTCGTAGTCTCCGGATTGAACGTGCGGGGTCGCCTCTTGATAGAGGTCGATCCACGCGTTCTCCCGAGTCTCGACGAGTTGGAACTCATAGACGGGCCTCAGCTCGATGGCCCGATCGAAGTGGTTCCCCGCAGCTTCGTAGTCGTCGAGGCCGAGCGCAGCCAATCCGGCAAGCCGATGGCCAAGCGGGTTGGTGCCGTCTTCGGCAACGGCCGCGTTGGCGGCGTCGAGGGCCTGCTGATAGTGAACGCGGGCCTGAGCATCGTCGCCGTTCTCTTCGGCTTCCGAGGCGGCCTCGAGGGCCTGTTCGGCAGCTTCGGTGTTCGGGGTCTCGCGCGGCGGTTCGCCGGTACCTTCCCCCTGAGCGAGAATGGCATCCAGGCCGCCACCTCCGGACCCGCCCCCGCCGGACGCACAGCCGACGAGTCCGAGACCGAGGGTCATTGCCAGGACGAGTCCGTAACGGATCTTCATCCGGGTTTCCTCCATTGGGATCATGATTGCTGGGTAGACCGAGTAACTTAGAAAGGCTCGTATGACGCGCCAAGGCCCGGATCGGGGACCGTGAACAGCTGTCATACGCCCTCTGGTGACGAAACGTTGCAAGATCCCTGCCCACCTTCTCGGGACCGCCCCACGCTCATCGCCCGAGGTACGTCAGGATCCGGCTCGCCAGCGCCTCGGAGAAGCCGGGAATCCGGGCGATCTCTTGCTTGCTCGCTTCCCGGACTCCCTTCACCGACCCGAACCGACGGAGGAGCGTCGTCTGTCGCTGAGGGCCGATACCGGGGATGTCGCCGAGATCGCTCTTGAGCGTGCGCTTGCTCCTCAGTTTCCGGTTGTAACGGACGGCGAAGCGATGGGCCTCGTCGCGAATCCGCTGCAGAAGGTGGAGGGCTCGGTTGCGTCGGTCGAGGCGCACCGGGTCCGCCCGCCCTGGCTGGAACACCTCCTCTTCACGCTTGGCCAGCGCGATGACCGCGACGTCGTCGAGCCCGAGTTCTTGAAGTGCGGCCACCGCCGCAGACAGCTGCCCCTTGCCCCCGTCGATGACCGCCAGATCAGGAATCGGCCGCTCCTCGTCGATGCGCCGGCGGAAGTAGCGGAGCACGACTTCGGCCATGGACCGGTAGTCGTCGTTGCCCCAGTCGCCTTTGATGCGCATGTGCCGATACTCGGCGCGTTTCGGCTCGCCGTTCTCGAAGACGACGGCGCTCCCGACGGTCTCGGTGCCTTGGGTATGGGAGATGTCGAAGCATGCCATGAGACGTGGGACGACCTTGAGATCCAGCTCGTCCTGGAGGCTGAAGAGCGCTTCCTCGGCACGATCGGCTGCATAGGCCAACGCAGTCACTCGATCCTCCAGGACCTGTCGGGCGTTTTGGGCCGCGAGTTCGATGAGACGGAGCTTCTCACCCCGACGAGGGACCGTCACGGGCACCGCACGTCCCGTCGCTTCGGTGAGGATCTCGCCGAGAAGCTCGCGATCGGGAAAGTCCAGGGACAGAAGCACCTGCCTCGGTGGGTCGGCGGCGGCCGCCTCGCCCGAGCTGAGATAGTGACGGGAAACCAGGGATGCGAGAAGATCCTCATCCGACTCCTCTTTGATCTTCTGGAAGCGCTGGGACTCACGACCGAGAAGAAGCCCCGAGCGGATCTTCATCACTACGCCGGCCGCCAGGTCGCCATCCCGAGCGATGGCCACGACGTCCAGATTTCCGCCTTGGGCTTTGTGCACCCGCTGCTGGCGAGCGAGGCTGTCCAGCCCGGCCAGAACGTCGCGCATCCTCGCAGCCCGCTCGAAATCCAGGCCTGCTGAGGCTTCCCGCATCTTCTCCTCGATCTCGCCTCGGAGGCTCTCGGTATCACCTTCCAGAATCCGGAGGATCTCGTCGATCATCCCCCGGTAGTCTTCTGCGCTCTGAAGGCCGACGCAGGGCGCCTTGCACCGTCCGATGTGGTAGTCCAGACATGGCCGCTCGGGGCCCTCTTTCGGCAGGTCGTATCGGCACGAGCGCACCGTATGAAGGTGCTTGATGACCTCCAATGCCTGGCGCATGGGTCCCACCGACGTATATGGGCCGTAGTAACGGCTTCCGTCGTTGCGCACGCGACGGGTGACGAAGACCCGTGGGAATGGCTCTCTGACCGTAACCTTGATGTACGGGTACTTCTTGTCGTCCCGCATGAGGATGTTGAAGCGCGGACGATGCTCCTTGATGAGGTTGGCTTCGAGAATCAGCGCTTCGCTGGCGCTGCCAACGACAATCGTCTCGACACTGTCGATGAGCCTGACGAGCTCGCGGTTCTTTGCTGAAAGATCCGCCTCCCTCCGGAAATAGCTCCGGATCCGGGGGCGCAGTGACTTGGCCTTCCCGACATACAGAACCTGCTTCCGCTCGTCGCGAAAGAGGTAGACGCCCGGTCGTCTGGGAAGGGTCTTCAGCCTGTCTCGGTCTACGGGCACGGGGCTGGAATTCGCCGGAGGGAACGGACGCGAGGCTGGACGGTCGACGGGCCGGCTCGACGAAACGTCAGGCGCCCCTTCTGAACAGGGGCATCCCGAGTCCCATCCAGCCCGTCAGGACCAGGTAGACTACCCCCGCCGGAATCAGCGTTTCCACCGCGACGAGGATTGGCCGCGAGGTGGGGACAGCCACCTGGACGAGGACGCCGACGAGAGAGGCGATGAGGGCGGCCATGAGGAGGCGCAGGAGCACGCCGAGGCTCGGCCCGTGACCTCCGATCTCTCTCTTGAGAGCCCGGCGAAGTAAGCCGAGTTCGATCCAGGCCCCGACCGTCGAGCCCAGAGCCAGCCCCGCGGCACCGAGACGCAGCGTAGAGAACCCGAGTTCGTCGGCCGGAAACATGAGGGACACGCCGACCACCACCGATATGGCCACGCGGACATAAGCCATCTTCGCCGGCGTCCGTGTGTCACGGAGGGCGTAGAAGGTCGACGAGAGAACCCGGGAACTCGCCGAAGCCGGCAGGCCCACGGCGTACGCCCCCAGGACACCCCAGGTGATGAGCGTCGTGGCGGGGCCGAAGCGTCCAGTCTGGTACAGGGCCGCGACCACTACGTCGCCGAGGGTGGCATAGATCACCGCCGACGGTATGAGGAAGTAGAGGGCTCGGGTCAACGACGCGGTCACACGCTCGGCGAGCACGTCCCGGTGCTCCTGTCGCATGCGGGACAGCTCAGGCAACTCGGCGGCGGCAACCCCGGTCCCGAAAAGGGAGATGGGCAAGTTGGCGAACGTCTGAGCGTATCCCATGACGGCTACCGCCCCCGGCATCAGCCGGCCCGCCAGGACGAGGTCGATCCAGCCGCTCACATTGACGATGCCGCGGGCCGCCACGACGGGCACGAAGTTGCGAATGGCCTCGCGGACGCCCGTCACACCACGGCCCAGGGAGAGCCTCATTCCCGAGACATATCGCGCGAGGAAAGGAATCTGCACGAGAAGCGTGAGGGCTCCACCCACGAGAGCTCCCCACGCCAGCGCCACTACCAACTCCCGCCCTTCCAGACCGAAGTAGATCGCGCCCCCGATCATGGCCGTGATCATCGACAGGTTCCAGAACACCGGCGCCACGAACGTCACGAAGAAAGTGCGGTGGCTGTTGAGGATACCCAGAGTCCACGCCGACAGGACGAACAGCCCTGTCATTGGAAGGAGAATCCGGATCAACTGGACGGTCAGATCCTGGATGTCCGCCGACCAGACCGGGAAGAAGAGGGGAACGAGGACGGGTGCCACCGCGACGCCGATGAGAACGAGCGACGCTGCTGCTACGGTTAGGATCCCCAGGGCGGCCCCCGCGAATCGGGCAGCTTCCTCCTCCCTGTCCTCTTCCAGGAGCTCGGCATATACCGGAATCATGGACGCGGAGAGCGTGCCCTCGCCGAGAAGGTTCCGGATGACGTTGGGCATTCGGAGCGCCGCCCACCAGGCATCGGCGTAGCCACTCGCGCCGAAGTAGTGGGCGAAGACGCGCTCGCGGACGAAGCCGAAGATCTTGCTGAGGAAGATCCCCGCACCGACGCTCGCCGCGGCCCTTCCGCCTGAACCCTCCTCGGACGTCACGGGCGCATCGTCCCGCACCGCGCTATTCCGTCGTGTCGCTCGCCGGGAGCGATCCTCCGGGCTGGTCCTTCCCCTCGGTGAGGAGTCGATGGACGAACTGGCCCTCCTCGTCGAGGCGGATCACCTCGTTGGAAAGCCGCTCGACCTCGCTCTCCAGATAGGCAATCCGCTCGGCGGTCACATCGCCGGGCGACTCCAGGCCGCGCCGTTCCAGCCGCGATGCCAGCGCCCGCCCTACCTGGGAATCGAGGACGATGGCCAGGAGGGGAATCAGCACCACCAGGACCAGAATCATCTGAAGGAACATACGCTGAACTTAGATCGCGGTCTCGGGGCTCAAAAGGACTTCGTTCGAGGTCGTCGGATTCCATGTCCCGGAAGCAAGGCATTTCGCGTGCCACCGGCCTCGAAGCCTGGGGTGATTCGAATACGGTCCGTCATCCGTCGAACTTCACTTCGAAGCGTTCGGAGAGTTGGTCGAGAAAGGCATCGCCGTACCGTGTCAGGTAGTACAGGGCGTTCTGAACCCGCTCGGCCGGCTTTCCGTCCGGGAAGAGGTGCAACTGGGCCTTCTCGATCTGGGAAAGGGCGATCTCGCTTTCACGCTTCACCGCCTGGCTGACCTTCTTCTCCACGTCTGCGAGCGCTGCGAACGTCTGATTCCGGAGTGTCTGCACGGGTCCTTTCAAGGTGGGATCCACTTCGGTAACCGCCTTCTGTAGGTCACCGGTTCCCGATCCGATGGCTCCGCGCAGGGCCCCGAGGGCATCCTGCACCGAGGCGGGAGTCCCTTCCTTGGCAAAGCCGGTAGCGACCTCGTGGAAGGGGCGATCCAGATGTCCGATGTCGAGACCGAACTTGTCGAGCACCTTCCGGATCTTGGTTTCCACCACCGTCACGCTCCAACGAGGGTGGATGACGGGCATCTCCATGCCGTGAGCCTCGAAGTAGCCCCGGAGTTCGGCGAAATACGCGATCTCGCCGGGTCCGCCCACGTACGAGAGGGTGGGCAGGAAGGCGCTCTCCACCACGGGGCGGAGCATGACGTTCGGACTGAGCACCGTCGGATCGGCCTCGACCGCGTCTCGGATGGCTTCCTCTGACAGGACCTCGCCGGAGGTCCGCAGCCGATAGTGGGCCCCTTCCCGGTACAGGCGCTCTCGCCCCGCCGGCCCCTCCATGAAGAGGTTGATGCCGCCCTCCATGATCGTCGCCTGCACACCGTAGCCGGCGTTCTCCAGCTCCTTCTCCGTGGAGTGGAGTACCTTCTCCATCTCAGCGGCTCGCCCGAGCTCGTCAAGGAGGAAGTCCCGGGTCGCCCGCTTGAGCGTGGGCTCGGCTGCATCGAGGAAGTACATGCCGAAGCGGCCGAGTACGCCGTGGAGAAGGCGGTGGAAGCCTCCGGGCAGGGATCCTCCGCGCCCGAAGCCCTCTCGAATGGCGTCGACATACGGGCCACTGAAGTCGGTCTCGGGGAGGTGGCCCACGAAGGCGGCCAGCGACTCGTCCGCCGACGCCCCCAGTTCGATGCGATGAAGTGGCGGGGTGACGTTCCCGTCCGGCGCCGGTAGCGCGAATCGGTGGAGCTCGTTGTCCACACCGATGAGCCAGGTGTGGTTGGCTTCCTCCCAGTCGTGGTCGTCCGACGCCACCCAGAAGACCGGTAGGACCGGTTTTCCCAATGCCGCCTCGAGGGCGTCGGCGACCCGCACGGCGGTAAGGCCCTTGTAGATGCTGTACAGCGGTCCCCCGTACAGCCCCGGCTGCTGGCCCGTCGTCACCACGTATCCACCCTCTTCGACGAACCGCTCCAACCGGGCGGGGTCGGCGCCGGGGGGGACCGTGAGGCCCGCCGCCGCCGTCTTCCGTGTCTGGCGATCGAACCGGGCGTCGACGTCCTCCGCCTTGCTCCGGTACGCGTTCAGGTCGGAGAAGTGACGGCCATAGAACCGAACCGCCTCGGGGTCGGCATCGAGGTAGTCCGCTACCACGGGGCGTCCCCGAGGGTGGGATACGATCAGCTCCATGTCATCCTTTGTGGTACGGTTCACCGCGGAGGATCGTCCCCGCGCGGTACAGCTGCTCGGCGACAACCAGCCGAGCCATCTCGTGGGGCAATGTCATGGCGGAAAGCGAGAGCGACTTCCGCGAGCGCTTCAGTACGTCCGAGCCGAGTCCGAACGCCCCCCCGATGACGAAGGCGACCCCAGGCGAGGAGCGGACCCCATGGCGTTGGAGGTAGCGGGCGAGTTCGCGAGACGACATCTCTTCTCCCTCGCGCGTCATCGCCACCACTTCCAGCTCCCACGGGACCTTGGCGAGAATCCGTTCGGCCTCGGCATCCTTGACCACCTGCGGCCTGGCATCTCCCCTTCCCGCCCCCTGTGCGACCTCGACGACCTCGAGCTTCCAATAGCGCTTCGCTCGCCGCTCGTACTCCTCGATCGCCGACGCAAGGTCGCCCCGCACGCGGCCGACGACAACGATCAGGACCTTCACCCGCTCGTCTCCCTTTTCTCGCCCAGGACCGCCCGCAACCGCTCACGAACTTCTTCTTCACCCCAGTCCCACGCGATCCGCTGAACGACCACCCAAGCGTCACCCAACTCGGCCAGGTGACCTTTCAGCTTCACCGCGTCCTTCTCCGTCACGAAAATTGGACGGCCCCGAGCGGCCTGCCGCGCCCTCCGCACGTCGCCTGCAGAGAAGGTGTGGTGGTCCGGATAGGCGAGCAGCTCGATCGCCGCGCCGGTCAACTCCTCGACGTCATCGCGGAAGGGATCGGGCCGAGCGATGGCCGTCAGGGCCATGGCACCCTGCGAAGCATCGTAGGTCGGTGGCTCGGATGCCCCGTTCTGGCCCGTCCCGTTCCATGGAAGCGCGGATCCGGGGACCCAGCGGCCCAGGGGCACGGCAGCCTCCGGCGCGAGGCGAGCGCCGGCCGTCGTGACACCGTCGGACAGCACCCCACGGCCGCGAAGCGCCTCAAGACGGGACTTGGCCACCGCCAGCTCATGCCTTCGTCGGGTCACCACCACCACGCCTGCCCGTCGCAGGGCCGACAGGGGTTCACGATACGGGCCTCTGGGCAGGACGGCGCCGGGTAACGGATCCGCGGCCGACAGGAGGACCACATCCAGGAGCCGCCCCAGCCTCCGGTGCTGAAATCCATCGTCGACGACCGCGACGTCGCAGCCCTCGGCTCTGGCGGCCTTCGCCGCTTCGCCGCGATCGGCAGCCGCGAACACCGCGACGTCTGGATTCCAGGCGCGGTGTAGCGCCACCTCGTCCTCGCCGTACCCGCTGAGGAGCACAGCCGGGCGGTATCCACTGTTCTTGAGAACCGACACGACCCAAGCCGATACGGGCGTCTTGCCCGTGCCACCAACGGCGAGGTTCCCCACGGAGACGATTGCGAGCCCGTCGACCCGTGGTGCCACGGCCCGGTCGTGGCGTCGGTTGCGAACCCGGGTGACCAAGCGCCACAGGCCTTCCAGCGGGAAAAGCAGCACGCTCACAAACGCACCCGACAGCCCGGCCTCACCCCGCCACAGGCGCCAGGCAAACGTCTCGAGCTTCCCTCTCACGGTCGCCCCTGCACCACGGAGCCCGCATCACTACCCAGCCGTGCCTCGCACCACCTCACGATTCGTCTTCGCCGCGATTCAGCACCGCCGCCAACTCCTCGGCGAGGACCTCGAGGTCGTGCCGGTCCGCCTCCCGAGAAACCCATACGGGCGCGTGGTACTGCAGGGTGATCTTCGAAAACGGCCGGGGCATGAGGAAACCGTCCCAACTGCGGAATCGCCACCCCGATGACGCTCGAACCGACAGGGGCACCACCGGCAGGCCCGCCATCTGGGCTGCCAGCAACGCGCCAGGCTTGAACACGCCCCGGGGACCTCGTGGCCCGTCGGGAGTCACACCCAGGTCCCGGCCGTCCCGGGCGGCCCGCACCAGCCCGCGCAGACCTTTCGTGCCTCCGCGGGTGCTCGAGCCCCGCACCGCACCGAACCCGTGTCGCTCGATAACGCGCGTGATGTACTCGCCGTCGTCATGTTCACTCACCAGGACGACGATGCCCTCATGTTGGTGGTAGTGGACCAGTGGCAGAAGCTGACCATGCCAGAAGACGAACATCACCGGCTGCCCCTCGGCCCGGAAGCCTTCGTAATGCTCGCTGCCCAGCCGCTCCGACCGGGTCGTCGCGAACAACGCGCTCACGAGTCCGGCCCCGAGCACACCCGCACTTTCGAATCGAAGATCGCTCACCTGCGGTTCTCCAGGAGCTCGACGGCGAGGGCGGCCACCCTGTCCGATGCGCCTGGCCCGCCCATACGCTCCCGGACCCGCGCCAGATCGGCGACCTGCCTTCGTCGCCGCTCGCTCGCATCGTCGAGGAGTTCCAACAGCACCGGGGCCACGGTCTCGGGCCTCAGCTCGGCTTGGAGGAACTCGGGCACGACCCGGTCGTCGAGGACGAGATTGGGAAGCCCGATGTGATCTGCCTTCAGGACCTTCCGGGCCACCCAGTTGGTGATGGCACTTGTGCGGTAGGCGATGACGAAGGGTGTGCCCTCCAGGGCCGTCTCCAACGTGACCGTGCCGGATTTCACCAATGCGGCGTCGGCGTGCCGGAGAAGACCGCGTGTATCGTCGACGGTCGGGAATCCCACATCGGAGAACCAGTCGTTCTCGAGTGTCCGCGCCCGGGAGAACACGGGTGTGACGTCGGGGCGAGCCTCCACCACGGCCCCGGCAATGTCACCGAAGGCTTCGAGGTGGTGCTTCAACTCCTGCCCTCTGGAGCCGGGGAGGACCGCGAGTATCGGACTCTCGCGCTCGAGGCCCCAGGTGTCGAGGAACGTCTCCCGATCCGGTACGTCGTCTTCACGGTCCAGGAGAGGGCTGCCCACGTAGGTGGCGACCGCTCCGTGGCTCTGGAAGAAGGGCTTCTCGAACGGAAGGATGACTGCCACACGGTCGGTGATTTCGGCGAGGGTCCGGGCTCGCCCCGAACGCCACGCCCATGCCTTGGGCGCGATGTAGTACAACACCGGCAGTCCCCGGGAGTGGGCCGCCCGGGCCATCCTCATGTTGAAGCCCGGATAGTCGACCAGAACCACCAGATCCGGGCGGCCGTCGTCCATGAGGCGCCGCAACCGCCTGGCCAGGCGGCGGAGGAAGGGCAGCTTGGGAAGGACCTCTACGAAGCCCATGACGGCGAGGTCGTCGAGGTCGGCGAGCAGCTCGACGCCCTTCGCCTTCATGAGGTCTCCTCCGGTGCCGACGAATCGCACGCCCGGAAGCCTGCGGGAGAGAGCGCCCACGAACTCCGCCGCATGGTGGTCGCCCGACGCCTCCCCTGCTAGGACGAGGACGGTTGGGCTCAGAACGCCCAGCCCAGATACCAGATCACTACAGCGACGAGGAAGAGGAGCCCCAGGATCTTTCGCTGCGACATTCCCTTCCGGGTGTCGATCCAGCTCTTCTTGCGTCGTCTACGCTGGCGGATGAGGGACATGGGGAAGAACCTCCCGAGACGGCCGACTAGGTCGTGATCCCGCGCTCGCTGGCACGGATGAATTGGATGAGATGTCGAACTTCAGGCGTGCTGTTGACCTCCGACTCGGCCCGCTCGAGAGCCTGGGTGAGGTTCACGTCTCCCTGAAACAGCATGCGGTACGCCTTCTTCAGCGCGGAACGCACCTCCTGGGAGAGGCCACGGCGCTCCAGACCGACGCTGTTGAGACCGTAGAGCTTTGGCGGGTTGCCAGCAGCCCGACAGTAGGGAGGAACGTCCTGAGCTACCCGAGACCCTCCGCCGACGAAGGCGTGGGCGCCAATGCGCACGAACTGATGGATGGGCGTGAGACCGCCAACGATCACCCAGTCCTCGATGATGACGTGGCCGGCCATGTTCACGGCGTTGGCGAGAATCACGTGATTGCCAAGCTCGCAGTCGTGAGCGACGTGGCTATACGCCATGAGAAGGCAGTCGCTGCCGACGATCGTCCTGCCGGAAGCCGCCGTTCCGCGATTCAGCGTGGCGAACTCACGGATGACCGTCCGATCGCCGATTTCGAGGGTGGCCCGCTCGCCTTGGTACTTGAGGTCCTGCGGATCGGTGCCGAGAACCGCTCCGTTGCTGATACGGCAATCCTCACCTAGCGTCGTGTCCTTCTCGATATAGACACGCGGCCCGACCTCGGTATGATCACCGATCTGGACTCGAGGTCCGATCATGGCCCACGGCCCGACGGCGACACCTTCCCCCAACTCGGCATCATCATGGACGATGGCCGACGGGTGGATGGTCGTCTCCTGCCGCGTGTTCACGGCTGCGTCTTCGGGCATCTCATCTATCCATGATTCGCGCCATGAACTCGGCTTCCGCCACCACGTTGCCGCCTACTACCCCACGACCCGCCATTCGGCACATCTTCCGTTTGAGCTGGACGACCTCCAGCTCGAAGACGAGTGTATCGCCCGGTGTCACCGGCTTGCGGAACTTCACGTTGTCCATGGTCATGAAGTATACGACCTTCGATTCGGGTTCCTCGACCTGATCCATGAGGAGGAGACCGCCGCACTGAGCCATCGCCTCCACGATCAGGACGCCAGGCATTACGGGGTGTCCTGGAAAGTGCCCCTGGAAGAACGGTTCGTTGATCGTGACGTTCTTGATGCCCACGATGCGCTCGCCCTCGACGAAGTCGACGATGCGGTCCACCAGGAGCATGGGGTACCGGTGGGGGAGGAACTGCATGATCCGGGCCGTGTCGGCCACCGGCGCCCCGCAGAGCTGCACGTGACGGCGGATGGCACGGGCAAGTTCCACGTTTCCCGAATGGCTCGGCCGCTCCGCTACGACGTGGGCCTGAAGCCGCGCCCCCAACAACGCGAGGTCACCGACGATGTCCCCCACCTTGTGGCGAAGGAACTCGTCCTCGAACCTGAGCTCCTCGTTCATCACACCGTCCTCGTCGAGGACGACGGCGTTGTCCAGCGAGGCTCCCAGGGCCAGCCCCCGGGCATGCAGGGTATCGGCATCGCTCTTGAACCCGAACGTCCGCGCAGGGGCGAGATCGTCTCGGAATGAAGCCTCGTCGACGAGGAACGAGCCGTACCGCCGTCCGATAGTCGGGTGTTCGAAATCGATGGTGCCCGAGATCCTGAAGCCGTCGGAGGGGGTTGCCACGTACTTGGACTGACCGGCCGGCCCTCCAGCCTCCACGACGCCGTGCAGGTTCAAGATCTCGGCTTGCTCCTCCTGCTCGACGACGCCGGCCTCGTATAGAGCCCCGACGTACTCCCGAAAGGAGCCATCCCGGATGGGCACCTCTTGTCCCTCGACGTCAACGAGAAGATTGTCGATCCCGATCCCCGATACCGCTGCCAAAACGTGCTCGACCGTGAGCACTCGCGCCTCGCCCAGGCCGAGTGTAGTCCCGAGTTCCGTGCCAACGACGTAGTTCACGTCTGCGGGGATCTCGGGGGACTCCTCGAGGTCGACCCGGCGAAAGCGGATCCCCGATCCCGGTTCGGCTGGGCGGAAGGTCAGTCGGGCCGACTCCCCCGAATGGACTCCGATACCGTCCAGAGCCACTTCACCGCCGATGGTCCGCTGTAGAGTCGCGCTCATCGAGCTTCATCCGAATGGAGGGTGTGTGAGGTCATCCGCTCAGCCTGGAAAGCTAACCGTTCTCGAGTCCTTCCACGGCGCGCTCCAGCCGCTTCACACGCCGGGACAGCTCCGGAAGCCGGTCGATGAGACCCCAGGCCTTCAGCGTGTCCCAATGCGGACGGGCCGGGGTACCCGAGTAGGTTCCCCCCGCTTCCAGATCGCCGATGACGCAGGACCGCACCGCAACCTTGGCCCCGTCCCCGATCTCGATGGCGTTGATGGCTCCGGACTGCCCGCCCATGAAGACACCCTCCCCAAGGCGGGTCGAGCCGGCGATCCCCACCATCGCCGCCAGGAGTGACCGGGCCCCGACGCGTACGTTGTGGGCGATCTGGACGAGGTTGTCGAGCTTGGATCCGCTACCGATACGCGTGTCGCCCAGCGAGCCCCGGTCGAGGGTGCTGTTCGCTCCGATCTCCACGTCGTCGCCCACCACGCAGCGCCCCACCTGCGGGATCTTCGCGTGCTCGCCATCCACCACGGTGTAGCCGAAGCCGTCGGTCCCGAGGCGAGCACCGGAATGGATCGTCACCCGATCTCCGAGGACTGTCTCTTCGTACAGGACCACGTGGGGGTACAGGCGTGCGTCCCGGCCCACCACACTCCCGCGCCCCAGCACGCTGTGGGCGCCGATACGAGAGCGGTCCCCCACTGAGACGCTCTCCTCGAGAACGGCAAAGGGGCCCACCACGACGTCCACTCCGAGCTCCACACCGGGCCCAAGAACCGCCGTCGGGTGCACCCCTGGGCGGCACGGCCGCTCAGGATGGAAGTGTTGCAGCAGGGTTCGCATAGCGGGATACGCCTCCGAGACGACGACCCGGTTGGCGTCCTCGGGGAGCATCTCGTCGAGGTCATCGGCCACGAGGAAGGCTCCCGCCTTGGACTCACCCACATACTGCGTGTACCTCCGCGAGCCAAGGAAGGCGAGACCATCGCCGTCCGTTTCGTCCACGGGTCCGATGCTCCCGACCCGGACGTCGGGGTCTCCGACGACACGACCGCCAACGCGCTCGGCGACCTCGCCCAGGGTCAACGCACCCGAATCGGCACGGTCTTCCGTCATCGCTGAATCTTCCATCGTCTTCTCATCCTCTGGTGAGACGAAACGAGGGGCTCACCGGCGCCGGACGCGCCAGTGAGCCCCTCGAACCTCCATGAGCGGCTCTCAATCAGCGAAGAGGGCTCCCGTCCGGTTGTCCGTCCTGGATCTGGAGTCGAGTGATGACCTCCTGGGTCAAATCCAGCGCGGGGTCGGCCGACACGATCGAGCCGGCAGCGGCGTCGAGGATGAGCGAATACGCCCCCTCTTCGCGGAGGGTCTCGATGACGGCGGTGATCTCGTCCATCACCGGCTGGATGAGCGCTGCCCGGCGCTGATTGGCCGTCTCCTGGAGCTGCGAACTCCGCTGCTGATACTCCTGGAACTTCGCCTGAAGCTGCTGCTCACGGTTGGCCTTGGCCTCAGGAGACAGGGTGAGCTGCTGCTGCTGGAGGGCGGTCTCCATGTTCTGGAGCTCCGTCTCGAGCTGGGCGATCTCCTGCTGATACGTAGCCATCTCCTGATCGAACTGCTGCTGGGCCTCTTCGGCACCGGGGGCGTTCACCAGGATCTCCTGTGAATTGATGTACCCGATCTTGAGCGTTTGCGCCTCGACGGCTCCCGCCGAGAGCAGGAAGACCAGCGCCATGAGCGCGAATGAGGTACGTCGCATAATCGTTACTCCGTTGATTGTCGTGCCGCCGAACAGTCGTAGTGGGGTCAGGCCCGACAGGTTCCCATCGTTCCGACGGGGTACACGCACTCGGCGAGGGGTGCAGGTACCACAGCCCGGTAATTTCGAATCGGTGCTGAAGGATGTACAGTGCCGAAGAGTCCCTTCTTGCCATCCGGAACGCCTAGAACTGGGGTCCCATCCGGAAGTGCAGCTGCCAACCCGGTACCGTCCGGTCGAAGCCGTAGGCGTAGTCCAGACCAATGGGACCGAAGGGCGTCACGATCTGGGCACCGAAACCCGCCCCTCGGAAGAGACTGCTGGGGTCGAACTGCGACGGCTCCTGCCAGACGGCGCCGGCGTCGTAGAAGGCCGCGAGACCGATCTGGTCACTGAGGCGGATGGCGTACTCCGCGGAGAGGCTGAAGTAGGCGTCGCCGAGGCGCTGGATCTCGTTGATCTCGTTCGTCGACTGAGGGAAGTACCCCAGCGGCGTGATGGTCGTCTCGTCGTACCCCCTCAGGTTCTGGCCAAACTGGACGCCGCCCATGAAGAAGCGGTCGAAGGGGAAGGCGCTCGCGTCGCCGAAGACCGACCCGGCACGCATGGTGAGACCAAGGGCGAAGCGTATGCCTCCCGGGCCCCCGCCTTCCGGACCACCGACCTGCCCCACGGGCACCCACCACGAAGCGTCTCCGAGGACGCGGGTGAAGTCGCCGTCGCCTCCGAGGAAGCCGCCGTTCTGCTCCAAGGTGAGGTTCTGGCGCGAGCCCTGTGTCGGGAAGAGGGGGTGGTTCAGCGTGCTCCGGGTGACGCTCGCCGAAAGCTGACTCTGGACGCCGGGCGGACGGCCGAAGAGCGACGTGTCGTCGACGTTGTCGAAAAGCTCGTATTTGGTCCGCGAGATTCCGTACCCGAGGAATACACGGGTGCGCTGCGACCCCAGCCACGGGAATCCGAGACGCAAGTTCGTCCCGATCCGCCGGCGACGACCCGTGGAGAATTGGAAGAAGCGGTCTCGCGAGTTGAAGAGCTGAACGGTCGCGGACGTGCGGGTCTGGAAGATGGCGGGGTCGGTGTAGCCCAACTCGAAGGAGTTGATGAAGCGACCGAAATCCCAACGCAGTGAGCCCGATTTGGCCTGCCCGAAAAGATTGGGCTGTTCGTAGCCGATGAAGCCCGAAAGGCCCACGCCCCCACCCACCGACGTCCCGAAGTTGATGGACCCCGTCTGCTTTTCCTGAACGTTGAACGTGATGTTCACGTCGCCGTTCTCGAGGGGAACGATGTCCGGAAGCGGCAGGGGCGTCTCGAAGAAGCCCAGCGCCTGGATGTTCTGATAGCTCTGCAGCATGGCGTCCTGACGGTAGACATCACCGGGGACGACGAACATCTGGTTCCGTATCACCCACTCGTGGGTGTACTCGTTGCCGGAGATCTCCACCCGGTTCACGATGGCCGGCGTGCCCTCGATGATCTCCCAGCGGGCGTTCACCAGCGGTGGTCCACCGTTGTCGGGCTCCTCCACGTCGATGATGGGAT
This sequence comes from Gemmatimonadota bacterium, assembly GCA_013002885.1. Lineage (GTDB taxonomy): Bacteria > Gemmatimonadota > Gemmatimonadetes > Longimicrobiales > Gaopeijiaceae > UBA2589. The sequence continues at coordinate 21,722 of JABDLS010000058.1, read as the reverse complement.
TCACTTGGACGTACAGGTAGCCCTCGTTCCGATAGCGCTCCTGAACGGAGAAGATGGCCTGGTTGAAGGCCTCGCCGTCGAAGACCTGTCCCTGAATGTTGGCCTGGTCGCCGCCGCCCCTGAGGCCAAGGCTTCCGAGAATACCGCCACCGCGCTGCGTCCTGAACAGAGGCTCGAGCTCGTCGTCCTCGAAGACCGTATTCCCCTCGACCGTGAAGGACCCGAGACGGTACTGGCGTCCTTCATCGACCGTGACCTCGACCCTCGCCTTGCCTGAACTTGGGTCCACGATGAGGGTGTCGCGGACCACGGTGAAGTCGAGAAAACCCCTCGAGCGCGCGAGCCTGGGGAGGTTCTCGGCCAGGTCCGCTCGGAAGCCCGTGGGGTCGTACGCCCCCGATCGGAACCACCAGAAGCCTTCCGGCTTGGTGCTCATGGCACCGGTGAGCGTCTCGTCGGCAAGCTGCTCGTTGCCCAGGAAGTCGACCTCGGCCACGGTCACCCGCTGCCCCTCCGAGACGTCGAGGATCAGCTCGATCTCGTTCTCGACGCCCTCGAGAGGTACCTCACGGACACCGATGTCGGCAAAAGGGATCCCCTCCCGGGCGAGTTCACTTCGGATGTACGTCTGGGCTTCGATGATCGCCTGGCGATCCAGTGGGAATCCCGCCTGAAGACCCGTCGTATCGCGGACCTCCCGAGCCGAAACGTTCTGTAGTCCCTCGATGGCCACGCGACGCACCAACGGCGCTTCCGCGACTTCGAGGACGAGGATGTACTGATCCGTCTCCCGGGCCCGGATGGTGACGTCGTCGAACTGACCGGTGTTCAACAGCTCCTTCAGCCCACGCTGAATGGCCCGATAAGTCACTTCCTGGCCGGGCTGGACCGCGAAGAGGGACAGAATGAACTGGGTCTGGATCCGATTGTTGCCGACGACCTCGATGGAGTCGATCTGGACGAGGGCCCCGGGCTGCTGCTGAGCAGCCGAATGCTCGGGTGACGCTACCGCCATGACGGCGAAGAAGGCCGCCGCGACCGCGGAGGCCTTCTTCATCGATGGTGCGAATGTAAGGAGGTCTTGAATCACGTCTTCGTCTTCGACTCCGCGCGGAGCACGAGTCCGTCGCCATCACCGTCGACGTCGACCTCGATTTCGTCTCCGCTACTGAATTCGGCCTGCAATATCTTCTCAGATAGCGGATCCTCGAGATACCGTTGTATGGCCCGCTTGAGGGGCCGAGCTCCGAACTTCTCGTCGTATCCTTCGTCGACGAGGAATTCGATGGCGGCATCGGTGAAGCGGAGCGTGATGCCCTCCTCCTCCAGACGGCTGTGCACGTCGTCCATGAGGATGTGGATGATCTCGCCGATCTCTTCCTTGGTGAGGGGATGGAAGACGATCGTGTCATCGACCCGATTGAGGAATTCGGGATTGAACGCCCGCTCGATCTCCTTCGCGACCTTGTCCTTCATGATCTCGTACGACGTACTCGCGTCGGAGGTCTGGAAACCCAGCCCCCCGCCCTTACTGATATCGCGTGCGCCGAGGTTTGACGTCATGATCAAGACCGTGTTCTTGAAGTCGATGACGCGACCGTAATTGTCCGTCAGGTGCCCCTCGTCGAGGACCTGGAGCAAGATGTTGAACACGTCCGGATGTGCCTTCTCGATCTCGTCGAGCAGGACAACCGAGTACGGACGACGACGCACCGCCTTGGTAAGCGTCCCCGAGTCCTCGTAGCCGACGTAGCCCGGAGGGGCACCGATGAGACGGGACACGGAGAACTTCTCCATGTACTCGCTCATGTCGACGCGGATGAGGGCCTCACGATCGTCGAAGAGGAACTCGGCGAGGGCTCGGGCAAGCTCCGTCTTACCCACACCTGTGGGGCCGGAGAAGATGAAGGAGCCGATGGGGCGCCGTGGGTCCTTCAGTCCCGCGCGGCTCCGACGAATCGCTCGGCTGATGGCCTCGATGGCCGGGTCCTGGCCGACGATCCGCTTGTGGAGTTCTTCCTCCATGTTGACCAGGCGCTCGGACTCGGTCTGGCGGATGCGCTGCACGGGGATACCCGTCCAGCGCCCGACGATGAACGCCACCTCTTCGGTGGAGATCTCCGGCCGGTGCTGCTTCCGCTCCTCCTCCCACGCTTCCTGGCGGTCGCGGATCTGCTGGCTGAACTCCCGCTCCTCGTCGCGAAGCTCGGCGGCCCGCTCGAAGTCCTGATCGCCTATCGCGTCTTCCTTCCGCTGGGCGATCTCGGCGAGCTCCTCCTTGAGCTCTTCGACATCGGCCGGTGGCACCTGACTCGCGATGCGGGCTCGGGCCCCGGCCTCGTCGATGACGTCGATGGCCTTGTCCGGTAGGAAGCGGTCGGTGATGTAGCGGTCCGAGAGCTTCGCCGCGTGCTCGAGGGCATCGTCGGGAATGATCACCCGATGGTGATCCTCGTAGTGACCTCGAAGCCCCTTGAGGATTTCCACCGTCTCGTCCACTGCAGGCGGATCCACGATCACCGGCTGGAAGCGCCGTTCGAGAGCGCCGTCCTTCTCGATGTACTTGCGGTACTCGTTCAGCGTCGACGCCCCGATGCACTGGAGTTCGCCCCGTGCAAGCGCCGGCTTGAGCATGTTCGACGCGTCGATGGCGCCCTCGGCCGCCCCGGCACCCACGAGCGTGTGAAGCTCGTCGATGAAGAGTATGACCGTCTTGCTCTGCTGGATCTCGTTCATGACCGCCTTGAGGCGCTCTTCGAACTGACCCCGATACTTCGTGCCGGCGATGACCGCCGCCATGTCCAACGCCAGAACACGATGATCCTTGAGAGCTTCCGTGACCTCGCCGACGGCGATGATCTGTGCCAGGCCCTCGACGATGGCCGTCTTCCCGACCCCCGGCTCTCCGATGAGAACCGGGTTGTTCTTCTTCCGACGGCAAAGGATCTCCACCACGCGCTCGATCTCTTCCTTACGACCGATGGTGGGGTCGAGCTTGTCTTGCGCCGCGAGTTCGGTGAGGTCGCGGCAGAAGTGGTCGAGGGCCGGAGTCTTCGACTTCTTCTCGCCCGACTTGCCCGTTCCGGAGGATTCCCCACCGCTTCCACCGATACCGGCGGGCTCGGAAGGCGACATCTCCGAACCGAGAACCTTGAGTGTCTCCCCTCGAGCTTCGTCGAGCGTCACACCGAGGGAATTCAAGACCTGCGCGGCGATCCCCTTCTCCTCACGCAGCAGTCCGAGAAGCAGGTGCTCCGTGCCCACGTACGAGTGATTGAAGTCGCGGGCCTCGGCCATGGCGAACTCGAGCACCTTCTTGGCGCGAGACGTATACGGAAGTTCACCCAGCGCGATGGTCGCCTTGCCCTTACGGACAGACTCCTCGACACGTTCGTGAATCTGGTCGAGATCCACGGAGAGGTTCTGGAGGACGGCCGCGGCCACCCCCTCTCCCTCCCGTATCAAACCCAGGAGGATGTGCTCCGTGCCCACGTAGTCGTGTTGGAGTCGGATGGCCTCTTCTCGGGCCATCGCCAGGACCTTCCGAACCCTATCGGTAAAATTGTAGTTCATGGTCCGTCAACGGTTAGGCACGGGCGGCGTCGTCGCCTGCTCCACGATCGTCTGCGGAGACGTCACCCTCGGTGGCCAGGATGCGACGCACGAAGGAGGCTCGATGTGCGTCGCTTTCAGCTTGCGGTAGGTCGCGACCGGCGGCCTGCTCGAGGTGCGCCGGTTGCGTGAAAATCATCATTTTGTTCAACGTGTATACACGGAGCCCAGGGAGTAGTTTCAGACTTACACCGAGGCGCACTCCGGACAAGAGATTCATCAACTCCTCGAAGGAAAGAGAGCGCGCGTAGCGCAGCAGACCGTACGCTCTCCAGATCTTGTCCTCGGTCACTCCCCTCGCGTCGCGCAGGAGGACCTGGCGTGCGTGCATCTCGTCGTTGATGACCTTTCTGACCACCGTGTCGAGGTGGTCGACGAGGTCTTCTTCGGTTCGGCCCAGCGTCGTCTGATTCGAGACCTGAAAGAAGTTGCCTACCACTTCCGAACCCTCTCCGTAGAGGCCGCGGAAGGTGAGCCCCAGCTCCCCGAGACCCCGCAACGCCTTGCTGATCTCCTTGGTCAGGACCAGGCCAGGAAGGTGCATGAAGACCGACGCACGGAGCCCCGACCCTACGTTCGTCGGGCAGCTGGTCAGGAACCCGAATTCGTTGTGGAACGCGAAGGGAAGCTCCCGGCCGAGCTCTTCATCGAGTCGATCGACGATGTCCCATGCCTCCTGGACCCGAAGCCCCGACAGGAGACTCTGCACCCGGAGATGGTCTTCCTCGTTGACCATGACGCTCACCGGTTCCCGCGACGAGAAGTGGACCGCCGTCCCGTTCGCGGGCTCGGCTCCCTCTTCGCCCAGAAGGTCTCGAGTCACCAGTCTTCGCTCGTGGAGAATGCGACGGGTGCGGTCCGCGACGTCGGGCATCTCCAGAAGCGTACCGTTCTTCAAGACGTCTGAACGATCCATGGAACGCTTGAACTGGCGAAGGACGGCCTCACGGTCATTGACCCGGGCCCGTGGCCCGAAGGCGTGCCCTTGGAGGTTCCGTGCGATGCGCACCCGGGTGGACAGCACGATGTCGGCGTGCTCGCCACTGGCCTCGAGCCACCCGAGCCCGTGGTCGGGAATCGCGTCGAATTCGGTCATGGGGAGGCGATGGGGCTAGGCAGGTTCGAGGGCGCGAATCTGATCACGGATCTCGGCAGCTCGCTCGAAATCCTCGGACTGCACCGCACGTTCGAGCTTTCGACGCAGACCCTCCAGTCGCTTTTCCATGTCCGACGCGGTGGGGTCAGGGGGAAGATAGACCTTCCCCACGTGATTCGTGCTTCCGTGGATGCGCCGAAGGAGCCGCGGCAGGTGGTCGGAGAAGGTCTCGTAGCAGTGTGGGCACCCAAGGCGCCCCGTTTGACGGAAGCCATCGAAGGTGAGGCCGCAGAAAGAGCACTCGCTGTCCGAGGTCTCGGCCTCGCGACCCGAGTCCAGGGTCATCTGCGCGATGACGTCGACCAGGGGAGTGTTGGCGGTGTCCGGGGTGCTCTCCAACCCCTTTTCAGCGGCGCACCTCTCGCAGAGATGGTGGGTGGACATCTCGTTGTTCACGATCTGCGTGAGGTGCACGACCGCGTCGGTCGAGCCACAATTCTCACAGACCAGCTCCGCCATCGATGCTCCTCTCTGCGCTGCAGTCGCCAGGGCTGATGGGGCGGTCCCTCCGCCCACTGCCCCACTGCCGAGTCGCTACCCCGCATCCGACGGATGGAGCCGTCCCCGCGCCATCGTCAGACTACGGTCGGCGCGAGCGGCCAGGTCGAGGTTGTGGGTGACGATCACCAGGGAGAGCGAACGGAGCTCGCGGAGCTCGAACAGGAGGTCGTGGAGTCGAGTGGAAGTCTCGGCGTCCAGATTGCCCGATGGCTCGTCCGCGAGGAGGACCACCGGGTCGTTGGCAAGCGCTCGGGCCACCGCCACCCGCTGCTGTTCGCCACCGGAGAGCTGCCTCGGCTTGTGCAGGAGCCTGCCTTCCAGGCCGACGTCGTCCAGGAGCTCGGTCGCCCGCTTCTCGGCGTCGGACCGGGAAGCACCGGCGATGAGCCTGGGCATCATCACGTTTTCCAGGGCCGTGAACTCCCGAAGGAGGTGGTGGAACTGGAAGACGAAGCCGATCCGCTCGTTTCTCACGGCGGCCAGTTCTTCGTCCTCCAGCCCCGCCACCGGCCGACCGCCGATCAGAATCTCCCCTTCCGTCGGCCGGTCCAGGGCGCCGAGAAGGTGGAGAAGGGTAGACTTCCCCGCCCCGCTGGCGCCGACGATCGCCACCGCCTCACCGCGGGAGAGTCGGAAGTCGACGCCGTCCAGAATGATGAGGCGGCTGCCATCCCCGCCAACGAAGCTCTTGACCAGGGACCGAGCCTCGAGGGGGTATGCCTCCACCGCCGCAGCGGAGGCAGCGCCTTGTCCCGGCTCTGCTGGGGTACTCATCCACTTGCTCCCGCCGGCGGCGTGGGCGTCACTCATGGCGAATGGCGTCGACCGGCTCTAGCCTCGACGCCTGCAGGGCCGGGTAGATGGTGGCCACGAAGGAGACGCCGACGCTGCAGACGACGATGAGTGCGATGTCGAGAGGGTTCAGCGTCGCGGGCAGGTGGTCCACGAAGTAGACGTCGCCAGGAATGCGGATGAGCTCGAATCGGTCGACGGCCCAGGACACTCCTACGCCCAGCGCGGCTCCCATCGTCGTCCCGATGACCCCGATCCAGACACCCTGGATGACGAAGATTCTCAGGATGCCCTTCTGGGTCATGCCCATGGTCCGGAGAATCCCGATCTCCTTCGTCCGGTCGGCAACGACCATTACCAGCGTGCTCACGATGTTGAATGCCGCGACGATGACGATGAGGAATACGATGACACCCAGGGCGTACTTCTCCAGCTCCAAGGCGCTGAAGAGTGCCTGGTTGCGAGTAATCCAGGAGTCCACCGTGTACGGGTATCCCAGCCGTTCCTCGAGGGCCGCGGCGGTCTCGTCGGCTCGATCGGCATCCACCGTACGCACGCCAATCCCACTCGCCGTGCCCGCCTGCAGACCCAGAAGATCCTGGGCACCCCCCAGCGTCGTGTAGATGTTGGAGAGGTCGTACTCGTACATCCCCGTGGTGAAGGTACCGGTCACCTCGAACTGGCGGAGCGTCGGCTGGAACGAGCCGAACATGTCGGGTTTCAGGTTCTCCATGGACATCACGACCATGGTGTCTCCGGGGAACACGCTCATCCGGTCGGCGAGGACCGATCCTACGAGGAGCGGTGGCAGACCCGACGCCGGGGCATCCAGATCGAGCGCCCCACCGATGATCTTCTCCTCCATCTCGGTCGCCGCCGCACCGGTGGTGTCGACGTCGACGCCGAAGAGGTACGCCGGCTGGGAGTAGTCGCCGCCGTCCATGACGAGCGTGACGCTGGACATGGCGAAGGGCGCCGCTGCGACCACGCCGTCCATGCTCACGATGGAGTCGATGACCGCCTCGTAGTTCCCCAGCTGGAGGCTTCGGTTGTACTCCAGAACGTAGAGGTGGGGCGTCGACTCCAGGATCTTGCTGCGCAGCTCCCCCTGCATGCCCGTCATGACCGAAATGACGGTGATGAGGGCGGCGACACCCAGAATGATGCCTCCCAGGGCGATCCAGGTGATGAGGGACAGGAGCGCCTTGCCGCGGCCGGCCTTCAGGTAGTGACGGGCGATGAACCAGGTGAGCCGGTTCATCAATCCTCGTTCCGCAGCATCGGGAAGAGGATGACGTCACGGATGGTGGGTTGGTCCAGGAGCATCATGACGAAGCGGTCGACACCCATGCCAACACCCCCGGTAGGCGGCATACCGTACTCCAGGGCGCGGATATAGTCCTCGTCGATCTGTTGAGCTTCGTCGTCTCCGGCCTCGCGGAGGGCAACCTGGGTCTCGAAGCGCTCCCGCTGGTCGATGGGATCGTTGAGCTCGGAGAAAGCGTTGAAGACCTCTGCGCCACCCATGTAGAGCTCGAATCGCTCGGTGAGGCGCGGATCCTCACGGTGAGGTTTGGCCAAGGGGCTGAGCTCCTTGGGGTGATCGATGACGAAGGTGGGTTCGATGAGCCCGGGCTCGACCAGCTCGCCGAACAGCTTGTCGATGAGTTTGCCCGGTCCCGCGCCGTCGAGGTCGGCCACGTTGCGGCGCTCCGCCTCGGCACGCAGGTCGTCTTCGCTCATCTCGTGGACGTCGCGGCCAAGCGCCTCGGACAGCGCCGACACCAGCCCGATGCGCCGGAAAGGAGCTTCGATCGTGAGCTGGTGGCTACCGAAGGTCACCTGCCGGGTGCCCATGACCTCGTCCATGACGTACAGGATCATCCGCTCGCAAAGATCCATCTGGTCTTCGTAGTCGGAAAAGGCCTGATACCACTCCAACATGGTGAACTCGGGGCTGTGTACCCGCGACAGGCCTTCGTTGCGGAAGTCCTTGGAGATCTCGTACACCCGGTCCAGACCTCCCACGATGAGCCGCTTGAGGTAGAGCTCGTCGGCGATGCGGAGGTACATCGTCTGGTCGAGGGCGTTGTGCCGCGTCACGAAGGGCTTGGCAGACGCACCGCCGTAGAGGGGCTGCAGCACCGGAGTCTCGACCTCGAGGAAGCCCTCCTCGTCGAGGAAGCGCCGCAGCGAGGAGATGACCCGAGAGCGCAACCGGAAGACTTCCCGCACATCAGGGTGCACGGCGAGGTCAGCGTAGCGTTGCCGGTACCGCGTCTCCTGATCGGCGAAGCCCGAGTGAATGATGCGCTCGCCCGTTTCCGGGTCGGTTTCGGCCTTCCCGAATGGAAGCGGTCTCAGAGACTTTGCGAGAAGCGTCCAGGACTCGACCTGGACGGTGACTTCACCCGTCCGCGTCCGGAAGGTCGGGCCCTCGACTCCGATCCAGTCGCTTACGTCCAGGAGGGCCAGAGTCTCGAAGTCATCTTCTCCGAGGATGTTCTTCTTGAAGTAGAGCTGAATGCGGCCGGACGCGTCTTCCAAGTGGGCGAAGATGGATCGACCCATGTCCCGCCATCCGACCAGGCGTCCGCCGACCTCCACACGCTCGCCGTGGTCCTTCTCGTCCAGTGACCCGGCTTTTTCGGCTCCTTCGAAGGTGGCGACCGCACCTGCCGCGTCGGCCGAGCGGTGGAAATTGTACGCGAAGGGCTCGACGCCCTTCGCTCGCAGGGCCTCGAGCTTCTCCCTCCTGTGCCGCAATACCTGGCTCAGTTCTTCGCGTGGTTCCGTCGTGGTTTCGCCCATTAGCTGGCCGCTGTGGCTCCCGACTGCTTCAGGTACGCTTCGATGAGGGGATCGAGTTCGCCGTCCATGACGCCATGGACGTCCGTGATCTTCAACTCCGTCCGATGGTCGTTGACCATCGTATAGGGCTGAAAGACGTAGGACCGGATCTGGCTCCCGAAAGCGATATCGCTCATCCCGTCCTGGAGTTCCTTCTTGGCGGCCTCGCGCTCGGCCATTTCCCGCTGATAGAGCGCCGCACGGAGCATCTTCATGGCCGTGCTCCGATTCTTGTGCTGGGAGCGCTCCTGTTGGCACGCCACGACGATGCCCGATGGCTCATGGGTGATGCGTACGGCCGAGTCGGTCTTGTTCACGTGCTGACCGCCCGCCCCCGACGCCCGGTAGGTGTCGATCCGGAGGTCTGATTCGTCGATCTCGATCTCGATGTCGTCGTCCACCATGGGATAGACGAATACGCTGGCGAAGGAGGTGTGCCGACGTGATTGAGCGTCGAAGGGGGAGATTCGGACCAGTCGGTGCACTCCTGCCTCGGCCTTCAGGTACCCGAACGCACTCTCGCCCAGGATCTCGAAGGTGGCGTTTCGGATGCCTCCTTCCTCGGCCGGCTGGAGGTCGAGGACGTTCACGGAGTACCCGCGACGCTCCGCCCACCGAGTGTACATCCGCATGAGCATCTCGGCCCAGTCCTGGGATTCCAAGCCACCTGCGCCCGGGTGAATGGTGACGATGGCCTCACGGTGATCGTCCTCACCCTGGAGCATGGTGCGGACCTCCATGGCCTCGACACCGCCTTCGAGCGTGTGCAGACCCGCCTCGAACTCCGCAGTGAGCTCCGGATCGTCTTCGAGCTCCAGAAGCTCCACCATCGCTTCGAGGTTGCCGATGCGCCCATTCAACTCGTTCCACGGCTCGATCCACCCCTTGAGGCGATTCGAATCGTCGATGACCTCCCGCGCCGCTTCCTGGTCGTCCCAGAAGTCGGGAGCGGCCATCATCTGCTCGAGGTTCTTCAGCCGCTCCTCGCGCGTGTCCAGGTCAAAGATACCCCCTGAGCTCTTGGATCTTGTCCTTGAGGTCCGACAGCTGCTGCAGCTGATCCTTGTTCATGACGGCACGTCGTCAGGGTGGAAAACCAGAGAGAGGGGCCGCCCGAGCGGGCCGGCCCCTCTCACCTTTTCAGCCATCAATATATCCGCGACTACAAGCGGCCTGAAGCCCTGGTGCGCCCTCGCTCCGAGGACGCATGCCGTCTACCGCCAACGCTTCCTCAGAAGATCTGATCGCCCTTGGCGAGGATGTCGTTGAGCGCGTCCTTCCAGAAGTGCCGACCTTCGCCGTTGGCGAGGTCCTCACCGACCTGCTCGACGAACTCCTTCCAGGACTTGTCGATCTCCTCCTCGAAGTCCTGTTGGAGCGTCCCCTGCGCCAGAGCCGTTTGATGGCGCTCGGCGTTGTACATGATCATGTCCGACACGAGGACGCGGGCCAGGCGCTTGGCTTTGTCGGTTGGATCGCGCTTGCCGAAGGTGAATCCCTGAACTGCGGGCGCCGACGTCTCGGCCACGGCGTCTGCGGCCTCTGCGGCCGGCGCCTCGACCTCCTGTGGCATGGCTTCGTCTGGCGCATCGTCGTCTGGTGCATCATCGTCTGGCGCATCGTCGTCCGGCGCAGGAAGGGACTCCGCCATCTCCACCGGGGGCAGTTGCTCCAACTCTTCGGGCTCGGGCAGCGAGTCTTCGGTCCCGACTTCCTCGACGAGAGACAACTCTTCGAAGGGCGCGGGCTGGGCGAAGGGGTCGGAGGCGGCCTCCGAGCCTTCCATCGACTCCGACGCCTCCGTCAGTGCCTCTTCCGGAAGCGGTGGCGGCCCAGCCGAAAACGGTGTGTGCGACACCTCGGGATCCGGGTCGGAGGCCTCGTCGACCGGGGCTGCCTCGACCTGGGCTGGCTCCTCCTCCTCCGCCCCATCCATGGCCGGCATCGGGTCCACCGGCGTGAGGTTGTCGAACGTCGGCAGCGGCTCGGCCTCGACCGGCTTCTCGATTCGGAAGATGTCTCCGCATGTCGAGCAGCGAGCGTTCACACCCCCTTCAGGGACCTTCGCCGGATCGACCGGGAACGAAGAAGCGCACGACGGACAGGTGACGGTGATGACCATGATGGGATGGGTTCAGGTTTCGTTCTGAGTGCTCGCGCGTCGCTCGTCCACGGCGGCCAGCAAGGCCTCGTCCTCTGCCGAAGCCGTCGGCAGAGCCGGAGACTGGTGCCGACGATCGACGACATATTTCGAACCGGGCAGCGACTTGGCGTAGGCCTTCATTTCCGCCGCCAATTCACTGATCTGCCCGGTGTGCTCGAAGTCCTGGAACTGGTTCGTGACCACCCCGATGGATAACGCCATCAAGGGTATGCGGTGTATGCTGCCCCGCCGGTCCTTACCGAGAAAATAACCTGCTTTGCGATCTTCTTCCGTGTACTGATACGGAATCAACTCGTCGAACACACGGATGATCTCGTCGCACGTGGCCTCGAGATGCTCGAGACCGACGTTGAAGATGAAATCGTCGCCACCGATGTGGCCGACGAACCCCCCCGGCGCCAACCCTCGAACCATGTCCCTGAGAATCCGGGACAACATCCGTATGACCCGGTCTCCGAAAGCGTAGCCGTACCGATCGTTGAATTCCTTGAAGTGATCGAGGTCGGCATAGCAGACCGCGAACCTCTCCTCCCGGTCCAGACGCACCTGCATGTCACGAGCAATGTGGTTCGTCCCCGGCAATCGCGTAGTCGGGTGAACAGAGACGTCCCGATCGGCCCGGAGGAGAACCTGTTCCAGACGAAGAAGGCGCTCTTCTCGCCCCATGTCGTTGCGCAGAACGTCGTCGGCGCCGGCTTTGAGGAAGTCCGCAGCCTGGGCGGCGGTCCCTTCCGACAGGAGCACGACCACGGGGACGATTCCGGTGAACGCGTCGCCCTTTACGCTCCGCGTGAGTTCCACCACGTCCGACGCCTCCCCGTCACCGTCGAGGACGACGCACCCCGGAAAGCTCCGGTTCAACATGTCCCGGACCTCATCCTCGTCCTCCATGGGGTCGAAGTCAAAGCCGCGACCGTCGCAGAAGCGCTCTACGAAGTCCCGGGACGCAGCTCGCCCCGGCCCGAAGTAGAGAATGGTCTTGTCGGAGGCCATGAATCCTCAGGTGGAGAGCCGCGTGCACGGGACGTTACCCTTCCCATCTACCCGGGTCAATCGACGCGTGACGGCCGCCATCGGACCGCTGACGCTCACGGCTTTCGCAGAATCTCGAAGTCCACGTGCCGGGCCTCCTTATCGACCCTCGCTACGCGCACTTCGACCCGATCCCCCAGCCGGAAGCGACGCCCTCCGCGCTCCCCTACCAGCACGTGATCTCGCTCGTGGTAGTGGTAATAGTCGTCCTGAAGCGCGCTGACATGCACGAGGCCATCGACGAAATAACGCTCGAGGGTGACGAAGAAACCGAACGCGGCGACGCCGGAGATCCGGCCCGAGAACTCCTCGCCGAGGTGTCGCTCCATGAACTCGACCTTCTTCATGGCGACAGAGGCCCGTTCGGCCTCGGCCGCAGCCTGTTCCCGCGCGCTAGAGTGCTCGGCCTCGCGGGTCAGGAGTTCCCGGTCGGGATAGGGCTCGCGCCCGCCATGGATGAGGACCTGGGTCAGGACCCGGTGCACCACCAGATCGGGGTACCGTCGGATGGGTGACGTAAAGTGGACGTACCCATCGGAGCCCAGTCCGAAGTGCCCCAGATTTTCCGTGTGGTACCGGGCCTTGCTCATGGAGCGAAGCACGAGGTTGCTGACGAGGGCCTCTTCGTCACGCCCCTTGACGGTTTCGAGAAGCCTCTGGATGTGCTTGGGCTTGATGGACTTACGCCCTGGCACCTGAAGTCCGAAGCCAGCTAGTGTTTCCGCGAGGGCCTCGACCTTCTCCCGAGAGGGGCGCTCGTGGATACGGTACATCGTAGCGAGATCTCTCGCCTCGAGATCGTTGGCCACGACCTCGTTGGCCAGAATCATGAAGTCCTCGATGAGGCGGTGGCTCTCCTTTCGCTCCCGCTTCCGGATATCGATGGGCTCCCCCTCGGCATCGAGGATGACCTTCGCCTCGGGGATGTCGAAGTCGAGTGAGCCTCTCGCTCGGCGTCGCGCTCGTACCCGTCGAGCGGTGTCGTCGAGAAGCCGGATGGCCTTGTCGACGTCATTGCCGATGGAGGCCGATCCGTCGAGGACCCCCTGAGCCTCCTCATAGGAGAGGGAGTAGGCACACTCGATGATGGTCCGTTCGTACCTCCGCTCCACGACGCGCCCCTCACCGTCGAGGGTGATGAAAGCCGAGACGGCGAACTTCTCCTCCTGGGGGTTGAGGGAGCATACGTCGTTGGAGAGCACCGTCGGGAGCATCGAGATGGTCCGGTCGACCAGGTAGACGCTGGTGCCCCGTGCCGATGCCTCGATGTCCACCGGGGTGTCGGGCCTGACGAAGTGGGAAACATCAGCAATGTGGACGCCGACCTCGACACGACCCTGCCCCTTGTCCTCGATGGAGAGCGCGTCGTCGTGATCCTTGGCGTCGGCAGGATCGATGGTGAACGCGAGCAACGCCGTCCGGTCCACCCGGTCCGGCCCAGGATCCTCGCGTCCGGCTGAGGCGGCCCGGGCGGCGGCCTCTTCGACGTCCCTCGGGAAGTCGAGGGCGATACCGTGACCGTGAGCCACGGCGAGCACATCTACTCCCGGGTCCGTCAGCGGCCCGAGAACCTCATCCACCACCCCGGCCGGCCCGACTCTGCCCTCACCGAACGACGTTACCCGGACAACCACTACGTCGCCTTCATCGGCGCCGCCATCCCCGTCGGTGGCAATGAGGACGTCTTGATTGAGGCGGGTATCGAGGGGACTCACATAGGTGACCTTCCGACCACGGTGCAGGATTCCAACGATGGTCTCCCTCGCCCGCTCGAGTATGCGGATGACGCTTCCTTCCCGGTTGCGTCCCTCGGGCCTTCGCTCGATGCGGGTGACGACCCGATCCCCGTCCATCGCCGTGTCCAGGCGGTGCGCTGGGACGTAGACGTCTTCCCCCGCGTCCTCGGGTCGGATGAAGCCATGCCCGTCACGGGTCACCGAGAGGGTACCGGTGACCAGGTCGAGCTTCTCCGTGAGGGCGTATCTTCGACCTCGCACGCGGACGACCCGCCCTTCCTTCTCCATGGAGTCCAGGAGACGCCGGAAGTCCCGGTAGTGGTGGTTCGGGATGTCCAGGGCCCGCGCGAGCTCCTTCGTCTTCAGCGGGCCCTGAGACGACTCGGCGAGGGCCTCCAACACGCGGCTACGAACCTCGGCAGCCGGCGTAGCGCGGGCCCCACCACCCCGCTTACCCCCACCGCGGCGTTTTCCGCCCCCCTTGCCGCCTCTGCCTCCCTTCCCGCCTGCGCCTCCCTTGCCGCCTGCACCTCCCTTGCCGCCTCTGCCTCCCTTCCCCCGCCGACCGCGGCCGCTCATGCCCGCGCTCTCGTCTTCACCAGGGCACCGCCACCTCGACCCGGGCGGTCCACCCCAACCCCTCCGGAGTAGCGACAAAGCCACTCCGCAGCGACGCACGCGGAGCCCGCGCGCTCAAGTAGGCGTCGACTGTGGACACGACGTGATTCGCAAAGACCAGTCCGAGGACGTTCGTGGCCTGCCGGAAGCGATCGTCGCTCCTGTGTATGAGCGCCCCGAACTCCTCCTGTTCCGCCTCTTTCCCTGTCCAATCCCATAGGAACTCCGGTCCGTACGCGCGCCCCTGGTAGTATTCCAGAGCTCGCTGGTAGCGAGGGTCGCTTTCGGGGACGGTCGTTCCGCCAGGTAGGAAGATCTGACGGGCCAGGTCCCATGCGTCTCCGTTGAACGTCGCGGCATCGGTCTCGGGTTGCACACCCGGAGCGCCGGGATCGGCATCGAAGGAACCGGAAGTACGCCACTTCGTCATGCGCTCGTAATACTCGAAGTCGCCCTCCGTTCGTGCCCTGGTCTGCAGGCGAGCCTCGTTCCAGGCCAGGTCGCGGTACCCCGCGCGTAGATCCACGGCCGCTGACCGTCGGTCGACGTAGAAGACCAACCCCACGGCTTCGACAGCCAGATAGGCCCACGACCGCTTCTGGTCCAGAACGTACTGACCAGCGCCGGGCAGAAGGGCGGAAAGGGCCGCCGCCTTGGCAGGAGACGCGTCGGGGTCGCGGAACTGGCCCCACGCTTCAGGTGCGCCGCCAAGGACGGCGAGAGAGGCGACGACCACGGCCACCGTCAGGCGCGTCCTCACGCCGTTCGGCCCCTTCAGAAGGCGATGGAGAAGGTGACGTGGACCGCGTCGGTCTCGTCGGCCAAGGGCGAGACCGCCAGGGACTTGGCGATCGCGAGGTCGAAGCGCTCGTACCGAAGGCCGAGCCCCACCCGTCCGCCGTCCTCCGACGGAAGATCGGACCAGACATAGCCCGAACGCACCGAGAGGGCGTCGATCCGGCCCGCAGTGAACTCTGCTCCCAGATAGTACGACAGCGACCCCAACTCCCGGAGTCGGTCCTGGACCTCCAGGGACAGCCAGCCCTCGAGCTCTTCCGCGTCGGTGATGGCGGCGAGGACGTTGTAGGCCCCTGCGACCCGAATCCGCGCCGGGAGGGGATCCGACTGCTCCGCGTTGAGGACCTGGAGGTTCGGTCCGAGGTGCGCCACCATGGCCCCGATCCGCACCCGATCGGTCGGCCGGCCTTGAAGGCCCGCGTCGATGGCCCACGTCGTGGCAGTCGTCCCCTCGTTGGCGCAGATGCCCCGACAAGAGAACTGGAAGCGGATCACCTTGAAGTTGAGGCCCAGGTCCACGCGTTCGGCAAAGCGCGTGGCGCCCGAAACGATGCCCAGGTGATTCCGGATGGTGATGCGGCCCGTGAAGTTGCCGAACTCGTCGGTCTGGTCGATCTCTCCCACATCCTGCAGGAAGTACGAAGCGCCGATCGTCCCCAGGCCCGGCCGCGCAAAAAGGGCCGATACCGCGGTCGCATCGCCCACGGGGTGGTCGCCTCGGAAGACCAGGGCCTGACTCTGGGTGATTCCCGCGAGGCCCGCAGGGTTCCAGAAGGACGCCTCCGGAGACTCGACCCAGGTCATCGCCCGACCCATCGATACACCTTGCGCCCCAACGGGGAGGAGCAAGAACAGCGCGCCTTCCGGGGCCCCGTCGGATTCGTCTTGAGCCTCCACCGTCGGCGCGACCGCCAGGGTGACGACGAAGGCGAGGCTCAGGAAGTCAGCGGTTCTCAGAATCATCCTCAGGAGGAACGCGGAAGCCCAATCGACCCAGGTGGGCTCGGTTCTTCCGCCAGGCGCGCAACGGCTTTACCCACAGATCGAGGTACACGGCTCGTCCGAGAAAGTGCTCGATCTTGGCCCGGGACGCCCGCCCCAACTCGCGGATGGCCGCACCACCCTTCCCGATGACCATTCCCTTCTGGGACTTCCGCTCCACGTAGACGACGACCTGTATGTAGACGGGATCCTGGGACTCCCGGAACGCTTCCACCTGGCAGAAGACGGAGTACGGGATCTCCTGGCGGAACTGCTCGAAGATCGTCTCACGCACCAGTTCGGCGACGAAGAAACGGACCGGTTCGGTGGCGATCTCGTCGTCGGGATATAGAAACGGCCCCTCCGGCAGTGCCTCCCGCAGTGCCTCGACGAGGATAGCGACTCCCTGCCCGTCCAACGCCGAGATCCGATGTACTTCGGCGTCCAGCTCCCCCTCGATCCACGATGCCCAAGCGTCCACCTCGTCTCCCCTCGCCTCGTCGATCTTGTTCAGCGCCACGTGGACCGGGACCGAGACGCCTTCCAGCGCACCGAGGATTCGCTCCCGGTCGTCGTCTGAAGGGGGGCGGGTCGTATCGACGACGACGAGAACGACATCGGCCTCCTGCAGCGCCTCCAACGCCGCGCCGAGCATGGACTTCTGCAGTAGATCCCGAGCCTCGAGGAGCCCGGGAGTATCCAGGAAGATGAGCTGATCCGGACCTACCGTGAGCAACCCCGTGACCCGTTTCCAGGTGGTCTGGGCTTTGGGGGTGACGATGGAGAGGTGCTCACCCACCATCTGATTGAGAAGTGTCGATTTGCCAGCGTTGGGGCGACCCACCAAGGCCACGTAGCCTGCGCGGGTGGGGTGTTCACCGTCTTCCGGCGGATTGATGGGTTGATCCTGGCTCAAGATGGCGATGGCACGGCGGAGGGGAGCGCGGATGGCGGCGGGGCCGCCGTGGCGGAGAGGGCGGCTCTGCTGGAGAGGTGGTTGGAAAGGGACTTCGGCTTGGCGGGAGGGGCACGGGCCCACATGTTTGCGGCGCTCGAAGCTACAGCGCCTACCCGACCGGATGCCACCAGGGAGCGACATCGATGCAACTCCCCTACGCGGTTCGGAATCTCGGGCAGCTGCTCTTCCGGAACGTCCGAGTGCGGATTGCCACGGGTCTCAACAAAGGGATGAAGTGGAGCATCGTAACCAGTGGTCGCGGTTACGGTTCCGGTGCCTTCGGCGCAGACCGTATCGAGGCTTTGGGCTTCGTCGTACGGGCCGGAGACCGCTTCTGGGACGTAGGTGCCCACAAAGGCTTCGTGTCCCTCGCCGCGTCCCGGATGGTGGGCGCAGCGGGTATCGTCGTGGCCGTGGAGCCCGCCGCGACCAACCGATGGTTCCTGCGCCACCACCTTGAATGGAACGGCATCGAGAACGTCACGGTCGTCCCGGTCGCGCTCTCGGGAGAACGCGGGGAGGCCCACTTCGGCGGACGCGGCGATTCCCTGGCCTACGAGCTGGGTCGTGGAGACGAGATCGTGGCCGTGCGCACCGTGGTCGACCTCGTCACTGACGGCGGCCTGCCTCCACCGGATGTGCTCAAGATCGACGCCGAGGGCCAGGAGGCGGCCATCCTCGACGGTGGGCTCGAGGCCATTCCCGCGCACGCCGCCTTGCTCGTCTCCGTTCACGGTCGAGCCATGCAGGAAGCGTGCACGCAGATCCTGAGCCAGCGGGGATTTCGACTCTTCGAGTCGTGGGAGATGGCACGCTGTTCGGCGGATCCGCACGAGCAATGGACCAGCGACTACGACCTGCTGGCGGTGGGGCCCACCCGGGACGTCGATACCGACGCACTCCAAAGCCTTACCCTGTTCAAGGGGCGCTGACCCGGCCGGTGGTCGAGCTGTGCTCGAGCTTCGAGATGGAGCGCAGGAGATGCGTCAGCGTCCGACCGCCTGGTCAGTCAGGGAGGAGAGGGATGTCGAAGCTGTTGGCTCCCTCGAGGATCTCGAGTAGCCGCTCGTACGGAAGGTAGCCGGGGTAGCTGACCGAAAGCGTCGCCTCGCCCACCGGCACGTCGTCGAAACGGTATTGACCCCGACTGTCACTGACCACCACCCGCCCGTCCATGGTCACCGGGACGTCGGGCAGTCGCACCTGGGTGCCCGCCCGTACCACCACGCCCTGCAGCGACGTATCGTCGACTTCGACGATTCCGCGACCATCGTCTCCGCAGGCGGAGACGGCGACGAACAGGGCCGACGTCACCACGCGCACGGCCACCGGGGGCCGCCAATATCGACGGTGCCTGTTCATGGAAGGTCGCGTGCCCCCTCGGTGTCTACGGGTGGATTCATGGCACCTGCTCGAAGAGTCCGCGGCGGGCTGCCGGGGTTCCGATTGCATGGACTCGGCAATCGTATCAATGTCCGGCAACCGGCGTCGCGGCCACCGGTCGCCACGCCCAGACTCTCACGCCGCACCGCGCGGAGGTTTCGTGCCTGGACTTCTTCCTGACGTCGATCCCGACGGTCTCCTCGAATACTCGGTCGTCTACACCGATCGTGCCCTGAATCACATGTCCCGCTCCTTCCAAGGGGTCATGAACGACATCTCGTCATCGCTGAAGGATGTATACGGCGCCCAAGCGGCCGTCGTCGTACCCGGAAGCGGAACGTACGGGATGGAGGCAGTCGCTCGACAGTTCGCCACCGACCAACCGTGCCTCGTGATCAGGAACGGTTGGTTCAGCTATCGGTGGACACAGATCTTCGAGGCGGGGAACATCCCGTCGTCGGAGATCGTGCTCAAGGCCAGCCCAGTGGGGTCCGAGCCGCAGGCCCCCTTCGCGCCGGCTCCTATCGATGTCGTCGTCGAGACCATCCGGCGAGAGCGTCCCGGGGTCGTCTTCGCTCCCCATGTCGAGACCTCGGCGGGCATGATGCTGCCGGATGAGTACCTGCGGTCGGTCGCGGACGCCGTGCACGACGTCGGAGGGCTCTTCGTCCTCGATTGCATCGCGTCCGGCACCGTTTGGGTCGACATGTCCCGAACCGGGGTCGATGTCCTGGTGAGTGCCCCGCAGAAGGGTTGGAGCGGGACACCCTGCTGCGGCCTGGTCATGCTTGGCGATGGTGCGTTGGCTCGTATGGAGGAGACGACCTCCACCAGCTTCGCCTGTGACCTGAAGAAGTGGCATCAGATCATGCTGGCGTACGAGAACGGCGGACACGCGTACCACGCCACCATGCCTACCGACGGCCTCCGCGCTTTCGGCCGTGTCATGAGCGAGACCCGCGAGGTGGGCTTCGACGCCGTGAAGAAGGCTCAACTGGAACTGGGCCGCCGTGTGCGTGAAGCGCTCGAGCGCGACGGCTTCCCCAGCGTGGCGGCCGAGGGATTCCAGGCGCCGGGTGTGGTGGTCAGCTACACCCAGGATCCGGAGATCGCGTCGGGTCGGAAGTTCGCCGAGGCGGGCCTTCAGATCGCCGCGGGCGTTCCTCTTCGATGTGACGAGCCCGACGACTTCCGGACCTTTCGGATCGGTCTCTTCGGTCTCGACAAGCTCAAGGACGTCGACGGGACGGTGCGTACCTTCGAGCACGCCCTGGACCTGATGAGGGCGCCACAGCCCACGCAGCGCTCAGCTGCGACCTGACAGCGCGGGGGTCATCGAGCGTATGTCTACGCTGAGCACCAACTGACCACGACTCGCACCGTGTTTTGATGAACCCACGCAACCTCACGAGGCTGCTGC
Organism: Gemmatimonadota bacterium; assembly: GCA_013002885.1. Lineage (GTDB taxonomy): Bacteria > Gemmatimonadota > Gemmatimonadetes > Longimicrobiales > Gaopeijiaceae > UBA2589. The sequence continues at coordinate 1,721 of JABDLS010000058.1, read as the reverse complement.
TCGCCGTACTGACGCTCGGGCTTGCCGCATGCGAAGACGCCACCGGACCACCGGGTATCGCGCTCCTTCTTCAGGTCGAGGTGATTTCCTCTGCGGCCGCGCCGACGGGGGTGTCCCCTGCTCGTGGCCCGGCGCCCGCGCCAGGAATCGAGAGCATCGACATCGGCGAGGTCGCTCTCGCCCTGGGAGGACTGGAGCTGACCGCTTCTACCATCAACGGGAGGGAGGACTTCCTTCTGGAAGAACCCGTGGTCGTGCCTCTTCGCCTCTCCGGTGATCCCACCCTCGCGCTGTCGACGCCGGTCCCGACGGACGAATACCAATCCATCGACGTATTCGTCGACAAGCTCGATCCGGGTGTCCCGGCGGACGATGTCCTCATCGAGGTCTTCCCGAGTCTCGAAGGAGCCAGCGTCCTCATCAGAGGTACGTTTGTACGAGACGGCGTCGAGGAGCTCTTCGCGTTCTCCTCACCCCTCTCGGCACGACGACAGTACGTGTTCCCCGCACCACGCCGATTCAGCTCGACCTTCAGGAGCGTCGCCCTGTACACGCTCACTATCGAACTCGACGGTTGGTTCGACGCGGGATTCGGTGAGCTCCTCGACCCAACTGATCCAGCGGACCAGGCCGATATCGAGGCGAACATCTCGGCATCATTGGAGCTGGTGCAGGGCTGAAGCTACTTTTCCATCGCCTACATGACGCCCTCGTGCAGGGGGGCTACGCCAGCGGGAGGGCATATGCCGGTACCGCTCGAACTTCGCAGACGCCTCGCGCCCCTGGTTCTGCCTGTGCGGGTACGCATCCGATCGGGACCCAACGAAGGGTGCTGGTGGAGTTTGGCCTCTGGCCGATACCTGAAGGGCAATATCGAGCAGGCTCGCATGCGTCTCCTCGAGCACCTTCTGCATGAAGGTGATGCCTGCTGGGACGTCGGTGCCCATCATGGATATGTCGCCCTGCACGCGTCTCGATGCGTCGGCTCCACCGGTACGGTCCATGCCTTCGAGCCCTCCCCGTACAACCTTATTTATCTACGGAAGCACCTGGATTGGAACGCCCGCGACAACGTCCACCTCATGCCGCTCGCAGTGTCGGCCGAGGACGGCACGGCCAGGCTCGAAGAGTCGGGGTCGTCCCGAGCGTTCACCCTGGCAGCTAGCGGTGTGGAGGTTGAAACCGCTTCGGTCCCGAGTCTCCTGGGGGCGCGCGAACTACCTTCGCCCGATGTCCTCAAGGTCGATGTCGAGGGTGCCGAGGCAGACGTAGTGGAGGCCGCAGCTCACCATCTGGGTTCAGCGTGTGTTGCCCTGGTGGCCATCCACTCCATGGCGAACTACACGAGGGTGACTGCCGCGTTCAGGGAAGCCGGCTTCACGGTCCACGACTCTGCGGGAACGCGCCGACTGCGCGAGGTCGAGACGCGTGAATGGGGGGAGGACCCTGACGTGCTCGCCGTCGGGCCCGATGCCGAAGAGCCCGGCAGGGAGATTCTCGAGATACTCGACCAGCTCTGACGCTCGCCCTTCGTAGCGGGCTGGCCGCCCTTCCACTCTCCCTGACGCGGAAAACCCCTGACGCAGAAAACCCCTGAGGCTCGAGCCCCAGGGGTCTTCCAGCATAAAGCCGGCGACGACGTACTCTCCCACCGGGCGCCCCCGGCAGTACCATCCGCGCTGCAGAGCTTAACGACCGTGTTCGGGATGGGAACGGGTGTG
>JABDLS010000051.1 GCA_013002885.1 Gemmatimonadota bacterium | reverse complement strand
ACTGGCTTGAATCCCCCCAGGGTCGGTCCCGTAGCCCGAACATCCCCCCCGAGAGGTGGCTGACCCGCCCCCCCCGAAGTTGGGCGGCCCCTCTGGCCCCGCAGGTTCGCCTGCGGGGTCTTTTTTTTCAGGATGCTTGCGGAGTGGTCCGGCCGGGCATACACACAGGGCATGACTCCGAGAGCCGAACACGTCATCTCCGTCCTGGTGGCTGACGACGACCAGGATCAGCGCCTCCTGGTGGAGGCGATCCTTCGCGAGACCGAAGCGCAACGCCATTCGGTCACATTGGCGGCGGATGGGATCGAGGCGCTCCGCGCCCTCCGGGAGCAGGTGTTCGACGTGGCCATCCTGGATCTCGCCATGCCTGCTCTCGACGGGCTCGAGGTCTTCGAGGCGGTGGGGGGAGATCCGCATCGCCCGCAGGTGATCTTCTTGAGCGGGCAGGGCACGGTGGCAACGGCGACCCGGGCGATGAAAATGGGCGCCTACGACTTCCTCGAGAAACCGGTGGACGCCGACAGGCTGGTGACGTTGGTCTGGAAGGCGGCTCAGGCCCGGGAGGTCATCGCCCGCTCGGAGCGCCTCGGTGCCGCGGCGAGGCGCGAGGCCTCGGAGGTGAGCATCATTACCGAGGACCCGGGGATGCGCGAGTCGTTGCGCCTCCTGGCGCGCGTGGCGGACTCGGGTGTTTCGGTGCTGGTCCGGGGTGAGTCCGGGACGGGTAAAGAGCTCATCGCTCGCGAACTCCACCGACTCTCGGGTCGGGCCAACGAGCCTCTGGTGGCCCTGAACTGCGCCGCCGTCTCCGAGGCGCTGGCCGAATCTGAGCTCTTCGGCCATGAAAAGGGAGCCTTCACGGGAGCCGCCACGAAGAAGGTGGGCCTGGTGGAGCTCGCCGACGGGGGCACGCTCTTTCTCGACGAGATCGGAGACCTGGCCAAGACACTCCAGGCCAAGTTCCTGCGGGTCCTCGAGTCGAAGCGGTTTCGCCGGGTGGGAGGTCTGAAGGAGTTTCCCACGAATTTCCGTCTGGTCTCGGCCACGAATCAGCCTTTGAAAGAGCTGGTCGCAGAGGACGCCTTTCGCGAAGACCTGCTCTACCGCATCAACGCTATCGAGATCGAGTTGCCCCCTCTTCGCGATCGGAAGGGCGACATCCCGATCCTGGTTTCTCACTTTGTGAAGGAGTTCAGGCCAACAGAGGCGGACCTCTGGCACGTGGAACCGTCTGCCATGGAGCAGCTGGTCAACTATCCCTGGCCAGGCAACGTCCGCGAGCTGCGCAACGTGATCGAGCGGGTCGCGCTCCTCGCCCGTGATCAGACCGTTCGGGCGGTGGATCTCGGCGCGTCGCTCGGTACCTCCGGCGTGGCCGCGACGGTGAGCGACACCGTGGGCACGGACGGCGCTCCCGGTACGCCGGGCCTACCCTCCCTGAATCTCGACGACCTGGAGCGCCAGGCTATCGAACAGGCCCTCCAGCAGACGGGGTGGCATCAGGGCCGGGCTGCCGAGCTTCTTGGGATCTCGCCTCGGACGCTTCATCGGAAGATCCGGGCATACGACCTCGAGAGGCCCCGCGACTGAGGGCAGGGCTCGAGGTGGTCGGCGGTAGGGAGAATGCCGGTTCGCCGTGGCGCGTGGGGCCGACGGCGCACACCTTGGGCGTCCGTGGCACGTCCGGATTCCAGGAGCCCTCGTGAAGTCGACCATTCTCGTCGCAACTCTCGCCGCCGTCGTGGCCCCCTTCGCCTTGGCCCGTCCGACCCCTGTCGAAGCCCAGTCCGACGTCGCCTTCCCACCCGAGGTTTATTCCGAGCGTCGCGCGCGCCTCCTCGACCGCCTGAAGGCACCCGTCATCGTGCCTGGCGAGTACATGATCCGGCACGGAGGTGAGAAGAGGCAGGACCCGAACTTCTTCTACCTCACCGGCGTGGAGTCGCCGTACGCCGTCCTCTACATGGAGCCGGGTGCCGCAGGCGGCGCGCGCGAAATCCTCTTCCTGCCCGAGCACCGGCAGTTCGCAGGCGCCCAGTACTCCTTCCAGGATCCGAGGCTCCTCGATGCGGCCTGGAACCGCCTCATCCGCCGTCTGGAGCCAGGACCGGCCGCTGAAGAGGCCACGGGCATCGCGGAAACCGCGCCGCTGAGCGACTTCGTCCCTCGCCTTCGGGATCTCACGCGGGGGGAAGGCACCGTCTACTTCGCAGGCGAGTCGGGTGAGCTATACGCCCCGCCGGGCCTCTCACCGCCTCAGACGCACCGCCAGCAACTCGAAGCCTCTGTTGCCGAGGCGTTGGGCGGCATCGAGCTGGCCGACGCGACGTCGGCCATCGAGCGCATGCGGGTCATCAAGGACGCGCACGAGATCGATGCTCTGCGCACGGCGGCGGAGATCAGCGCCGCGGGCCTCGTTGAAGCCATGCGCCAGATCGAGCCGGGCATGAATGACCTGGAGGTGGCGGGAATCATGGAGTGGGTGTGGAAGCGCGAGGGGTCACCACGTCCGGCATTCCCACCCATCGTGGCGTCGGGCCCCGACGCGGTGTCCCTCTTCACCATCCGGTCGGAGAACTACAACTCCGTCGATCGTGTCATGCAGGACGGAGACCTGGTCTTCATTGACTACGGGGCTGCCGAGTGGGCGATGTACGGCTCCGATATCTGTCGGACCTTCCCGGTCTCCGGCCGCTTCACCGAAGAGCAGCGACGGCTCTATGAGATCGTGCTGGAGGCGCAGCGCGCGGCCATCGCCGAGGTACGGCCGGGGGCGTCGATTCTCGATGCCATCCGGGCGGCTGCACGTGTCTACCAGGCCCACGGTCTCGAGGCGAACGAGGACATAGACGCCATGGGAGCGGACCGTGTCTGGGGGCTCATGCCGTCCCCGACTCACTACCTCACCCAGGGGCGTGGGCTCACACAGTACACGGCCGTCGCCGGCCTCGGTGTCCGCGACATCGGGCACCACATCGGACTCGAAGCCACCGACGGGCGAGACTACTCCACCCCACTGGAGCCGGGAATGGTGTTCACCGTGGAGCCGAAGCTCTACGCGCCCGACTTGGAGATCGCCATCATGATCGAGGACGTAATCCTGGTCACGGAGACCGGTTCGGAGAACCTTTCGGCGAGCGCGCCTCGTACGGTGGCCGAGATCGAACGAATCATGGGAGCGAACTGATGGGCCTTGATTTTCTGGTACCGATTTTCGGCATCCTCATCGTCCTGGTCCCCGTCACCGGTGCGACCTTGATCATGACGCTGCGGCTTGGTGGCAAGCCCTTCATCGAGACGCTGGCCAAGGAACTGAAGATGGGCGGCAATCCACGCCTGGAGGACCAGATCGCGGCCCTCACCGACCAGGTGGAGTCGCTGACGACCGAGGTACGGGAGCTCAGATCAGTCCAGTCCTTTGACAAGAAGCTGCTGGGGTCGAGGGAGTCGACCGACTCCTGACGCATCGATGGCGTCCGCTGTCCCACGGCTCGAGGAGGTCCGGAAGGCGACGGAGCGGCTCACGCTCCGCCGACTGACCCTCGCCGACCAAGCTGCCTTCGTCGCGATGCTCGATGAGAGCGCTGAGGCCTGGGCTCCCTGGACTCCGTCGCCTCCCGACGACCTGACGCCAGCCGATCGCTTCCGACGTGAGATCGAGCGGGGAGCGAGCGGTGCGCGGGCCGGCACGCATCTGCGGCTTGGTGCGTTTGGACCCGAAGGACGACTCATCGGGCTCTTCTCTCTGAACGAGATCGTCCGCGGAGTCTTCGAGTCGGCCTACGCCGGCTGGCAGGTCCGCGCCACCGACGCCGGACGGGGACTAGGTACCGAAGGGGTCTCCGCCCTTCTGGACATTGCCTTTGCTGCCCCTCCCCGCGGCCTCGGACTTCATCGCGTCCAAGCCAACATCATGCCGAGCAATGCCGCGTCTCTCGGCGTAGCCCGGAAGGTAGGCTTCAGGCGAGAGGGTGAGGCGCTTCGCTATTTGCGCATCGCCGGCAGGTGGGAGGACCACGTCATGTTCGCCCTCACCGCTGACGAGTGGCCACGGGGCGCCTGACACTCACCTTGCCCGCCACACCGCCTCCTGGCGATCGTAGGGGTCCGTCGAACCTCGTCGGCTCCAACCCCATCGGCTCATGCTTCGAATCACCCGACCGCTTCTCACGGCCGCGACGCTCGCCTTCGTCGTCGCGCCCCTCGTTCCCGCTCCGACCGAGGCCCAGGAGACGCCAGCCGACATCGTCCGGCGCGTTCTCGATCGAACGCCCCTCATCGACGGGCACAACGATCTTCCGTGGGCCATCCGCAACAGCGTGGAGGGGCCCCACGACGTCGAGGCGCCGGCCCATGATCTCCGGGGTTCGACCCCGTTCCATACCGACATCGCACGACTACACGCCGGCAGCGTGGGGGCCCAGTTCTGGTCGGTCTATATCCCGTACGACGCGGTGGAGGAGGGAGCGGCGAAGGTCCAGCTCGAACAGATCGACATCGGTCGCCAGATCATCGACAAGTACCCTGAGGCCTTCGGTCTTGCGCTGACCGCCTCGGATCTGGAAGCCGTGTACGGTGAGGGCCGGATCGCCTCCATGCTGGGGATGGAGGGTGGGCACGCCATAGAGAACTCGCTGGGATCGTTGCGCGCCTTTTACGACCTCGGTGTACGCTACATGACGCTCACTCACAACGGCACGCTCGACTGGGCCGACGCGTGCTGCGACGAGGAGCGCCACGGCGGTCTCACCGATTTCGGCCGAGAGGTGGTCCGGGAAATGAACCGCATGGGGATGCTCGTCGACATCTCCCACACGTCACCCGCTACCATGAATGACGTCCTCGATGTGGCCGAGGCGCCGGTGATCTGGTCCCATGCTTCTGCCCGTGGTGTCCACGACCACCCGAGGAATGTGCCAGATCAGGTGTTGCGGCGGCTCCCTGAGAACGGTGGTGTCGTCATGGTGACATTCGTCCCGAGCTTCCTGACGTCCAACGACCAAGCCACCATCGCCGACGTCGCCGATCATATCGAGCACATCGCTGCCCTGGCGGGCATCGACCATGTCGGCATCGGTTCCGACTACGACGGGATCGAGTCGACACCCGTGGGGCTGGAAGACGTGTCGAAGTTCCCGGCCCTGTTCGAGGAGCTCGTTCGACGCGGTTGGTCGGAAGATGAGCTCGCGAAGCTCGCAGGCGAGAACGTCCTTCGGGCGTGGAGAGAGGCCGAAGAGGTGGCTCGCATTCTCCAGCGTCAGCGGCCTCCATCGACACGGACCATCGAAGACATGGATGGACTCATCGGCCCGGAGGACCGGGGGACCGGGGAGCTCGGCACGGCCGGCGCCGCTCGATGAGCGCCTGGAACAGGCCAGATCCGAAGGAGCATGCGGAGTACTATGCACGCTACATCGCTCAGGTACCCGAAGGCTCGATTCTCGAGACCCTCCGTGATCAGCTCCCGGGGACACTCGATCTGCTCGAGGTCCCTGCCGACCGGGAGGTGTACAGGTATGAAGAGGGGAAGTGGAGCCTGCGAGAGGTGGTCGGTCACCTCATCGACACCGAACGGATGTTCGCATTTCGGGGGCTGGTCATGGCGCGGTCCGATGGGGCCGATCTGCCGTCGATGGATCAAGACGAATGGGCCGCTCGTTCCAACGCCCACGACCGTCCGATGTCCGATCTGACCAAGGAGTGGATCGCGGTTCGCCGATCCGTTGTCCACCTTTTCGCCTCGATGGAGGACAGGGCAGCGACCCGCCGGGGACGGGCGAGCGGATACGACTTCACGGTGCGCAGCTTTCCGTGGATCATCGCCGGCCATGAGCTCTGGCACCGTCAGCTCATCGAGCGGTTGTACCTGTAGGCTTTTTCGAGGAGGGAAGATGACGAGGGTGAGGGGAGTCGACGGAGAGGTGGCGGCATGACCGAGGAGCCAAGATGACGGAGAACGGCCCCAAGGTCGGAGCTGACAATGCGGGCATCGACGACCCACGAAGCCAGCTTCGCCGACGTGATCGCGGGAAGGACGAGGCGTGGGTCAGGGAATTCTTCGAGGTGGCTCCCTACGGCTTTCTGGCCACGGTGAACGACGAGGGTCAGCCCTTCCTGAACTCGAACCTCTACGTGTACGATCGGGACCGGCACTGCATCTACCTCCACACACACCGTACCGGCAGGACTCGCGACAACCTCGTCGCACCCGAGAAAGTGGCCTTCAGCGTCGCCGGCATGGGGCGCCTGCTGCCCGCTCCGGAGGCCCTCGAGTTCAGCGTGGAGTATGCCGGCGTGACGGCCTTCGGTACCGGGCGCATCGTAGGAGATGAGGCCGAAGCCAAAGACGCCCTCCAGATGCTTCTCGACAAGTATGCACCTCATCTCGAGCCGGGGCGGGACTACCGCCCCTCGACAGACGACGAACTCGCCCGAACCACGGTGTACCGGGTGGACATAGAGGCCTGGAGCGGCAAACAGAAGGAAGTCGAGGCGGACTTTCCGGGAGCCTTCGACCTCCCTCCACTCCCCATCCCCTTCCCGGGCCCCGGCGCATGAGTCGTCGCCCACGAGTGGTGGTCGTGGGCGCGGGATTCGGTGGTCTCGAGGCCGTCCGGAAGCTGGCACAGACCGATTGCGAGGTCCTCCTTCTGGACGCGCGCAACCACCACCTCTTCCAGCCCCTTCTCTACCAGGTCGCCACCGCCGCGCTGTCGCCGGCCGACATCGCCGAGCCCGTCCGCGCCATCGTCCGAAAGCAGAAGAACGTCCAGGTGCTCCTCCGGGAGGTGACATCGGTCGACCTCGCCGGCCAGGCCATCCACGTCGGCGCCGAGGAAGTCGCCTACGACTGGCTCGTCCTCGCTGCCGGAGCCCGCACCGCCTACTTCGGCAACGACGAATGGGCCCGGTTGGCGCCGGGCCTCAAGACGATCGATGACGCTATCGAGATCCGCCGCCGGGTGCTCATGGCTTTCGAGGAGGCCGAACTAGAGGAGGATGAGGAGGCGCGGCGGGCAAAGCTCACCTTCGTCGTCATCGGAGGCGGACCGACGGGCGTGGAGATGGCAGGGGCGCTTCGTGAGATCGCCGCCATGTCCATACCCGAGGATTTCCGCCGGGTCGATACGAAGACCGCCCGTGTGTATCTGCTCGAGGGTGGGCCCCGCCTCCTGCCGACGATGTCTGAAGAGGCCTCCAGACGAGCCTTGGAACAGCTGGAGGGCCTCGGCGTCCAGGTTCGCCTGGACACCATGGTCACCGAAGTCGACGACGGATGCGTCTGGGTGGGCGACGATAGCGTCGCCGCAGCCAATATCATCTGGGCCGCCGGCGTGGAGGCTTCTGATCTCACCCGTACGCTCGGGGTGGACATCGACAAGCAGGGGCGGATCGAGGTGGAGGGGGACTGCTCTCTTCCCGGCTACTCTCGTGCCTTCGCCGTCGGCGATATCGCAGCCCAGGTCGACGCGGCCACGGGTGAGCCCGTGCCTGGTGTGGCCCAGGGAGCCATTCAGATGGGTGCGTTCGTCGGCGAGATCATTGCCCGGGAGCTGTCGAACGCATCGCCCCCGCCGCGGCGTCCCGCGTTCCGCTACCGCAACAAGGGCGAGATGGCCACCATCGGTCGGGCGAGGGCGGTCGCGGACGTAGGTGGCCGGACCTTCGGCGGCGTCCTCGCCTGGCTCCTCTGGAGCGTCGTCCACGTGGCGTTCCTCGTAGGGTTCCGCAACAAGCTCCTGGTCATGGTCCACTGGGCCTGGCAGTGGCTGGTCCAGTCGAGAGGAGCCCGGCTGATCACCGGCGGGTTCGCACCTCGGGTGGCCGACCCCGTAGACCTCGACGAAGCGGCGCGATCCGCCGACTAGCCTTCTAACCTCCGGCGTGCTTCGCCGCCAACGCCTCCAGCCCTGCATCGATCTCCTCCCCCGGCACCCACCGGCCGCGCACCATGACGCCCGCCCGATCGGTGAGGTTGTCCAGGTCATCGAGGGGATTCGATCCAAGAAGGACGAGGTCCGCTCGCTGGCCCGGCTCCACGGTCCCGAAGTCTTCGTCCAGGCGGAGGTGTTCGCGGACGTAGCGGCCAACGGCGACGGTACCGCTCTCCAGGATCTGCTGGTTGGACATGCCGGCGTCGGCCATCTCGTCGATCTCCCGATGGAGGGCGAAGCCCGGGACATTGAACATCTGGGGTGAGTCGGTGCCCATCATGATCGGGGCACCGGCGTCCGAGAGGGCCTCGAGAATGCGGTCCCGCACCTCGAGGAAGGCTGCGACCCCAGCGGCCGAACCCCGGGGGCTGCCGGCCGCCTGTCTTCTCCACGCTTCTCTTTGCTGTGCCGAGACGTAGACCATCTCCGGCTGGCTTAGGAACGGTTCGGGGTCCTCGGCTCCGTACAGGTTCTCCCAGAGGTACATTGTCGGCACCACGTAGACGTCGTGCTCGATGGTGAGGTTCACGATCTCTGCGATCCTCTCCTCGTCCACGCCTTCGACCAGCCGCTCGAGACTGATCGGCTGGCCCGTGTTGACCTGGGCGACCACATCGTCCGAAGCCACCGCCTGAACGTATCCGTCGAGGTGATCGACGGTCGACATCCCGGTCTCGATGGCGTGTAGGAGCCCCACGTCCGTGGGGACGTGCCCACCGAATGTCAGCCCGACCTCTTCGGCCGTGGCGACCATCCGATCCCACGACTCCCGTGAGACGCCGGGGTGGATCTTCTGGAGGTCGTACCCCGCGGCGGCGTGTTCCCGGATGAGTCGCTCGGCGTCCTCGGGAGTCGGGGCAGAAGTCCCGTTGATCGAGGGTGCGCCCACGTAGAAGTTCGGGCCGAGGACTTCACCGCGCTCGATCTCGTCTGCCAGGGGAATCTGATAGGCCGAGCCGAGCATGCCCCTGATCGACGTGACGCCGTTGGCGATGTAGAGGAACAAGATGTCCTCGACCGCCTCACGTGGCGGATCATCTCCCGGAGGAACGTGGGCGTGCATCTCGGCCAGCCCCGGCATGAGATAGCGTCCCTCACCGTCGATGATCGTCGCACCGTCACCGACGACGACCTCATCGACCGGACCGACCTCGGTGATGACGCCGTCGACGGTGACGACGGTCTGACCGGGCTGAACGCCCGGGGTGCTCATGGGCAGGACGTGGACACCCACGAACGCGATGGTGCCCGGCGCCGCCTGAGGTGGCGCCTCGCATGCCACCGTCGAGGTGAGAGCCACCATCGCGATTGCCGCTCTTGCCGAGGGCCGGGCATGCCGTCGGCCCGTCTGGCCGCTGAAGGATCCTCCGCTACTCGTCATCACTCTCCTCCCTTCCTCGTCGTCAGTTACGCTTGGGTCGACAGCCATTCTCGAGCGTCGGCGTGGGCGGTGCAGGCCATAAGGTCCATGCCGGCCTCACCGCCAAAGTGGCCTTCCTCGGCGAAGAGGTCGTGGACCGCGCTCGACGCGACCACCGCCAGCCCGGCGATTCGTTCACGGTGGGCCCCGAAGGTCGACCCCATCGCCTTCAACTCCTCTGATGACTTGGCCGAGAGCCCGGCTGCCCCGCTCATATCGAGGAGAACGGGCACGACCTGTGGCGTCGCGTCATCCTGGAACGCCCCATGGGCCACGCGGTGCAGCTCGTTTGCGGTGAAGTCACCATCAACCGTGAGGACCAGCACGCCGTCGCGATAACGGGTGAAGACCGGCATCTCGTTTCTCCTCAGTTTCGTGCAAGGCGGCGCGACTTCGTCGCTCGCCGCCCGAACATTTCCGATGGCTCGGGGCTCCCTGGGGGACGAGGGTGAAGATGTCGGAGCGCTCGGGGCCAAGCAAGAATACTCGCGCCTCCCGGCGAAGGCCCGCAGTTCCTACATTGGGGCGAGACTGAACGGTTCTTCCTCCACCTCCCCGGCAGGCCCATGTCCGACTCCGAGGGTACGAAGGAGCTTTCCGGAATCGCGCGCTCCGTCGACGCGCTCTTCTCCTCCCCTTCGGCCGGGACGGTCCCGGTTTCGCGCGGGACGGCCCCGGCTGCAGACGCCGAGCCGGTCGCGGCCGCGACCGAGGATCCCCCCCACGGTGAAGTAGCCCTCGGGGGAGAGGTGGACGCGGCGGCGGGAGAGCCGCCGCTCGAAGCCTCTGAGTCCGGCGACGCTTCGTACGAAGAACTCTACTCCTTCGATGACCTCTCCCCTGTCCAAACCCTGGACGAAGCCGTCGAGGCCTACCTCGCCGGTGACTCAGACCAGGCCGCCGAGATCGAGCGGCTCGCCAACGAGATGCTCGAGAAGCGGGAGCTGGACGGTGTGGCTCGGGCTGTAGCACGTGTCGCCGCGGGTGCGGGAGATCCACCGGACCCCATGGTGGTGGAGGTGGCACGGGGCGTCGCGACGCCAGTGGTCTACGGTCGTCTGGCAAGACAGATGGCCGCCGAGCGAGACGAGGTGCGCCGACAGGACAATTTTCTCGCTTGCAGGAATCTCGGTGACCCCATGGCGATGGCGATCCGGGATGACCTGGCCGAGTCGACAGACCGGTCGGCGAGGCGGGTCCACTGTGACGCCCTCGTCGCCATGGGCAGGCCGGGTCGGAAGATCATCGAAGAGATGGTCGTGGACGACAATCGCTTCCTCGTCCGCAACGCCGTAGCGATTCTCGGGGAGACGGGCGGTGACAACGCGGTCGAACTCGTCGCCGGCGCGCTTGCGAATCCTGACGCCAAGGTCCGACGTGAGGCGCTTCGCTCGCTGGTCAAGCTGGGCGATGAGGAGTCGGGCGAGTTGATCGTCAGCCTTCGACTCCTCGAGGATCCCGACCCGGAGGTGAGGATCGCTGCGGCCGTGGCGGCCGGGGAACTGCACGTGGAACGCTCCCTGCGATCGCTGATCAAGCTCCTGGACGAGACGAACGATCCCGACGAAGCCATTTCCCTCATCCGGGCTCTCGGGCAGCTGGGGGATCCAGGCGCGGTGACGTCCATCGAGAAGCACGCCGTGCCGAAGCTCTTTTACAAGCCACGAGTCGATGTACGGATCGCTGCCTACCGGGCCCTGAACGAGATCGGCACACCCCACGCACGACGGCTTCTCAACCAGGCGATGGACGACAAGGATGCCGACGTGAAGGCGTCTGTGAAGGACCTGCTGGGTTTGCGGTGAGGATTCCACCGCGCGTCGGCAGGGCTCACAATGGCTCGACGGTCACACTGTCGTCAGGACTTCGCTGAGGGCACGAGCGAAACGCGGGACCTCGGCAAGCGAAGACCAGAGTGGCAAGCCCTCCTGGGCCGAATGCCCGAACAGCCGGGTGACGGTGAGACGTCGGCGGGCACGGGAAAGGGCCGCCTCGAGTCGGTGGGCCTCGGTGAAGGGGATCAGGTGATCTCGCCTACCGTGGATGAGGTGGACTTCTCCTCTCACCTCGGCGAAGGCTGTCATGGGATCGATGGACGGGTCCCTGAGCAGTGCGCCGGCCACGAGCCCTTCGGCCAACCCCTCGGGTGTCGAGTGCTTGGAGCTCGACCCCTCCGGCGCGACGGCGAAGGCGTCGAAGAGCCATTGGCGCTCGTCAGCCACCGACGCCCGTAGGGTTCGGATCTTCGGGTGGTACACGGAATCCCAGGACGGCGCCCCTACGTCCCCGGCGTGTTTCGCCAGCGTCCGCAGCGCGTCCGCGACGTCGGTGGCCTCGGCATACTCGGGTACCGCGGTCAGGTAGTTGGCTGCGACGATCCACCGGCCGTAGGGGTCCGGTCGCAGGTGGTGATGGTGGCCCTCCCACTCGTGGTGGCCGGTCATCATGAATCGGATGGTCTCACCGATGTCGCAGTACCCTCCGAAGCCACACACTCCGGCAATCTCGTTTCGGATCCGGCGGTCCGAGGAGGCGGCGATGGCGTGAGGCGCTCCGAAAGAGAACCCGACGAGGCCGAGCTGCTCGCCTCGAACGAATCCCGCGTCCCGAATACCCTCGATGGCAGCGGCCACCGTAGGAACGGTCAGCGAGGGCGCCAGCGAAAGCTCCCGCCACTCAGGCACCTCCGGTACGATGGTGACCAGTCCCGCCGACGCCACCGACCGGGTAAAACGAACCAGTTGAGCGTGGGCACGCCCCGGGCGCGTGATGCCGTGAAGCACCACCCACGCCGGCAGAGGGCCCGACATACCTCGGGGGCGCGCGATCGTCGCCGGGATGGACGTTCCATCACGATCGATGATGATCTCGTCCTCTACCACGTCGTCAGGCCCCATGGCCCAGGCCCGTGCGTATCGGACGACTCGGCTGCTGATTGCGGACATGTGAGGAAGCTACCTCTTTTCCGTCCTTGCCCGAGGCACGGAGGGCGGACATGATCCGGCACACTGACTTCAACGGATCATCAGGAGAGACATCGTGAAGCGTATCGTCCTCGCGCTCGCCGCCGCCGCGTTCATCGTCCAGCCTGTCGCGGCCCAGGACGGGCCTCGCATCGCGCACCAGCCATCCTCGCGGACGCCATTCAGCGCGGCCATTCAGGTCGACAACACCTACTGGTTGTCAGGCAAGCTCGGCGCCACCGCAGAGACCCGCGCCATGACGGAGGGCCGAGTTGCTGCCGAGACCCACAACATCATGCGGGCCTTCGGGGAACTGCTGACCGAGTTGGGCATGGACTACCATGACATCGTTCGCGCCACGGTCTACCTCACCGACGTCGCCGGCTATTCCGAGATGAACGAGGCCTACGCTCAGTACTTCGAGGGGGGCGATGCACCGTCCAGGGTGACGGTGGCCGTAGCCGGCCTGGTGGCAGGGGCGTCCATCGAGATCTCCTTCATCGCGGTGAAGACCGACGACTGACGAGGGTCGAGTGAATCTCGACCGCCGGCACTTCCTCTCGGTCCTGGGCGGTGCCACGCTGGCGTGGCCCAGGGCCGTCGAGGCCTTCGGCACCCAGCTCGCGTCGGGTGGGGCGCCTGACGACGAGGCGTTCTGGTACCAGGTCCGATCTACGTTCCTCATTCCCGACGATCGGATCTACCTGAACAACGGCACACTCGGTCCGTCTCCTCGGGTCGTCGTCGATGCGGTTACGGAGCATGTCCGGCGTGTGGCGGCCACGTTCCCGCCTGGAATCGCCTGGGATGACCTCAAGGCGTCCGTCGCCAGACTCGTGGGAGGCGACGCTGAGGGCTTCGTCTTTCCCAGGAACACCACGGAAGCCATGAGCTTCGTCGCCAACGGCCTGGAGCTGTTCGAGGGCGAGGAGGTCGTAACCACCGACCACGAGCACATCGGCGGGCTCGAGCCATGGAGAGTTCTCGAGGCCCGGCGGGGCGTCCGCCTATCGGTGGCGGCGCTCCCCGTGCCTGCCGCAAGTGAAGAGGAACTCGCCGACGCGGTCTGGGATGCCGTGTCGCCAGACACTCGGGTGGTGAGCGTGTCCCATATGACCTTCACCACCGGAACCCTGATGCCCGTCGTCGAACTCGCTCGGCGCTGCCGCGATCAAGGGATCGTGTTCTGCGTCGACGGGGCCCACCCCCCGGGCATGCTCTCCGTCGATGTCGGAGGCCTCGGCGGAGACTTCTATGCCAGCTCGCCCCACAAGTGGGTGATGGCGCCCCAAGGGTGTGGCCTCCTCTACCTCGCTCCCGAGTGGCGGTCGAAGCTCTGGCCTACACTCGCGTCGGGGGGTTGGGACGATCACGCTTTGAGCGCACATCGCTTCAACCACATGGGCACCATCGACGAGTCCAGAATGGCGGGGCTCTTTGCCGCGTCCGAGTACCTCTTGGCACTCGGCCCGGATCGGGTGGAGGCGCGGGTGCGGTACCTCCGCGGCCGACTGGAGGACGGCCTGGCGGCGATCGAAGGCGTTCATGTGGTGACGCCGGCTGCAGAAGCCCTCAAGGGAGGCATGGTGTCTTTTTCCGTCGACGGGGTGGAGTCCCCCGATCTGCAGCGCCACCTTTCCCGTGCAGCGTCGGTCCGGACACGTGTGATCGGCGAGTACGATTACGGCTGGATGCGACTTTCGACCCACGTCTACAATCGACCGGACGAGATCGACCGTGTGCTGGAGCTCGTCGACGAAGTCGCCCGAACGGGGATCGCGGGGTAGGGGAGAACCATGGCTGACGACGATTCGAAGAACCCGTCCATCGGGGCCGGGGAACGGGCGGACGGAACGCCTTGGCTGGGTGCGGTCGTGGCGGGGTTGGGGGCTTTCCTTCTGTACGTGGCGACGCTGGCGCCGACGACGGCGTTTTGGGACACCAGCGAGTACATCGCCACAGCGCACATCCTCGGGATTCCCCATCCGCCGGGAAATCCGTTCTTCGTCGTCGTGGCCAAGGTGTGGAGCCTCCTCCTGGCGCCCACAGGCCTCTCGGTGGCCGTTCGGATCAACCTCTTCGCGGCGGCGACCAGCGCCGTAGCGACGGGGTTCTTCTTCCTGGTCGCCCACCGTGTACTCGTGGGGTATTTCGCCCAACCCACCCTCGCCAGGTATGGGGCGGGCGCATCGGCGATCATCGGCGCCACCGCGTTCACGGTCTGGAATCAGTCGAACGTAAACGAGAAGGTGTACACGCTCTCGGTGATGATCATCGCCGCGGTCTCGTGGCTCGCGGTTCGTTGGTATGATCGACGGGGCGAAGCGGGGAGTGAGCGCTTGCTCCTCACGGCGGTCTTCCTCATGGCCATCGGTTCGACCAGCCATCTCATGTCGGTGCTTCCCGCGCCGGCCCTCGGGGTTCTGGTGCTCATGGCGGGGGCTCCTCGACTCCTTCGGGCGGACTTCGTGGTGCGTGCCGCCATCCTGGTGGCGGTTGGAATTTCATTCAACTTCGTCCTCCCCATCCGTGCCTCACTCGACCCGGTCATCAACGAAGGGGACCCGACCTGCGAGTCGGCCACCGGCGCGGCGGTGTCTGTGTTCACCATGGGTAGGGCGGGATGTCCTGGCCTGTCTGCGAACCTGACGCGAGAGCAGTACCAGACGCCGCCTGTCACCCAGCGGAAGGCGACGTTCGGCGCCCAGATGGCCACGTACCTGCAGTACTTCGAGTGGCAATGGGCCCGCGGCCTGCACCCATCCGAGCTTCCTCAGACGGCGCGTCTCCCGTTCACCCTTCTCTTCCTGGTCCTCGGTGCGGTGGGGCTGGCGTCGGTGTGGAGGGTGGACCGACCCCTTTTCGCCTACCTCGCCGTACTCGCGGGCACCCTCACGGTCGGCTTGGTCGTCTACCTCAACTTCCGGCATGGGTACTCCCTCCACGCCGGTCTGGACCAGTCTCTGCGGGAGGTTCGCGAGCGCGACTACTTCTTCGTCGCCGGCTTCCTCTTCTGGGGGACACTGGCGGGAATGGGTGTCGCGTGGACCTGGCACACCTTGGCCTCGGCCATGGGCGGCACACGAAGGAACTTCGGCGCCGCATCGCCTGTCCTGGTCATCGCGTTCATCCCTCTCATGCTCAACTGGAGCTGGGCCACCCGGAGCGCTGACTACGCAGCCAGGGATTGGGCGTTCGACCTCCTCATGAGTGTCGAACCTTACGGCGTGCTCTTCACCAATGGCGACAATGACACCTTTCCCCTCTGGTATCTCCAGGAGGTCGAGGGCATCCGGAAAGACGTGACCGTCGTCGTCGGCCAGTACCTCTACACCGACTGGTATCCGAAGCAGCTCCAGGATCTGACGTCTCCGGCCAGGCAGCGCACCTACGACCCTGGGACGTTTCCGGACCTCCACGACGAGCGCCCCGTGCCGAGCCAATCCGTCACGGTGCTGAGCCAGGATGTGATGGATTCGGTCTCGGCCATGCGATTGCCGGAAGACATGACCATCCCCTTTCCGAAGCTGGCGGTCACCTATCCCCAGGGAATGGTCCTGGACCGGGCCCAGCAACTGGCGCTCCGGATCATCAACGATTCCGTCGGAGAGCGTCCCATCTTCTTCTCGTCGTCGGCCGGCCTCATGACCCAGCTCGGGTTGGAGCGATGGGGTGTCCGCCACGGCCTCACGACCAAGCTGGATCTCAGAAACCTCGAGACCGACGAGCATCTGGGGCTGGTGCAGGGGGCGCCTGAGTACGGCGCCGACTGGTACGACCTGGAGCAGAGCCTAAGGCTGTACGACGAGGTCTACCTCTTCCGAGGTCTTCGTGACCGTGACATATGGGCGGACCGGTCGACCCTCATGATCCCCTTCCAGTACTACGTGCTGGCTCTTCAGCTGTCGAACGTCGTCGAGCTCTCCGGCGGGGACCCCGAAGTGGTGCGAGCTCTCGAGGAGGATGCTCTGGCGTTCCAGATCGTTTCCGAGGGCGGGCTTCGCGGCTCGCCCCACCGGATGGCGCCGTAGGGGGGTATGACCTCCTCATGACCCTTCCCGAACTCGAACGCGACGAACTCTACCGCTACGCCCGCCACCTGGCGCTGCCCAACGTGGGCGTCGACGGCCAGCGACGTCTGAAGGCTGGCCGCGTGTTGTGTGTAGGGGCGGGAGGGTTGGGGTCACCGCTGACGCTCTACCTCGCAGCTGCCGGAGTGGGCACCCTCGGGATCGTCGACTTCGACACCGTCGACGAGAGCAACCTCCAGCGTCAGCTGCTTCACGGTACCTCCGACGTCGGACGAAGCAAGTTGGATTCGGCCGCGGATCGACTTCGGGACGTGAACCCCCACGTCAAACTCGTCCTCCACTCGGCACGTCTCTCGTCCGAGAACGCGCTGGAGATCCTCGCGGACTACGACGTCGTCGTGGATGGCACGGACAACTTCCCGACCCGCTATCTGGTCAACGATGCCTGTGTGATACTGGGCAAGCCCAACGTCTACGGATCGGTCTTCCGGTGGGAGGGGCAGGTTTCCGTCTTCTCCACGGAAGACGGCCCGTGCTATCGATGCCTATTCCGCGAGCCGCCACCCCCAGGGCTGGTCCCCAACTGCGCCGAAGGGGGCGTCCTGGGCGCGTTGCCGGGCATCATCGGAGCGGCCCAGGCCATGGAGACGATCAAGCTCCTCCTCGGCGTCGGCCGGACGCTGGCGGGGAGACTCCAGATCTTCGACGCCCTCGAAATGACCTGGCGGGAGGTGGCTCTGCGCCGAAATCCAGCCTGCCCGGCGTGTGGAGACGAGCCCACCGTGACGGAGCTCATAGACTACGAAGTCTTCTGCGGGGTGAAGTCGGATGCCGAGGAGCCTACCGGGTCCGGCGCCGTAGCCGATGTACTCGAGATCCAGCCGGCTCAGCTTCGGGATCAGCTCGAATCCGACGCGCCACCCTATCTCGTGGACGTCCGTGAGCCATGGGAGTGGGCCGTCGGGAATCTGTCGGAGTACGGCGCACGCCTGGTTCCATTGAGCGAGCTCGGCAAGCGGCTCGAGGAGATCCCGACGGACCGACCCGTCGTAGCGTACTGCAGGACCGGCCAGCGAAGTCTGACGGCTGCCCGACGACTTCTGGATGCGGGGCGCGAGGGGGTGAGCAACCTCAGCGGCGGACTCAGGGCATGGGTGGACGAGACCGGAGAAGACGTGCGCGTGGTGTGACGCGGCATGACCCTTGACCCCTGGCGGTCGAAAGGGCTGAATTGCCCGTCATGAAGCTCGACCCCCGTCTCGGTGTCCTCATCCGCCTCCTGTCTCGCGTGGGCGCGGTCGCGTTCATCGGGATGGTCGTCGCCGGTACCGGCCATCCGGTCACGCTCCTGGCTCAGGACCCTTGTCCGAGCGCGTCGTCCGCCGATGCGGAAGCCGGGTGGGTCGCCTACTCCCAGGGCGACCTGACAGAGGCTCGCACACGTTTCGAGGCTGCCCTCGATCGCTGCGAAAACGACCAGTACGCGAGGACCGGGTTGGGGTATGTGGCCCTTCGGCAGGGCGACACACCAGGGGGCATGCGCCTTTTCGACGTGGTGGTGCGAGCCGAGCCGAACAATGTCGACGCCCTCGTGGGCCTCGGGCTCGTCTCCTGGCGGAACGGGGATCTGGCTGCGGTGCGCAGTCGGTTCAACGAGGTGCTACAGTACGCACCCGACCATCCCACGGCACTGGAGTACCTTGGTCGTCTACCCGGGGCCGAGGTCGGCGACCAGGACGAGGCCGAGCAGGCGTGGCTCGCGGGAGACACCGATGAGGCCCGCAGCCTCTACGACGAACGGTTGGGCAACGACCCTGACGACCGTATGGCTCTTCTTCGCCGCGGGCTGATGCACGGATGGGACGCGGAATACGGGCGTGCGCTCGAGCTTCTCGATCGGCTCGTCGCCCTGGACGCGGGAAACCTGGAGGCCCGCCTGGCACGCGCTCGGGTATTGGCGTGGTCCGGTCGGCTGCGAGAGGCGACCACGGCCGTCGAGGGGGTGCTCAGCATCGAACCCGGACACGCCGACGCCCTCGCGACCTTGGCCGTATTCTACTCCTGGGCCGGTCGGTCGGATGAGGCTCTCGCCAGCTACGACGAGCTGCTGGCGATCGCGCCGGAGCACTCGACGGCGAGGCGGGATCGGGCGCGGGCGCTGGCCTGGGCGCAGCGCTACGAGCAGTCCATCGACGTCTACCTCGAACTCGTACGTCAAAGCCCCGACGATGTCGAGGCTCGCCTCGGCCTTGCCCGGGCACGGGGCTTTTCAGGCGACTTCGATGGTGCCGTGGAGGAGTACGCGCGAGCCCTCGAGCTGGGCCCGGGCGACGTGCGGGCCCTTAGCGGTCGGGCCCGGACCCTAGGATGGGCCGGACGGTTCGTCGAAGCCGAGAGATCGGCGCGCCGAGCGGTGGAGGCGAATGCCGACAGTGGCGTGGCCTGGGGCGTCCTGGGAGAGGTCTACCGATGGCAGGGTAGGGGTGGGGCAGCCATCGAGGCGTTCCGGCGCGCCTCGTCGCTCGCACCGAACGACGCGTCCATACGCGATCAGCTCCGGACGGCGGAGCTCGCCGCGGCGCCCCGGGTGAGGCCCTCGGTCCGAGGTGAGGACGACTCCGACGGAAACCGTATGGTGACGACCTCGTTGGTGGGCCGCTTCCATCCCATGCCGCGGCTGGAGGTCCACGCCGAAGCGTACCAACGGGATCTCCGCCAGGACCTGACCCTGGGAACGCTGGACCGCACAGCTCGCGGAGTCCTGGCCACCGGTACGTACGAGCTGGACCCGGGTTGGATGCTCACCGCCGGCGTCGGGGGCAGCGTGTCAGACGGATTCGGTGATCCCGCGTTCCTGGCCTACCGGGCCTCGGCGCGCTCGCCTCAACGGCACCGGCTGGACGTCACGGCCGAGCTGTCATCCAGGGGGTTGGACGACACCGCCGCCCTCACCGACCGAGGAGTCCGCGCCACGCAGTTCCTCGTCACCGGGCGATGGAGGCCGAACCTGGACTGGCGGGTGGACGGCCAGGTGGGAATCGGGTCCTACTCGGGCACCGAGTCCAACGGGCGGAGGAGTTTTCTCGTCAGCGCTACCCGGGGCGTGGGCCAGGCCTTCTCCCTCGGGGCCAGCTTCAGGGGGTTCTCCTTCGAGAAGAACCTCTTCGACGGCTACTTCGACCCGGACTTCTATGGCATTGCCGAGGTGGCCGGGACCTGGCTGCACCAACCGGCGCCTTGGACGTTCCTGGTGGAGCTGGCCCCGGGAGTCGAGCAGGTCACCACCGATGGTGATCCTACCTTTGCCATGAGAGGCAATGGGAGGGTGGGGCGCCGCCTGGCTGCCGTCAGCGAGGTCTCGTTGGCAGTGTCGTATTCGACGGCCAGTTTGACCTCGTTCTCAGCCGGCGGCGACGGGTACGACTACCTGGCTGTGGTATTCGGCGTCAGCTGGATGTTCTGAGCCCTCAGTTCAGCTCCACCTCGACGATCTTGATGCCGCCGAGTCCGGCGGCCACGTAGAGGTACTCGTTCCGGTACACCACATGGTTCACCGACTGGAGGAGGCCGAACTGGAGGCTGCCCAGAACGGTGACGTCCTGGGGATCGTCGCAGGCGCTCGTCTCGAACGAGTCCTCGGCCGCGGCTGCGTAGACCCCCGCCTCACCATTGGATATGAACATCAGGTCGTCCTGAACCGTCACGGAGTTGGTCACGACTACGGACGGGTCGAGCCCCACCGAAGCCGGATCGGGCCGTGGGACCGATCCTACGATCTGCCCGTTGTCGAGGCAGACGATCTGAACGCCTTCGGGTCCAGCCGCGACGAAGGCTTTGCCTCCATGGATCTCCACCGTGGACTTGGACTCGGCGACATCGGCGCCAGGAAAGGAGTGCGTGGCGATGAGATTCATGGAACCACCGGGAAATACCCCTTCTTCAAAGACGGAGAGCCTACCCGGCGTGCCCTGAGCAACGACGATCCTTCCACCGGCTTGGTCCCAGGCCACCCAACGGGCGTCTTCGAGGGCGTACTCCCCGAGCACGCTGAGGTCGTTGGCGTCGAGGGCGACGACACTACCCGCGTTGCCGGACGTGGCGTAGATGATGGAGCCGGTGCTCACGGTGCTCGTCGCCGCGAAGCTCGGTAGCTGCGCCTGGAGGTTGCCGTCCAGGGTGAACTTGTTGCCGAGGAAGCGAAGGCGCTCCAGTACGGCCGGGGAGGCGAGCGCCACGTCGGACGAAGCCTGGGCGGCATAGGCGAAGGTGCCGTCCATGGACACCGCGTTGATGTCCGTGTCCAGGAAGACGGCCGTGGATAGCAGCTTGGGCGTCTTCTTCGTCAATTGGATGAAGTAGTCCAGGGCGCCCAGGGCCGCCGACCCTCGAAGATTGTAGCTGACGACCGCTTTGGATTCCGAGTTCAGCCAGACCGAGGTCGCCTGAACGGGCTGACCGGCCACGATGGGCGGGACGGCCTCGGCCAGAAGGGTCAAGGAGATCGAGGCCGGTGCACGGGCTGGACCCGCCGCGGCCGGTCCATTCGCTTCCGCAGCAGGTGGTGCGTTGATGGGCACGTCGGATTCGGGGTAGCTCACCCTCTGATCGAGTTCGAACTCGTCGTTGGTGATCTCGATCCGTCCGTCGGACTCGTCGTCGGGCACGAGCACCTGCTCATAGCAGCCGGTGAGCGCGACGATTGCGAGACTGGAGAGTGCGAGCTTGTGAATCATGGTCAATGTGTCCACTTGAATATTCCTCAGCCCACCCACCCCCCAGCAGATGGAAACAAATGTAGTCGGCCGCCCTCGACGGACGGAACCTTTTTCCCCCGCGATGGAAAGAAGTGACGGCCACCACGGCCCGTCCGGGGCGTAAACCCCCGCCAGAAAGGCCGTGATACGGCTGTCGCGGTTCATCCTTGCCTCGCGTCGAGGTGTTGCGCGAGCTTCAGAGTCCAAGATTCGTGCCACATCCGGGGAACCTCGAAAAATGCGCCGAACCATCGCCATCGTCTTCCTTCTCGCTGCGCTGGTCCCCGCGGCGGCGGAGGCTCAGCCGCGCTTCATGGTGGCCGGTGGCTTTACGGCGCCGACGGGTACGCTGTCCGACGCGGCGGATGCCGGCTACCACGGGCAGGTGGGGCTGTTCGTCTCCATCCCCACGATCCCTCTGGGACTTCGAGGCGACGGGTTCTTCCATCGCCTCGGATCTTCGCAGACGGGCCTGGAGGACACCCAGGTGCTCGGCGGCACCTTGAGCGTGGTGTACAATCTCCCGGGCATCGGACTCGTCCCCTATTTCCTTGCCGGGCTGGGGGCCTATCAGATCGAGGCGGGCCCCGTGGGTGCGACCGTGAAGGCCAACGACAATGGGTACCACGGCGGGTTCGGCGTCAACATCGGAGGGGCTGGCACCGGGGTCGGTGCCTTCGCGGAGATCCGGTACATCAAGATCGGCGGCGATTCCGACTCGACGCTCATACCTCTGACGTTCGGACTGCGGCTCTAGCACCGCCCGCGGTGGCCCTCGCTTAGAGGACTTGTCGGCGGCTCCGGAGGTTCTAGTACGCCGCCAACTCCCTGATGGCCTCCGCCACGTCCGCGGCCTGAGGCAGGATCTCGTTCTCCACCGGCGGCGCATATGCTACCCAGGTGTCCAACGAGGCCACACGCCTCACGGGACCGTCGAGGTACTCGAAGAGTTCGTCTGCGATGCGGGCGGCGATCTCGGAACCGATGCCCCACGACAGGCTGTCTTCGTGGACGACCACGACCTTGTTCGTCTTCTTCACGGAGTCGGCGATCCGCTCCATGTCGAAAGGCTGAACCGTTCTCAGGTCGATGATCTCGGTGTCGATGCCGTGCTGGTCCGCGGCGATCTTCGCCGCATCCATGCTCCGCTTAACCAAAGCGCCACAGGTGACGAGCGTAATGTCGGTGCCCTCTCGCACCACCTTGGCCTTCCCGAAGGGGATCATGTACTCGGGGCCCGGATTCCGCCCCTTGTTGTAGACCTGTCGATAGAGGTGTTTGTGCTCCAGGAACAGAACGGGGTCGTCGCACCGGATCGCCGTGCGTAGGAGGCCCGCAGCGTCCTCGGCGGTGGCCGGCATGCACACGTGGAGCCCCGGGCAGTGGGTGAACAGCGTCTCACCCGTCTGGGAGTGATAGATCGCACCACCCTTCAGATAACCGCCATAGGTGGTTCTGATCACCACCGGAGCGGAGAACTCCCCGTTGGAGCGGTAACGCATGGTGGCCAACTCGTTCCGGATCTGCATCATCGCGGGCCAGATGTAGTCGAAGAACTGGATCTCGACCACGGGCTTCAAGCCTCGTAGCGCCATGCCGATGGCGCGCCCGACGATGTTGGCTTCGGCGAGTGGGGAGTTGTAGACCCGCTCGGACCCGAACCGCTTCTGCAGGCCGTGCGTCACCTTGAACACTCCGCCCTTGCCCTTCACCTCGTCGATGATCTCGGCCCGGGAGACGTCAGCTACGTCCTCGCCGAAGATGACCATACGTGGGTCCCGCTCCATCTCCGAGCGCATGCACGCGTTGAGGAGGTCGACCATGGTCAAGAGCTTGTCGCTCTCGTATCGGGGGTGGTCCTCGGTGTCGAAGTCGGCGGACGTAGGATCGACATCCTCCGAGAACAGGTGCTTCATCGCCGTCGACGGGTCCGGCTGAGGCTTGTCGAGGGCCACATCGGCGGCCTCGGCCACCGCGTCGTGGATGTCCTTCTCGAGGACATCGAGCTCGTCGGCTGTCGTGGCGCCGGAGTCGATGAGGAGCTCCCTGAGGCGGCGCAGGGGGTCCTTTATGTCCTGCTCCTCACGCTCTTCCGGAGTCCGGTACGCCCGCTCGTCGTCGGACATGGAATGGGAGTAGGGCCGGGTCGTGTGGGCGTGGAGCATGGAGGGCCCCCTTCGCTCACGGGCGTATGCGATAGCCTCGCCTGCCGCCCGATAACTGTCGATGACATCTGTTCCGTCACATTCGACGACGTGGAGGCCGGGGAAGCCGGATGCCAGCCGCGAGATGCTGCCGCCCGCTGTCTGAACTTCAACGGGCACGCTGATGGCATAGCCATTGTCCTGGACCACGTACACCACGGGAAGACTGAGATTGCACGCGGTGTTCAGCGACTCCCAGAACTCGCCCTCGGACGTTGCGCCGTCACCCGTACATACGATGACGACTTCGTCCTCGGCGAACGACGACTCGATACGCTCCAGCAGCCCATCCACCGCCGCGATCTTCGTTCCGGCCTCGGCGGCACCCACCGCTTGCAGGAACTGCGTTCCAGTGGGGGACGAGGACGTCGGTGTGTTGAACCGGACGTCCCCGAAGTGGCCAGGCATCTGGCGTCCACCTGAAGCCGGGTCTTCTTCGGCACCCACTGCCTGCAGGAGGTGGTCGAGCGGGCTCTGCCCGAGGGCCAGCATGAGGGCGCGGTCCCGGTAATACGGGAAGAACCAGTCGCGATCCGGGTCGCAGTGGGCGGCGAGGGCGACACCCACTGCCTCGTGTCCTGCTCCGGAGATCTGGAAATAGGCCTTGTTCTGGCGCTTCAAGCTCTGTTCCCGGTCGTCGACCCGACGGGATGCGACCATCGTCCGATAGAAACGGAGGAGCTGATCGTGGGTGAGACCGGCCAGATCCGAGACCTGTATTACGTCCTGTTCGCTTGTCGCCATGGGTTCGCGTTCGGGGGTGGTTCGCACAGCCTACCGGGGCTGTGGGACAGCCCTTAAAGATACCCAACTCCCCATCAGGACGAAGAGTCGTGTCTACTCCCGGGGCTCGTCGCGCAGCGACGAGAGCTGCTCCGCCAAGCCCTGGGGAGTGGTCGCGGGAAGACTGCAACTGTAATCCCTGCAGACGTAGGCGGCCGGTGCCCCGTCGACGAGGCTCCGCCCTTCGAGGAGAGGGGTCGACGGGGACGCCTGCGATGCCACCGCGCCGGCAATGACGACATTTCGCAGGGGCTCCGCATGTGCAGTCCGTACCAGCTGCCTGGTCTTTTCGTCCAGCCCGGGACCTCGGAATGGTGATGCCGGGCCGTGGACCAGGGCCGGGTCAGCGGATTCGGCCGGTTCGGCCACACGCCCTACGATGGCGACCTCGAAGGGCTGGGCATCGAGACGGTCGGCTACGGAGAGGAGGCGCCCGAAGGCTGGGCCCGCTCGTTCGAGAAGGTCGGCTTCGGCGTCGACGGCCGCGCGTGCTGCCTCCGAGTAGCGGTCGACGTCCAGGAGGCGGCCCAGGCGTGCGAAGAGCTCCGCAGCCAATGACACGCCTGAAGGCGTGGCGGAGTCGGTGGGGTCCCGCGGCCGGACGATCAGTCGCTCCCCGTCCTCGGGGGTGTCGTACAGGAGACCTGTCTCGGGGTCGTAGAAGCGGTTGAGGATTTCGTCGGCGAGCCGGCGGGCGCGATCGAGCCAACGGCCATCCAGCGTCGCGGCATGGATGCCGAGGAAGGCGTTGCCCAGAGCTCCATGATCGTCGAGGAATGCAGGGATCTTCGCTTCGCCTGCAGTCCACACATGGAGGAGTCGGTCGCCGTCGCGGAGCTCATCCCAGAGGAAGTCACCCCCCCGCACCGCCAGGGCCACGAAGTCGTCGCGACCGAGGGTGGCTCCAGCCTCGGCGAAAGCCCGCAGGGCCAGCCCGTTCCACGAGACGAGGATCTTCTCGTCTCGAAAAGGCTCTTCCCGATTGGAACGCTCATCCAGCATCAGCCTTCGGGCAGCGGTCATACGCCGGGCCAGCTCAGCGGGCTCGACTCCTGCGGCGACAGCCACCGTCTCCAGCGGTCTCGGAAGGTAGAGTATGTTCCTCCCTTCGAAGTTGCCGTCTTCGGAGACACCGTAAGCCTGCATGAACAGATCTGCGTCCGCGGCTCCGAGGATCCTCCTCACCTCGTCGGGCGTCCACACGTAGAAGATGCCTTCTTCGCCTTCCGAGTCCGCGTCTCGCGCAGAGTAGAAGCCACCGGCCTCGTCGAGCATGTCCGCCGCGAGGTATTCCAGCGTTTCCACCGCCACGTCCCGGAGGTCGTCGTCTCCTGTGACCCGATGAGCATCGAGGTAAGCGGTCGCGAGAAGGGCGTTGTCGTAGAGCATCTTCTCGAAGTGGGGTACCAGCCATCGGCGGTCGACGGAGTAGCGATGAAAGCCGCCACCCAGGTGATCCCTCAACCCGCCGGCCGCCATCTGCCGAAGGGTGTGGACGGCCATCTCCAGGGGCGCTGGCTCACCCGTGCGGAGGTGCTGGCGCAGGAGGAGCTCGAGGGTCACCGGCTGAGGGAACTTGGGCGCAGCGCCGAAGCCGCCGTAAACCGGGTCGTACTGGTCGGCGAGGACGCGGCAGGCCCGCTCCACCAGGGCGTGCCCCACCCTTCTCGGGCTGCCCGCAGTCGCCGACCTTACAAGTGCCTCTACGAGACGCGCCGTCCCCTCGTCCACCTGCTCCCGTCGCTCCCGCCAGGCCTCCGCTACGGCCGTCAGTATCTGGCGGAATGACGGCATTCCCGGGCGGGGCTCCGGGGGATAGTAGGTGCCGCCGAAGAACGGGGCACCGTCGGGCCGGAGGAACACGGTCATCGGCCAGCCGCCGCGCCCGGTCATGGCCTGCACGGCCTTCATGTAGATCTGGTCGATGTCGGGGCGCTCCTCGCGGTCGACCTTGATGTTGACGAAGTGGCGATTCATGAGCGCCGCGGTCTCGTCGTCCTCGAAGGACTCGTGCTCCATGACGTGGCACCAGTGACAAGACGAGTACCCCACGGAAAGGAGGATCGGGCGGTCCTCTTCACTGGCTCGGTGGAGGGCCTCGTCGCCCCACGGATACCATTCCACGGGGTTGTCCGCGTGTTGTCGGAGGTAGGGACTCGTTTCCCGTGCCAGTCGGTTCGGCATGCTTTCGCGAGGAGGGGGCCGTGGAAAAACGCGTCGGAAACCCTTGGAATCGTTATGTTTCCGCGGGTTAAGCGATAGGGGAAGGAGGTACTCCCCGCGGGGTTGTTCGGTCCGAAGGAGTGGGTAAAGCTGTACGCGAAGATCGCCGGAATGGCTGTCCGCCGACCGCGGATGATTCCTTACCTCTTACGTGCCGCCTGGGCATTCCGGGCTCGGCACTGGTACCGGCGAGCGCCCTTCCTCCCCCTGCCTCCCCGTTCGTACCTCCGTTGGCGGCTGGAGACGGCGTACGGAGACCCTGATGGGCAGCCCTCCATCGACGAGTTCGAACGGTACATCGTCTGGTCCGCCAGGATGCGGCGCGAGATGACCGACCGCCGACATGCGTAGGCTATTCCTGCTCTTCGTTCTCTGCGTCGCGGTCTGGTACTACTTCCCGGAGACGCGGGCCATACTCCTCGATCTTGCCGAACCCGTGGTAGTTCCGGTGAAGAGGTGGAGTACCGAAGAAGAGATGCGGCAGGTGGCCCGAAACGTCGTGGAGCACGAACGGCTGACCGGAGAGATGCCGTCGGGGGCCCGGTGGCTGGACTGGCTGGACTACCGGTACTCCGGTGATGAGATCAAGCGAGACCCCTGGGGCAGTGTGTATCAACTGGAGACATCCAGGGATTCGGTCTGGGTGGTCTCGTTGGGCCAGGACAAGATCAGGGCGACGCCGGACGACTTCCGTATTGCGGCACCCCGGGGCTGAGTCGTGGACATGGTCTCCCTCCTCTTCGACCAGCTCGCGGTCCACGGCCCCTGGCTCCTCTTCGCCATGGCGGTCCTCGAGACGTGCTTCGTCACCGGGCTGGTGGTGCCGTCCGGCGTGGCCACCTCGGTATCGACGATCCTGGCTCTCGAGGCCGGAACGCCGCTCGCACCGTTCATCGTTGCCGCCGCCTGCGGTGGATTCGTTGGGGACAGCGTCGGCTACTGGATCGGGCGTCGCTCGGGCGAGCACGTGCTGAGGGACGGTGGGCGGTGGCGCCGCCTACTCGGGGATCGCGGGTACGCGGTGCAGGACCTCTTCGGTCGCCATCCGTTCTACTCGGTGACCGTGGCCCGACTCATTTCGTTCGTGAGGACGGTGATGCCCATGGCCGCAGGAATGAGCGGCATCAGCTACCACCGCTACCTCACCTACGAGATCATCGGAGTCCTCGGCTGGACGGCCATCTACGTGTCCATCGGATTCGCCGGTCGGGAGGGGTGGGAGGTGGCGTCCCAGATCTTCGGCGTGGGTGGAGCCGTCGCCTTCGTCGCGGTAGCGGCCGTTGCCCTATGGGTGGTACGACGACGGAGTCGCCAAGCGGTCGAGGAGACGAGCTGATGCTCAATGTGGCCCTCACGGGGAACGTCGCATCGGGCAAATCCGCCGTCGCGGACCGTTGGCGCACGCTGGGCGTGCCGGTGGTCTCTGCCGACCAGCTGGCTCGGGACGCGGTGGCCCCGGGCTCACCCGGTCTGGAGCGGGTCGTGGAGGTCTTCGGGCCGGACGTTCTCGCGTCGGACGGATCGCTGGACCGGGCTCGGATGCGCGAGCGGGTCTTCGACGACCCCGAGGCCCGCCGGCGCCTGGAGGAGATCGTCCATCCTGCCGTCTGGCGGCTCCGGGAGGCCTGGCTCCATGAGCAACGGGCGGCTGGTGCCTCGCTGGCGGTTTCCGAGATTCCACTCCTCTTCGAGACCGGCCGCGAAGGCGACTTCGACGTCGTGGTCCTCGTCGACGCCCCCACGGAGGTCCGTGTCGGGCGAATGGTGCGTGACAGGGGATTGGCTCCGGACGAGGCTCGGCGGATCGCCGACGCCCAAATGGACCCTTCAGAGAAGCGAGGGCGGAGCGACCACGTCATCGACAATGTGACGACCCTCCCCGATCTCGAGCTGCTTGCCGACCGGGTACTCGCCGAGCTCAGGGCGAAGGCGGGGGAGTCGAGCCTCACCCTCGACATGCACCTCCACACCGAAGGGTCGAGGGACTGCCTCTCGGACCCGGAGGCCGTCTTGGCGCGGGCACTGGAACTGGGCTACGGCCGCATCGCCATCACGGATCATGATCGGGTGCATGTGGCCCTGCGCATGGCCGAAGCGCACCCGGAGCACATCATCCCGGGTGAGGAGGTGAAGACGGCCGAGGGCATCGACGTCATCGGCCTGTACCTGTCCGAGGAGATTCCCAGGGGAACGCCGGCCGAGGAGACCATCGAGAGGATCCGCGAGCAGGGTGGAATCCCGTACCTGCCGCATCCGTATGCCGCCGGCAAAGGCGGGGGCGGTGCCTACGCAGACCGTCTCGCACCCCTTTGTGACGTGGTCGAGGTCTTCAACGCCCGGCTTCACGCAAGAAGGATGAACGATGACGCCCTGGACCTGGCTCTGCGCCACGACAAACTCCGGGGCGCTGGATCCGATGCCCACACCGTGGGGGAGATCGGCAACGCCTTCGTCACGCTGCCGGCTCACCCCAATCGGCCCGACGCCCTTCGGGCGGCGCTGGCCCAGGGACGTACCGGCGGTCGGGAATCGTCCCGGCTCGTGCACCTCGCTTCCACGTGGGCGAAGGTTCGAAAGAAGCTCCCGTGAGGGGCGGTGGCGTCCCCCCCATGGCCTTTGGTAGCTTTGGCCGAGGTCGCCGCTGCGCGACCCCCTTCCACCATCTCCAGGGTCAGGATCCTCTTTGAGCTACCGGACGCCTGCTCACCGTGCGGCGGCGGTCAACGAAGTGAAGAACGCCCTCCTCGCCTCCCGCCGGGCGGTTCTCACCACGCACCTCAATGCTGACGGCGACGGCGCCGGCTCCCAGGCGGCCATCGCCTCGTGGATGCGGTCCAACGGCGCCGAAGCGTGGATCGTCAACCCGACCACCTTCCCGAAGAACCTGCGCTTCCTCGTCGAGAACGAGGACTGGATCGTCAATGCCGGGTCGCGGAAGGCTCGAGACCTCTGCGACAGCGCCGACCTGGCCATCGTCCTCGATACCGGCGAGGTACCCAGGATCGGTCGAGTCCAGGACATGATCCGTGACCTGACCACGGTGATCATCGACCACCACCAGCCGGGGGACCAAGCCATCGGTGGGATCTCGCTCCGCGATCCGGACGCCTGCGCCACGGGGGAGTTGGTATACGACGTCGTCCACACGGCGAAGGGCCCCTGGTCACAGTGGATCGCCAATGGGATCTACGTGGCCATCATGACCGATACCGGGAGCTTTCGTTTCGACAACTCGACAGCGGAGTGTCACCAGGTGGCTTCGGAGGTCATCACCCTGGGGGTCAACCCGGAAGAGATGCACGACCGGATCTATGGCCGTGCACCACTGCGAAAGTACGAGCTGCTCAAGCATGCTCTCGAGACCCTCGAGCACGACCCGAAATCGGGGATCTCCTGGATGGTCATTCCGAAGGAGCCGTACGAGGCGCTGGGCATTATCGCCGAGGACCTGGAAGGCATCGTGGACATCCCCCGCTCCATCGAAGGGACGGAGGTGGGACTGCTCTTCCGCGACACCAGCACGGGTGACGTCAAGGTGTCTTTCCGTTCCAACGGGCCGGTGGACGTCAACCAGCTGGCCCGCAACTTCGAGGGCGGTGGCCACATGAAGGCCTCGGGCGCTGTTCTCGCGGGCCCCATGGACCGCGCGGTGGAGACTGTGCTGGGGAAGGCACGTGCGGCGGTTGCGAAGGCGCGTGAGGAGGGGGCATGACGAGACAGACGACGAGGAAGGACTCGGATCCGGGCGTGCCGGAGGCGCTGCCTCGAATCCTCATCCGACTCCGAGAAGAGGTGGGCGTGGAGTACATCGACCGCCTATGGGTCTTTCCGCCCTTTCGCCGCGGTCGGCGTGAGCAGGGCCTCGTCGCCGTGAGCACGTTTCAAGGCGACGAAGATCGACGCGGAATGCTCACGGTGTCGTACCGGGCCGAGCATACCGGGAAGGGTGTCACCGTCGAACCGACGCTGACCGACCAGGGCGAGGCGCCACCGGATCGTTTCCCACCCGTGATGCGGGGGGTGGTTCAGCGCGCGGCGGAAGAGGGTGGGGAGGCGCGGGAGGTGGACATTTCGGCCTCGGCGCAGAAGTTCGAGGAGTTGATGGAGGAATTCGACGACGTGTTCATCGAAGCGCCCGAATCGTGAGCCAGACACGAGATGTGACGGCGGACCAGGGCACACCGCCCTTTCTGCGGCTCTTTGCCCGCTACCTTCGCGACCAGGGTCTGCCGGTTACGCAGCAGCGCGAGGCGGTTGCCGAGGTCCTCTTCGCCTCGGACGAACACCTCTCCGTCGACGACATCGAGCGGGCCCTTCGTGGCCGTGGCGAGCGCATTGGGAAGGCGACGATCTACCGGACTCTCGATCTCCTGGTCCGGAGCCGCTTGGTGGCCGAGCACGACTTCGGTGAGGGCTTCAAACGCTACGAGCATCGCCTGTCGGCGCGGCCTGTCCACGAGCACATGATCTGCGTGGAGTGCGGGACCGTCACCGAATTCGAGAGCAACGAGCTCTACCGGATCGAGAACCGCGTGAAGAACGAACACGGCTTCCTGCCCGTGAGACGAAACCTGGAGATCTACGGCCTGTGCAAGGCGTGTCAGGAGGCCGGGGTGGAGCTCACGACCGAGGGGCTGATCTGTCCTATCGAGACGGTCCGCTGACATGCCCAACCGACCGGATCCGGACGCGCCTGGCCGTGGCCGGGACTCGGCGCCACCGGTAGGCGTTCCCAACGACCTGGCGGATCTGCCCTGGGAGTTACCCCGAGCCTTCCTTGGCCTCGATCGCACCGACGGCCCCCTGAACGAGGCCGACGTCGCGGTCCTGCCCGTACCCTATGAGTCGACCACTTCATGGGGGGCAGGCACTCGCCTGGGTCCCGACGCCATCATCCAGGCGTCACGGTATGTGGAACTCTACGACCAGGAGCTCGACTGCGAGCCGGGCGCCACCCTCGACATCCGCACTCTTCCGGCCCTCGAACTCACGAGGGCGGGGGCGGCGCCGGCCATGGACGAACTCCAGGCGGCCTATGGCAGGGTGGCGGAGGCTCTGGGAGACGGCTTCCTCCTCATGCTCGGAGGAGAGCACTCGGTTTCGTCCCCTGCCATCCTCGCCCAGGCCCAACGCTTTGGAAGGGAGCGCTTGAGCGTCCTTCAGATGGATGCTCACGCCGACCTTCGCCTCCAATACGAGGGCACGCCCGCCTCGCACGCTTCGGCCATGGCCCGCGTCCTCGACCGGGCCGACGTCGTCGGTGTGGGCCTCCGTGGCGTGAGTCGGGAAGAGATCGACCTTTCCCGGGCGTCGAAGGCGTCGACGCTCATCTGGGCCGACGACATGTGGGAAGACGACCGTTGGATGGAGGAGGCCCTCGAGGCCCTGGGCCCCAAGGTCTACCTCACCTTCGACGTCGACTACTTCGACCCGTCCATCGTGCCGTCCACCGGGACGCCGGAGCCGGGGGGCGGAGACTGGTACAGGACCCTGCGCTTCCTTCGAAGGGTCTTCGAGGAACGCGACGTGGTCGCCGCCGACATCGTGGAGCTGGCTCCGACGCCGGGGTTGCCCGCGCCGGACTTCGTGGTGGCGAAGTTGGCGTACAAGCTGATATCCTACCGGTACCTCACCAAGGCAGGTTGAGGGGCCGGCACGGCCGGCGGCTCGGGGCAGGGGCTCCGGCCTGAACTCTGAGGGAGGGGACGACGATGAAGAACCTTCGTATCACGCTGCGCAGCCTTCTGCGCACACCGGGCTACACCGCCGCGTTCGTGCTCACTCTGGGGCTCGGTATCGGCCTCAACACCGCGATCTTCAGCGTCATACACGGGGTGCTGCTGGCACCGCTGCCGTACCCGGACGCAGATCGGATTCTCTACGTGCAGCAGCCGGCGTTGGCGGCGGGCCTCGACAACGTCTCCTTCTCGTTCGAGGAGGTCCAGGACTATCGCGAGCAGTCCAGGACCATGGACGAATTCGTCGAGTACGGCGACTGGACCTTCACCGTCGTGGGAGACGACGAGCCTCACCGGGCCATCGGTGGCTTGGTCACGGCGAACTACTTCGACGTCCTCGACCTCACGCCCCAATACGGCCGGACAATGAACGCCGCCGACGACGGACGTGGGGCCGAGCCCGTCATGGTCCTGACCCACAACTACTGGACTCGGGTCTTCGGCGCAGATCCGGACGTCATCGGAACGACCGTCCGACTCTACGCTTTCTCGTCGCCGACGGTGACCCGCATCATCGGGGTCCTGGAGCCGGGTACGCATTACACCGGCACCAGGACGCAGGACTTCTTCGTCAACTATGCGACGAACGCCCACTACCAGAGCGCCACGATGGAAGACGACCGGACGCACCGGATGACGGACGTCTTCGCGCGTCTCGGGCCGGGGCAGACGGTGCAAGCGGCCCAGTCCGAGCTCGAGTCGCTCAATCGAGCACTGCACGAATCGTATCCGGCCGCCTATCCCGACCACCTCCAGATGACCGTCCGGGCGACACCCTGGCAGGAGGAACTCACCCGGGAGGCGCGACCGACCTTGCTTGTACTCATGGGTACCGTGGGGCTCGTTCTGCTCCTGGCGTGTGCCAACGTCGCCAACCTGACGCTCACACGAATCGTGAGGAGGGAGCGTGAGCTCACCGTTCGCGCCGCCCTCGGTGCCGGGAAGCGCCGGCTACGCCAGGACCTCCTCACCGAAAACCTTCTCCTTTCGCTGGGGGGCGCGGCGCTGGGTCTTGGCCTCGCGGTCTTCGGCCTCGAACTCCTCGTCCAGTATGCCGATCGCTTCACGGTCCGCACCGGCGAGATCGGCATCGATGTCCCGGTCCTGCTGTTCACCATCGGGGTCGCCGTGGGCGTTGCCGTTCTGCTCGCGTGGACGCCGACCCTCCCGGGGCTCCAGGGGCTGGGCAACGCTGCAGGAGCGGCGGCGGGTGCCCGGGGCGCCGTGGGGCTGTCGAGAAAGCACGTGCAGCATGGGCTGGTCGTGAGCCAGCTCGCACTGTCCTTCACCCTCCTCATCGGCGCCGGCCTCATGGTCCGTAGCCTCATCAACCTCACCGAGGTGGACACGGGGATCGCGTACGAGAGCGTCGTCGCCATGCAGTCTCCCAACACCACGGGGATGCCGGGCGACGAGAACCTCAGGCTGATGGACCGCGTCATCGAGGAGATCGAGAGCTTCCCCGAGGTCCGTTCGGTGGCCCACGCCAGCAGGGCGCCCTTCCAGCCGGTGATCCTCACCCAGAGGACCTTCCGGGTGGAGGGCGTTGCCGAGGACGGCGTCGCATCGCCCATGGGGCAGGTGAATCTGGTGTCCGAGAGCTACTTCGAGACGGTGGGCGTGCCCATGGTCCAGGGCCGGTCGTTCCGAGCTACCGACGACGCCGACAGCGAGCGCGTCGTCATCATCAACGAGCGAATGGCCCAGGACATCTTCGGCAACGAGAACCCCATCGGGGGGCGCATAGCCCAGCAGCAATTCAATGGCGATTGGGGCCCGTGGTCGCGCATCGTCGGCGTCGCCGCGAACACCCGGGAGTACGGCCTTTCGCTCTCCGGAGCTCACACCCTCTACCTGCCGGCGGCCCAACAGGGTGCCGGGCCGGCCATCATCGTCGCTACGACGGGAGAGGCGGGCCCCATCGCCCGGAGGGTGACGGAGATCGTTCGCGGCATGCAGGCCGATCGACCGCTGGACAACGTCACGACCCTAAACGAACTGCGACGTGAGGATATCGCTGCAGACCGCCTCAACGCGGCTCTCTTCACCGCTTTCGCGATCCTCGCCCTCTTCATTGCCGCCATCGGTGTCCTGGGCGTGCTGGCCTTCGCCGTGAGTCAGCGGACTCGGGAGTTCGGCGTTCGCATGGCCCTCGGCGCCGAAGAGCGTCAGGTCCTGGGGATGGTCCTGCGCGAGGGAGCTCTCCTGGCCGTCGGGGCTCTGGTGGTGGGCGTACTTGCCGCTATCGGGCTGTCTCGCTTCCTGGTGGAGCTCCTTTTCGAGGTCAGCGCCACGGATCCGACCACGTATGCGGCGGTCGGGGCGGTTCTGGCGTTGGTGGCGTTGGCGGCGTCGTACGTCCCGGCCCGTCGCGCCACACGGGTGGACCCGATGCAGGCGCTCCGTTCGGAATAGGAGAGGCCGGGACTCGGGCGCGGCGTGGCGCTTGATCGCGCCCCGCCGCACCTCGAAGTTCAGGCCATGCCATCTCCCGTGAGCGGGTCACGCGACCCCGCCGTCCATCCCATGCAGTTCCGTCACCCGGAAGGGGACGAAGCCAAGCATCGATTCCCGTGGATGGAATTGGCGCGAGCCACCGGAAGTGAGACCATCTGCGGCAACGAGATCCGGCTCCAGTTCGAGGGGCCTGTCACCTTCTCCGCCTGGCTGGACTCGATTCGGTCTGCAGAACGCTTCGTCTATTTCGAGAATTACCTCGTCCGCGACGATCCCGTCGGGCGGGAGTTCCGGTCGGCTCTCATCGAGAAGGCTCGGGAAGGCGTGCCCGTCTACGTTCTGTACGACTGGATGGGGTGCTGGGCCACGCCCAGGAACTTCTGGAAGCCTCTCCGGGAAGCCGGCGTCCAGGTGACGGCGTTCAACCCACCCCGGGTCGCCCTCGGCAACCCCTTCGGAGCCCTGCAGAGGGATCACCGCAAGCTCGTGGTCGTCGATGGGAAGGTGGCTCATCTCGGTGGACTTTGCGTCGGCCATGAGTGGGCGGGAACCGAGTCGGAGGCGCCCTGGCGCGACACGGGCGTCGAGATCCGGGGCCCGGCGGCCCACGCGGCGGCGGTGGCGTTCGAAGCGGTGTGGGCCCACGTGTCGGAACCCGTCTCTCTCGCCGCGCACCTCGAGCCCCCCGTGGAAGCGGACGGCACGCCTGTGTGGCTCATCGAAGGCGAGCCCGGACGGACACGCGTCTACCGGACCCTCCACCTCGTAGCATCGAAGGCACGGCGGTCCATCTGGATAACCGACGCCTACTTCGTGGCTCCGAAGTCCATTTCCGAGGCTCTGGCCTCGGCAGCCCAGCATGGCGTCGACGTCCGGATTCTGGTGCCTGCGCACAACAACTGGCCCATCGTCGGATCGATGTCACGCGGCGGGTACCGGTACCTCCTCGAGTCGGGTGTGAGGATCTTCGAGTGGCAGGGCCCCATGATGCACGCCAAAACTTCGGTAGTGGACGGCGTATGGTCCCGGATCGGGTCGAGCAACCTCAACTCCGCGAGCCTCCTCGGGAACTGGGAGCTCGACGTGGGCGTGCTCGACGAGGGAATGGGGCGCCAGTTGGAGGGCTTGTTCCTCGCCGACCTGGCGAGTTCGGTGGAGATCGTACTTCCGGGGGGGCCGGTCATCGGTGGTCGAACCGTCTCGACGGCCCTCGGCATGTCCACCGAGCCCCTGGACCCTGAAGACCCGCTGCCGGTCCGCCTGGAACGAAACATCCGGCGCATCGGTTCGTCTCCCGGGCGACTGACGATGGCATCCGTCGTGCGAGCCAGCGAGATTCTCGGGGATGCCCTGGCAGGGGATCGCATGTTGGGCCGCGAAGACCGGACGGTACTGGGCACGCTGTCCATCGCCGTCCTCGTATTGGCGCTCTTGGCGGCTCTGGCACCCACGGCTGTGGGATACGTTCTGGCCGCCTTGGCGGGATGGATCGGTGTGACGACGGGCGTCCGGGCGTATGTTCAGTCGCACCGGGCGAGGACTCAGGAGCGTGCCGCGCTGCGCAATACAATCGAATCCGGGAAAGAGGAACCGTGAACGAAGCCGAAGTGGGGATCTTCATCGCCTTCACGGCGGGAGTCTTCTCATTCCTCTCGCCGTGTGTCCTGCCCCTCGTGCCCAGCTATCTGGCGTTCGTCACGGGGATGAGCCTGGAGGACCTCCAGGAGGGCGTGAACAGGAAAGCCACGTTCATGCACTCCATGCTCTTCGTGGTGGGCTTCTCCACCATCTTCATCCTCCTCGGTGCGTCGGCGTCTTTCCTCGGCCAGTTCCTCCGCCAATACGAACTCCTCATCGCGCGGATCGGCGGGGTCATCATCATCATCCTCGGGCTCCACCTCTCCGGTGTCTTCAGACTGACACCGCTCATGCGCGAGAAGCGCATACACCTGGCGGACAAGCCCGCTGGGTACCTGGGGACCTTGGGCGTGGGCATGGCGTTCGGCGCCGGTTGGACGCCGTGCATCGGTCCCATTCTCGGG
Source organism: Gemmatimonadota bacterium (assembly GCA_013002885.1). Lineage (GTDB taxonomy): Bacteria > Gemmatimonadota > Gemmatimonadetes > Longimicrobiales > Gaopeijiaceae > UBA2589. The sequence goes on along the minus strand of JABDLS010000051.1, from coordinate 31,311 downwards.
GCGATCCTTACCTACGGGATGACCCAGGAGACGATGTGGGCGGGGGTGGGTCTCCTCAGCGTCTACTCTCTCGGCCTGGCCGTCCCGTTCCTCATCGCGTCCCTGGCCCTGGACTGGTTCCTGCAAACCTTCAAGCGGTTCCGTCGGTGGATCCCGGTGGTCGAAAAGGCGTCGGGAGTGCTCCTGATCCTTCTCGGGGTCTTGCTCCTCACCGGCCAGTTCACGGTGCTGGCCTCCTACCTGACGCGCTTCACCCCGGCGTTCATCCTCGAGCGAATCTAGAGGGGGGTCAGTCGCCCACCGCCCCGGCGGGCGTGGCTTCGAGATCTTCCTCCAGAAGCTGCCGGCGGAGCAGCCGCTCGTACGTGCCCTCCTGGGCAATGAGCTCGTCGTGGGCTCCTTCCTGGACGATTCGTCCGTTCTCCAGAACCAGAACCTTGTCGGCGTTCATCACGGCGCTGACCCGGTGGCTCACGATGAAGACCGTCCGCCTGACGGCGACTTCGCGAAGGTCTTCGAGAATGGCCGACTCGGTGTGGGTATCCACGGCGCTGAGGGCGTCGTCGAGGATGAGGATGAGAGGGTTCCGGGCCAGCGCGCGGGCGAGAGTGGCCCGCTGCTTCTGGCCACCGGAGAGGTTGATTCCCCGCTCTCCGAGGATGGTGTCGTAGCCCTTGGGGAAGTCCTCGATCTGCTCGTGGAGCTGGGCGATCTCTGCGGACCGACGAACGGCGGTGGCGATGTCGCGGCCACCCTCGGGGTTGAGTCCCGCACCGGCATCCAGGTCCTCTTCATCCAACCCGAGACCGATGTTGCCGGCGATGGTGTTCGAGAAGAGGAACGAGTCCTGAGGGACCATACCGATCCGACGACGCAGCTCCGCAGGATCGAAGAGGTCCAGGGAGGTGCCGTCGAGGAGGATTCGACCCTCCGAGGGATCGTACAGCCGCGTGAGGAGCGCCAGAAGCGTGCTCTTCCCGGCTCCCGTGGGACCCACGATGGCGACGGTCTGACCGGCCTCTACGGTGAAATCGATGGATTCGAGGACCAGCCGCTCGGTGTCTGGATAGCGGAAAGAGACGTTCTCGAAGGTGATGGCACCGCGGGCACCTGCGATAGGCGCCGGCTCGTCGGGAAGATCGATGTCCGGTTCCGTCTCGAAGATGCGGTTGAGGCGCCCCATGGAGGCGGCGCCGCGTTGATACAAATTCACCACCCAGCCCAGGGCGATCATGGGCCAGATGAGGAGGGTCAGGTAGAAGCCGAACGCGACGAAGTCCCCTAGAGACATCCGGTTCTCCATCACCTCCACCGCGCCCAACCAGGTCACGAGGACCATCGCAGTACCCGACACGATGGAAAGGACCGGATGGAATGCGCCGGCCCGGAGCACGAGGCCCATGTTCCGGCTCCGGTAGTCGGCATTATAGCCGTCGAACTGACGCGCCTGCTCGGACTCCTGAGTGTACGCGCGGACGAGGCGCACGCCGGTGAGGCTCTCCTGTACGAAGGTCGAAAGTGACGAGAACTGCTCCTGGATCTCTTCGAATCGCTGGTGGATGATGCGGCCGAAGCCCAGTACGATGGGGGGCAGCACCACGAGGGGAACCAGGGCGAAAAGGGTCAGTCGCGGACTGATCCAGAGCATGAAGCCGAGAGCGAAGACGAAGCTGGCTACCGTGTTGACGGTGTACATGATGGCCGGTCCCGCGGCCATGCGGACGGCGAGGGTGTCGTTGGTGGCGCGGCTCATGAGGTCGCCGGTACGGGTCGAGCCGTAGAAGCGAGCGTCGAGTCGGAGGAGGTGACGAAAGAAGTCGTCCCTCAGGTCGGTCTCGATGCGCCGACTGACGCCGTTGAGGAGCTGGCGCATGCCGAAACGGAACACGCCACCGACGAAGGCCACCACGACGATCATTGCGGCATAGAGCGTGATCGGGCCCATGGTCACGTCGGGGTCGCCCATCCCGTCGATGGCGAGCTTCATGAACCAGGGGCCGAGGATCTGGAACACATTCGCGAAGACCACGCACACGAGGCCCCCGATGAGCGCTTCCGTGTAGGGGCGGAAATAGGGGAGGATCGCGCGGAGTTCGTGCATGGCCCCGACTTACCCGCCTGGGCGGGACGTGGTCCTCGCCGGTCGCCTGAGCCTCATCGCGGGCTTCGCTCTACCTCAGTATCCCACCGCCCGCCCGCCACGACGAGGATCCGACCACGCCGTCAGCTGTCCGTCGACCACGAGGATGGCCTGCACGTCCCCCGAGACGTCGTTCCTCTCGACCATGGTGTGCCCCAGGGCCTCCAGGGCGGCCACGGTCTCGGCTGGCAGCCCTCCGGCTTCGTAGAAGATCTGGTCCGGGAGGTGCTGGTGGTGGACCCGCGGAGCGTTGACCGCCTGTACGACGTTCATCCCGTAATCGATGACGTTGGAGATGGTCTGGAAGACGGTCGTGATAATCGTGGAGCCGCCGGGCGTGCCCGTGACCATGAGGAGTTCGCCCGACGGATCCAACACGATGGAGGGAGTCATGGCCGACAGCATACGCTTGCCCGGTGCTACGGCGTTGTTCTCGCCCTGGACGAGGCCGAACTGGTTGGGTGTGCCTGGCTTGGCCGCGAAGTCATCCATCTCGTTGTTGAGCACGAAGCCTGCGCCGGTGACCGTGACCTTGCTGCCGTACCATGAGTTGATGGTCGTCGTCACCGACACCGCCATCCCTTGGGCATCGACGATGGAGTAGTGGGTCGTGTTCTCGCCTTCGGAGAAGGCCGGGCCCAGGCCAGGTTCGATCTCCGTGGAGGGCGTGGCCCGGTCCATCCCGATGGTCGATGCTCGTTCGGCGGCGTACGCGTCGGAGGTCATCCGCTCCAGGGGCATCTCGACGAAGTCGGGATCCGCCAGGTAGTAGTTGCGGTCGGCGAAGGAGCGCTTCCACGCCTCGGCGTAGAGATGGATCATCTCGGGCCCGTGCCAGTCCATCGCCGTCAGATCGTACAGCTCCAGGATGTTGCCCATCTCCGCCATGGTGGGGCCACCCGACGAAGAGGGCGGCATGGAGATGACCCGATGACCCCGATACTCGAATGACACCGGCGCCCGCCATGCCGCCTGGTATGTGGCCAGGTCCTCGTGGGTGATGATGCCACCGCCCCGTTCCATCTCGGCGACGATGAGGTCGGCGGTCTCCCCGGCGTAGAAGCCGTCGGGCCCATCCTCGATAATCCGCCTCAGCGTCGCCGCCAGGTCGGGCTGGCGCAGGGTGTCACCCACCAGGGGTGGCTGGCCCTCCCGAGGGAGGAACTGGACCGCGGAGGCTTCGAAAGCCGTCAGCGACGCCACCATGGTCGAGCCCAGAGAACCCAGGAAGCGCTCCTTCACCTCGAAGCCCTCGGCGAGCTCGACAGCGGGCGCCACCAGCGCCTCCCAGTCGAGGGAACCGTATCGCTCCCACGCTTGCCACATGCCCGCGACGGTGCCCGGCACCCCAACAGCCAGGTGCCCTACCACCGACTTGTCGGTGAGGTTGCCTTCTTCGTCCAGGAACATGTCCCGAGTCGCGGCCAGCGGCGCCTTTTCACGGTAGTCCAGGGCGGCCGTTTCGTCGTCGGGCGTCCGGAGCACCATGAAGCCACCGCCCCCGATGTTGCCGGCTTCCGGATTCACCACCGCGAGGGCGAACTGAACGGCGATGGCGGCGTCGACGGCATTGCCGCCTTCCCTGAGGATGTCGGTTCCCACCTGGCTCGCGTACTCGTCGGTGGTCACGACCATCCCGCTGTCGGCGACCACCGGGGCCGCGTCGACGGAGTAACGCCACGTTTCGGGGAAGGTCAGCTCGGCGGGACCGCCGTCAGACGGGGTGCAGGCCGCCAGGAGCACGGACAGAGCGAGGCCCGTGAGGGCCAGAGAGCCATCGGATCGCATCGAGGGTCGGGTTCGGGGGTAGGGTTCGTTGCCGGTGCCGCGTCGCTTCTCATAGCTTCGGGCGCCGCTGAAGATCTGACGCGCCGCTCCCGCTCACAACCGCCCATGCGCGATCCTCGCCTCACCGAACAGCGAAATCCTGCTTCCCAAGGCATCGACGAACTCGACGCCCAGGGGATCGTCGACCTCATCAACGCCGAGGATCGGCGGGTAGCCGAGGCCGTGGGGGAAGAGCGCGTGGCCATCGCCCGGGCCGTGGAGCTGGCCGAGGAGGCGTTTCGTACCGGTGGCCGTCTCATCTATGTCGGCGCGGGTACGTCGGGAAGGCTCGGTGTCCTCGACGCTGCCGAGATGCCCCCCACGTACGGGACCGACCCCATGATGGTCCGCGGCGTGATCGCCGGTGGATACGATGCACTGGTCCGGGCCCAGGAGGGTGCTGAAGACCACCCGGCAGACGGGGCGGTGGAGATGGACCGCTTGGCTGTGGGCCCGCAGGACTTCGTCCTCGGCATCGCCACCTCGGGCACGACACCCTACGTACACGGGGCGGTGGATCGAGCCTCCGAGTTGGGTGCTCGGACCGGCTTCCTCATGTGCACCGAGCCGCCTCGGGAGTTGGTGGAGCGCCTCGACGTGGTCATCGCGCCGTTGGTGGGGCCCGAGGTCATCACGGGATCCACCCGGATGAAAGCCGGTACGGCGACCAAGCTCGTGCTCAACACAATCACCACCGGCGCGATGGTCAGGCTGGGGAAGGTCTACGGGAACCTCATGGTGGACCTCCAGGTCACGTGTGCGAAGCTGAAGGACCGGGGGGAGCGGATCCTTGAAGGAATGCTGGATATCGAGCGAGAGGAGGCCGCCGACCTCCTCGAGCGGGCGGGTGGGCACGTGAAGACGGCGCTGGTCATGGGACGGCTGGGTGTGGATGCCGCCGAGGCCCGCCGTCGGCTCGGGAATGCGGACGGCGTAATTTCCCGTGTGGTCGGGGGCTTCGGGCCTTGAAGCGGGGCCACCTTCGCTTGCTCCTACTGGGAGGCGTCTCCCTCGTCTCCACAACCGTGGTGTGGACCGCTGCGAACCCCCTTCCGCACCCTGGAGGGGACAACGCCGGCTACATCGCATTGGCCCACGGCCTGCTGACCAACGGGACGTACACCGACATCTTCGATCCGGAAGCGCTGCCCCACACCAAATACCCGCCGGTCTTTCCGGCCCTTCTGGCGCTTCTCATCGCGCTCGGAGCCCGGACGTGGGTCGCACTCAAGAGCGTAGCCGCCGTCGCCACGGTGGTCTCGGTGGCCTTCGCGTACCTGTGGGCGGAGAGCGTACTGAAGCCTCTCGGAGCCTTTGCCGTCGCCCTGCTCGTGGCTGTATCGGCGGGTGTCGTCTATTACAGCCAATGGGTTCTTTCCGACCCCGTGTTCCTGGCCTTCACCATGATGGCGCTCTACGCCCTGGCGCGGGCGGACCGCTCCGGGCGGACCGAGGGCGGGGTGGACGAGGGGTCGAAGGTCGGGGTGGGTGCCGAGGGTCGCGTCCTCGACCCCCGATGGCTCGCTTTCGGGATCGTTGCGACGGGGTTGGCCTACTTCACCCGATCGGCCGGGTTGCCGCTGGTCCTTGCGCTCTTTGCTTGGCTCGCCGTCCGACGAGCCTGGCGGCCGCTGGGTGCAGCGTCGATCGCCCTCGGACTCCCCCTGGCGGCGTGGTGGGTCCGGGCTCGATCAGTTCAGGGCGTCGCCCAATACGCTTCCGAGTTCTGGATGGTGAACCCGTACGATCCGTCCCTGGGCACGGTAGGAATCGGAGGTCTGGTGGGGCGGGTCGCCGAGAATGCCGTCGGCTATACGACCGCTCATCTGCCGGTGGGCGTCGTGGGCGGCGATGCTCCCGCTGCCACGGCAGTGGGGGTGGCGCTCGTAGGCGCGGCCTGCGCCGGATGGTTCATCCGTGTACGAGAAGAGTTGGGCCCAGCTGAGCTCTTCTTCCCACTGTACTGGGGCGTCGTCCTCCTATGGCCCACGGTCTGGAGCGGAGACCGGTTCGCCCTTCCGCTTCTGCCCCTGGCCTTCGCCTACGGCGCCGTGGCCTTTCGCACTGCAACCCGGCGGGTGCCAGAGGCGGCGGTACCCGTGGTCGGAACGGTACTCGTGCTCGCTTTGCTCCTGCCGGCAGCCGACGCCTGGCGGAGAGCGACGGAGACGTCTTCGGCTTGCCCCGCAGACGTCCGCGCTCGGGACGTGTGGGGTTGCTACGGGCCCGGGGTCCAGAGCTTCATGGCCGCAGCCGCATGGAGTGGCGACGGCCTGCCCGACGGCGAGCGGGTCCTCAGCCGGAAGCCACGCCACTACTACCTCCAGAGCGGTGTCCCCAGCCGAGCGTTCGCGTTCTTCGAGGAGCCCGCCGCCCATCTGGAGTTGGCGGATGCCCTGGCAGCCCGGTACATCCTCCTGGATCAATGGGATGGCTTCGCTCGACGGTACGTCGCCTCGGCAGTGACCCGACGGCCCGGTGCCTTCTGCTTCGTCCGGGGATTCGGAAGTGCCGCCAACGGGGGCAGCCAACTCCTGGGTGTGTTGCCTCCGACTGTGAGGGAGACCACAGATGCCGTCGGGGGCGACGTCCGACTGGAGAGTTGTCCCGGCGAGTACATGGCGGAACCGATGGCACCGGCGGATGACTACTCTTCGTCGGGGCTCATCCCGTTACTCGAAGGACCCGACTCGTAGATCAAGGCCAGCGCGATGCCGAAGACCAGATGCTCCAGATAAGCCCGGTCGTCCCCATCGAGACCGTCGAGGACGTCGCCGACGAAGGGGATCTTCCGCTGTGGCGTGTGCGATCCGAGGATGCCGGTGAGACCGCCCATGGGGCGCACCGCGTACTCGAGGGAGCCGAATACGGCCCCCTTGAGAAGGGCGGGCCCGGGCAGGCGCGGCTCGACGACGCCACCGTAGACGAGGCCTTGTCCCAGACCGGCCAGTATCCGTCCCGCGGTGTCCGGGTCCATCGTGGGCAGCTCGGCATCGCCCCGGAGGAGAGGTCGGATGAGGTCCGTGAGAAGCGCTGCCGCGGCCCCGGCCGCCGCGGCTCGCAGGAGGAGCATCAGTCCCGGCTGGCGCCGGCCAGTCCACCCCTCGAGTGCTTTGTCCACCACGAGGGCGATGCCCGCGGTCATCAGTTCATCGCTGGACGGGATCTCGGGCCTCGGGATCGTCAAGCTGTCCGAGCCCTCGCCATTGTCTTCGTCGTCGCCGGTGACGACAGCTCGGGGAGTGGGAGCCGTGTGGCGGGCACGCTCGAGGGCGTGACCCAGTTGGTACCAGATGCTCGTGTCGGAGGCCATGGCCGATGAGTTCGAGAAGCGGACGCAGAAGATGGGGAGTCGGCCCGACGTGGATCAAGAAGGGACTGCGCCTGTCCGGACTGGCCGTCGCCGTCGCCGCGCTGGTAGGGGTGCATCCGGGCTCGGCCGTTGCCCAGGCGCCGGACGAGGATTGGCGCACCCTGGAAACGGCGCATTTCCGGGTCACCTTCCCGGCGGAGCTCGAGGCCCTCGGTCGGGAGGCCGCGGACCGCGCAGAGCGCGCGTACGACGAGTTGGAACAGCACTTCATCGAGCCACCAGACGACCGAATCGACCTGCTGCTGACCGACCACGCCGACGTCTCCAACGGCTTCGCCGCCGTCACGCCCTCCAACCGCATCACCATCTTCGCCCGACCTCCCACCGAAGCCCTCTCCCTGGGCTTCGCGGACGAGTGGTTGGAGCTGGTCATCACCCACGAGTTGGCCCACATCATCCACCTGGATCATGTGGTCAATCCCATCGGCCGATTGGGGCGCGCCTTCTTCGGGCGAGTTCCCGCCGAGTGGCCATTCTTCCCCGAACTCGGGACCCCGCGGTGGGTCATCGAGGGAATCGCCACCTGGTACGAGTCACGCCTCACCCAGGCGGGGCGTGCGCGGGGCAGCTTCCTCGAGATGCAGCTGCGGACGGCGGCGCTGGAAGGACGGTTCGAAAGCATCGGGCAGGCGGCCGGCGAGTCCCCGGTATGGCCTAGCGGCAACCGTCCCTACCTCTACGGGACCATGTTCTTCGACTACCTCCTCGACAAGCACGGGGAGGACAGGATGAGCGCTTTCGTCGATGCCGTCGGTGGTCAGTGGATTCCCTATCGCCTGGACGCCGCCGGCCGCAGCGCCTTCGGCGCCTCGCTCACGGAGGAGTGGAAGGTGTGGGAAGCCGAGGTTGAAGCGGGCCTCGCCGATTTCGAACGGGCCCTCCGCCGCCTGGGGCCCATCACCGAGCCCGAGGCTCTCACCGAAGGCGCCCGCTGGGCACTCTATCCAGAGGTTTCTCCAGACGGCCGATGGCTCGCCTATGCACGGGCCGACGGCATATCCGACGTGGAGGTCCAGGTCATCGACCTGGAGTCGGGAGAGGCGAGGTCACTCGGCAGGACCAATCAGCTCGCGACCCTGGCGTGGATCGACTCCGAGTCGCTCCTGGTGAGCCAACTGGAGCTCGACGACCCCTACCGCCTGTACAAAGACCTGTACGTCTTCGACCTCTCCGGAGAACAGCGAAGACTTACCGAGGGCGCTCGCCTGAACCAGCCGGCGGTATCCGCCGATGGCTCATTCGCGGTGGCTGTCCGAGAGGGGAACGGGACCAATGAGCTCGTCACCTATGGTCTCGCCACAGGAGAAACCCGGGTCCTGGTCGGGGCCCGGCCGGACGTTCATTGGGCGTTTCCGCGCATTTCGCCCGATGGAAGGTGGATCTCCGCCTCCCGGTTCGAGCCGGATGCCCGCCACGACGTCGTCGTCCTGGACGCGTCCACCGGAGCCATCGTCCAACGTGTAACCGACGATCGAGCGCTGGACCTCGGCCCCCGATGGAGTGCAGATGGGCAGTGGCTGGTGTGGGCCTCGGACCGGACAGGCGTGTTCAACGCCTACGCGGCTCCGGTGGATTCGGACGGAGCCGTCGGGGACGCGGTGCTGGTGACCAACGTCCGAACGGGTGTCGCTTACCCTGTGGTGGACCCCGCCGGCGAGTGGCTCTACCTGAGCGGCTACCACGTCGACGGTTGGGAGATCGAAAGGGTGCCCTTCCGGCCGGAGGAGGGAGCTGTCCGACCGCCGTTGGCGTCTCGCTTCCTCGCGGATGGACCGGGGACGGTCCGGGCGCCCGAAGAGGGGGAGGTGCGAGACTACTCGGCGGGCTCGACGCTTCGCCCTTGGTATTGGGAGATTTCGTACGACGACGAGATCCGGACCCCGGCGGCGGTCGTCAACGTCGGAGGCACCGACGTGGCTCTTCCCGGTCGACAGCTCCTGGGTCCGTCCGTAGGGATACAGACAGAGGGGCGCGACCTCGTGGGCCGCCACGCCTACACGCTCTTCGCCCGGGTCGCCACACAGGGACCCACCAAGTTGAGCGGCGGGTTGTCCTATGCGTACGCCGGACTTGGGAATCCGATTCTCACCCTCTCCGCCACACAGAGGTTCGAGGATGGTGGGCAGCTGGTCGCGACCCGCCAGAGCGATGCTACTCTCGACACGCTCTACGTGCTCCGACAGGAGCGCTTCCTGCAGGGTGGTGTGACCCTCCGGGCGCCGACGTGGAGGTGGGATCGCTCGGTGACGTTCTCAGGAGGTATGGTGTGGGAGGACCGCGGGCTTCTCGGGGGAAACCTCGAGCCCACCAACGAGTTCCAGCTGCTCCGGCCCTCGGCGCGGCTCCTGGACGGGACCATCTCTCTCAGGCTCAACTCGACACGCAGCCATTCCTTCCAGATGGGGACGTCGCGGGGACTGGGGCTCTTCGTGCAGGGTAGAGTCCGTCAGGAGGTCACAATCCCCGACTCGCTGCGATCGGTGGCGGGATCGGATCGCTCCACCGTCCAGGCGTTGGGCTCCGTGCGCGGCGCGGTTCCCCTCTGGCGAGCTGGCCACGCACGCCAGGTCCTCGCCTTCCGAGCATCCGGAGGTGTGTCCGGTGGGCCCGGCGCAGACCCGGGGAACTTCAGGGTGGGTGGAGCGACCGGCCGGCCCGAGCCAGTGACCGGGCTCGAACTCTTTGGGGGAACGTCCTTCTTCTTTCCCGTGCGTGGCTACGAGCCCTCCAGCCGATTCGGGCGGTACGCCTGGAGCGCCTCCGCCGAGTACCGACTTCCCCTTTGGATGATCCACGCCGGATTCCGGGCATGGCCCATCCACCTGGACCGGATGATGGCGTCCGTGTTCTTCGACGTCGGTAACGCGTGGGGCCCCGATGTATGGGTCACCGGCTTCCAGAATCCGCTCAGGACTGCCATCGCATCGAGCGGCGCCGAAGTGACCGCGGAGATGCTGACGTTCTACGACATCCAACTGAGGGTGCGCGGCGGGGTGGCGTTTCCCCTGGTGACCGCCACGGTGCCCGCCGGCGAGCCGCGGTTCTACCTGAGGGTCGGGCTGCCCTTCTGACCGCGGTCACCGGGTTCCTGCGACTGTGGAAGTCGAGGGCCGGACAGCGTTCTTCCCCCGACCTGCAGATGTCCCTCGGGCCTTGCCGTCGACGGCGCGAATACCGAATATACACCGAAATGCCCCATGCTCCGTGACGATGTGACGACAAACATCTGGTGCGTCGTGTAACAGGCTTGACCACTAGATATGGGGTGCCTAGACTGGGCCTCACCCTAGATCTGGTAGGGGTCGACGGGTTTTCCACAGCAAGATGACCGGCGGGGAGGGCTTCCCGCCGTTTTTCGACTTCATACTCCACCGTTTTCCACCGTCTTATCCACACCGCAGGAGTTGGCCGTCTGATGATCCGCGTTCATGAGCCCCGTCCCCAGAGAGAATCCGTGATCTTCGACGACGTCCTGCCCGACGACCTGCCGGAGGCGGAGCTCACCGAGAACGCCAGAATCGTCCTCGGGCGCAGGTACCTGAAGAAGGACGGAGAGGGGAACCCGACGGAGGAGCCGGAGGTCATGTTCTGGCGGGTTGCTCGGACCATCGCCGACGTGGACTCGGAGTACGGTGCGTCGGACTCGGCGGTCGATGAGGTCGCACGTCAGTTCTTCGATCTCATGATCAACGGGAAGTTCGAGCCCAACTCGCCGACCTTGATGAACGCCGGCCGTCCCCTGGGGCAGCTTTCGGCGTGCTTCGTCCTTCCCGTAGACGACGCTTTGTCCAACGGACAGAGCGGTATCTACGACACGCTCAAGTCCATGGCGTTGGTCCACCAGTCGGGTGGGGGGACGGGCTTCTCTTTCTCGCGTTTGCGCCCCGAGGGCTACACCGTCCGCTCCACCATGGGTGTGGCGTCGGGACCGGTATCGTTCATGAAGCTCTACGACGCCAGCACGGACGTGGTGAAGCAGGGTGGGACGCGCCGGGGTGCCAATATGGGCATCCTGCGGGTGGACCATCCGGACATCCGTCGTTTCATCATGTGCAAGAACGACACGACGCAGGTGACGAACTTCAACATCTCCGTCGCCATCACCGACGCCTTCATGGAGGCCGTGTCGAAGGGCGATACGTACGACCTCGTAGATCCCAAGACCAGCGAGGTGGTGGGGCAGGAGAGTGCCCAGGAGATCTTCGACATGATCATCCACGGCGCCTGGCTGACCGGAGAGCCCGGTACCTTCTTCGTCGATCGGGCCAACGAGTACAACCCGGTCCCGGCCCTCGGGAGCTACGAGGCCACGAACCCGTGCGGGGAGCAGCCCCTCCTCCCCTACGACGTGTGCAACCTGGGCAGCATCAACCTCGGCAAGTTCGTGAAGGACGACGCCCGCCCCGGGGTCGACCCCGACGAAGGCGTCGACTGGGATGCACTCCGCACGGTCGTCCACCTGGCGACGCACTTCCTCGACAACGTCATCGACGCCAACCGCTACCCGCTCCCGGAGATCCACGACCTGGCCCAGAACATCCGCCGAATCGGGCTGGGTGTGATGGGGTGGGCCGACATGCTCGTTCGCCTGGGCATTCCGTACGACTCCCCCGAGGGTGTGAAGCTCGGCCAGCGAGTCATGGAGTTCGTCAACGAGGAATCGCGCAACGCGTCCGAGCGCCTGGCCGAGACCCGCGGGGTCTTTCCGGCGTGGGAAGAGTCGATCTGGGGACCCGACGGTATGGCGGCAGCGCGAGAAGACGGAACGCGGATCCGCCCCGAAAGGACGCTGCGCAACTGCAATCTCACCACCGTGGCTCCCACCGGCACCATCTCCATCTTCGCCGGCTGCTCCGGCGGCATCGAGCCCCTCTTCGCGGTGGCGTTCATGAGGAACCAGGCGGGCGTGATGATGCCCGACGTGAACCCCGATTTCGTGCGCATGGCGGAAGAGGGTGGATGGTATTCCGACGACCTCATGGAGCGCATCGCCCAGGAGGGTCACATCCACTTCGACGAGGTGCCGGAAGACGTCCAACGGATCTTCCGAACGGCCCACGACATCACGCCGGAGTGGCACGTGCGCATGCAGGCGGCCTTCCAGGAGCACACCGATTCGGCCATATCCAAGACGACCAACTTCCCTCGTGAAGCGTCCGAGGAAGATGTGCGCGAGATCTACGAGCTGGCCTTCCAGCTCGGGTGTAAGGGCGTGACCGTGTATCGCGACGGCTCGAGGGAGGGCCAGGTCCTCTCTACCGGAGCCACCGCGAAGAAAGACGTCGGAGCCGACGTCTCCAGCGAGGTGTCGGAGTTGCATCATCAGCTCGCCGACGCCCGGGAAGAGGCACATAACCTCCGGATCGAGGTTGACGCCATCAAGGCCGAACTCGAGGATCGGGACGAGACGGCGGGAGCTGCCCGGCACAAGCGCCAGCGTCCGGATGCTCTTCGGGGTTACACGATGAAGATGATGTCGCCCCTCGGCGACCTCTACGTGACCATCAACGAAGACATCAACGGGCGCCCCTTCGAGGTCTTCTGCACGCTGGGCAAGGCGGGTGGAGCTGCCATGGCCGACGCCGAGGCCATCGGGCGCCTCATGTCGCTGGCCTTACGGTCCGGGATCTCCATCACCCAGGTCAAAGAGCAGCTCCGGGGTATCTCGTGCGACCGGGCCGTGGGCCTCGGACCCAACAAGGTCCTTTCCGTGCCCGACGCCATCGGTCAGGCCATCGAGCGGTACCTCCAGGAAAAGGAGGGCGTCCAGGAGGCCCTGCCGCTCACCATGGGTACGGGGGACGACGGCACCAGCACGCAGATGTCGGCTGCGCCCTCCGGGCCCGATCTCTTCGACATGGGCACCTGCCCGGACTGCGGTACCGGGCACCTGGCCTTCGAGGAAGGGTGCAAGAAGTGCCACGTATGCGGGTACTCTGAATGCGGCTGATCCTCTGACGGCGAAGGTCTGACGCCAAACTTTTGGATTCGCCGACGGTACTAGCGGGGTGGCTTTCGAGCCGCCCCGCATTGTCGTCTACCCATCTTACCCTACATGCCCCGACTGTCACTCGCTGTCCTGTCCACCGCTCTTTTGGCCCTCGCCCTCGGGTGGGCTCCCGTCGAGGGACAGTTCGCCGGTTTTGGCGGCCCCCTGGCCGAGGCAGACATGCTGTACACGGCTGGGGAGCCGAGGCTGGCTTTCGAGCGGCTCGAGACTCACCTCTCGACAGATTCGGCGGACTACGGCGCGCTGTGGAGGGCAGCCCGGTCGGCCGTCGTGTTGGGGATCGAAGAGGAGGACCACCGCGACCAGAACGCTTGGCTCGACCCCGCAATTCTCTATGCCGAACGGGCGGTCTCTCTTCGGCCGGGAGGCGTCGACGGCACCTATTGGCGGGGCGTGGCGGCAGGGAGGCGGGCGATGAACGCAGGACCAGGGTACGCCGTCGAGCTAGCGGAGGTCGTGTACGAGGACGCCCACGCCATCCTCACGGTCGACTCGCTTCATGGGGGCGCCCACAACATGCTCGGCAAGCTCAACTACGAGATCATGAGCTTGTCCCGGGTGAAGCGCCTCCTTGCGCGCACGTTCATGGGCAACGACGCGCTGAACGACACCTCATGGGAGAACGCCGAATACTATCTGCATCGGGCCGCGGAGGTCTGGCCCGACTTCGTGCTCTTCCATTTCGATCTGGGACAGCTGTACGAGAAGCGGGATCGGCGTGAACTCGCGATCCGGGAGATGCTACACGCGCTGTCTCTTCCGGCGGTGCATCCGACCGATGTCGGACTGCAGGAGCAGGCGCGGGAGTTGCTGAGAGATTGGGACGTGGAACCATCGACCCCAGGTACCGATTTGTCGGACCACGACCCTGCACCGCCGCCACCGGAGGGGTGACCCTTCTCGGCTACCCGGCGCTCGGCCCCCAGGGACCGGTGATGGCCAACGTCCAACCATCGGCCTGCATGTTCACGAAGAACGTGGAGCCGTCCGGGGAGAAGCATGCCCCAGCGAACTCTCCATTGCCGTTGAGGTTGTGGGCGAGCTTGTAGATCTCGCCTTCGGGCGTGATGCCGAGGAGGTAGTCGTCGCCGGTACCGTCCTCGCACACGATGATGTCGCCCCACGGGGCGACGCACAGGTTGTCCGCATTCTCGATGATCGTGCCGTCGTTCGGCTCGATGAAGAGCTCGAGCTCGCCCGGCCGGTCCCTCTCTTCGGGCTGGGCCTCGTCGGGGCTCGGACGGTAACGCCAGATCTGACCCTTCCGCGCCTCACCTCCGTTCGTGCATGCGATGTAGAACTCGGGGACCCTGTCCCGCTCGCCGTAGAATATGCCCTCGCCGCGAGCGAAGACTGCCGCGCCCGTGTCTCGACCCCGATACCGTAGATCGTCGTCCGGGGAATCGACTCCGTCCATGTCGACCCACTCGACTTCAACCTGAACGCCTGGTTCCAACTCACGGCCGTCGAAGTTCCGCGTGTCGAAGCCGGGCTCACCGCGCACCGCCAGTGCCTGGAGGCGTCCACCGCGGTGGAGTTCGCCCGGCACGTCCGGGAGGAACCGGTACAAGAGGCCATCGGTCAGGTCTTCGGTCTGGTAGACGATGCCGGTGCTGGGGTGGACCGCCACCGCCTCGTGCATGAAACGACCCATGGCTCTCAAGGGGACCGGGTTCACTGGCGGGCCCGACGTCCGGGCCGGTACCTCGAAGTTGTAGCCGTGAGCTTCGGCCAGCGGTCCCCCTGCCGAAGCGACGATCTCCTCACAGCTGATCCATGATCCCCAGGGGGTGGCCCCCCCTGCGCAGTTGACCAACGTCCCCGCGAGGCTCAGATGGTGCGAGACCAGCCGCTGGTTCACCGTGTCGTAGACGAGGGTGGTGGTGCCACCGAAAGGGGGCGGCGCTCCCCCGGCTCCGGAGTCGTAGAGCCGCGAGGGGTCGAGGCGGTCCAGCAGGGCCAGGTCGGGGCCGAATGCGCCGTCTGTCGGGTCGTCCCCCGGATTTGCCTCGTGGTTGCGAACCAGGATCGTAAGGCCATCGGGCCCCGGGAAGGTCGCCATACCATCGTGGCGGTGAGGCACGAAGAAGCCGTCCGACATCTCTTCTCCCTTTCGGGAGATGACCCGGTAGCTGAATCCCTCCGGCAGAGCGATGATACCTTCCGGATCGTCGACGAGTGGTCCGAAACTGCGGTCGGCTACCTGGGGCGCGCTGATACCGGTGCGTGCACAGCCCAGTCCCGTGAAGCCGAAGGAGATGGCCGCGGCGGAGCCGAGAAAGCGACGGCGAGAAATGGTCATGGCGACAAGTTTACGGGGCCAAAGCCCTACGCGGGGCGTCCTGCCTCGGCCGATTGTGAGGGTGAAGATGAGCAAAGGTACCATACTGGCCACGATGGGTGCCCTCAGGCCGGTAGCGGTTTCGAGACGGCGTTGTCTCGACATCCGTAATCGTTCAGGCAGGGCGGTCCTCCTTGCCTTCCTGGCGACGGGAGCCGTGGGATGTGACGAGCCGCCTGCCGGGCCCACCCCTGGTCGCCCCGCCTTCGATGGTGAGATCGCCATGGATCTGGTTCGCAAGCAGGTCGGCTTCGGGCCACGGGTCCCCGGCACCGACGGTCACCAGCGACAACTCGAATGGATGGTGTCTCGCCTGGACTCCCTCGACTCGAGGGTTGTCGTCGACACCTTCTTCCATGTGACTCAGTCCGGCGATTCGTTGACCCTCACCAACGTCCTCGGGCGGTTCGCACCGGACGAGGGACGACGCATCCTGCTGTTGGCGCACTGGGATACCCGTCCGACCTCCGATCAGGCAGCCGACTCGGCTGAGCGAGCCGTTCCTGTGCCTGGCGCCAACGACGGTGCGTCCGGCACTGCAGTGTTGCTCGCCCTCGCCGAGCTGTTGGCCCGGGATGCGCCTCCCGTGGGCGTCGACCTCCTCTTCGTCGATGGTGAGGACTACGGCCCGGGCGTCGAAGACATGCTTCTCGGAGCCCGACGATATGGCGAGATCTTCGAGTCCGACGCGGAGGATGTGTATGGCGGTCCACGCCCCGTCTACGGGGTCCTGTTGGACATGGTCGGCGACGTGGACCCCCGATTCCCGGTCGAGGGCATCTCCGCACAGTTCGCCAATGCGGTGGTCCGTAAGGTGTGGCGGGCCGCTGAGCGTCTCGGATACGACGACACCTTTCCCACCGGCGTAGGCCAGAACCTCACGGACGACCACGTTCCCCTCATCGAAGCGGGGCTTCCCACGGCCAACGTCATCGACTTCACCTATGGTCCGGGCAACGCGTACTGGCACACCCCGAGGGACGTGCCTGAGAACGTGAGCGCCGAGACGCTTCGCATGGTGGGTGAGGTCGTCACCGAGCTCGTGTATTCCGGTGGCTGACGTCGGGAGAGCAGAGGTGGGCGGGCGAGGGCTCTTGCCCGATTACGGAGGCTGTTCCGCTTGCGCGGAGGAAGCGGCGGAGGTTGACCGCCGGCGCGACGAGCGTCAACGTCGGCCCGTTACCGCCCCCTTCCAATCAGGCGAGTTGCCGTGACGAACCAGCGAACTCCACCCACCTCCGTCCGTATTGCCGTCGTTCAGGCGCCGGGGCGGCCCTTTCAGCGAGACGCCGCCGTGGACATCGTGGTCGAGGAGACCGCGTCGGCAGCGGCCGAAGGGGCCAAGCTCGTGCTCTTCCCCGAGGCGTACGTTGGCGGGTATCCGTGGGGTCTCGCGTTCGGGACGGCTGTGGGTGGCCGGTCCGAGGCCGGGCGCCGGACATGGGAGCGGTATTGGGCCTCGGCCGTTGAGGTGCCTGGACCGGAGGTCGACCGCATGGCCGAGGCCGCGAAGGCAGCCGGCGTGTATCTCTGTGTCGGCATCGTCGAGCGGGACACGACGTACGGTGGTGGTACACTGTTCTGCACCATCCTGTACATCGGACCCGACGGGACGCTCCTCGGCAAGCACCGGAAGCTCAAACCGACGGCGGCCGAGCGTCTCATCTGGGGCGAAGGCGACGGAAGTACGCTCACCGCCGTGGAGACGCCCTTCGGCACGGTTGGCGGCCTCATCTGCTGGGAGAACTACATGCCCCTGGCGCGCATGGCCATGTACGGGAAGGGGGTGGATCTCTACCTGGCTCCAACCGCTGACGCCCGGGGCCGATGGCAGTCCACCCTCCAACACATCGCTCTCGAGGGTCGATGCTTCGTGCTTGGGTGCAACCAGTACGTGCACCGGGACATGGTCCCCGAGGGGATCGAGACCCGCGACGAACTCGAGGCCTGGCCCGAGACCCTCTGCGTCGGCGGCTCGGCCGTTTACGGCCCTCTCGGCGAACTCCTGGCCGGTCCCCTCGAAGGCGAGGCCGGAACCCTCGTGGTCGACATCGACCTCACCGCCATCCCCAGGAGTCGATTCGACTTCGACGTCACCGGCCACTATGCCCGACCCGACGTCTTCCGCCTCATCGTCGACGAGACCGAGCACCCGAGCGTGGGCTGACGCCGGCGAGCCGCCGAGGAGATCCCGAGCCGTCTTGCTGGACAGTGTGATCAGCCCTCTACGATCAGCCAACGCCCCGCGAAAGCGTGCAGGTTCAAGAGTCGTGCGTGGGGCCTTTGGAGGGAGACTCGACGGGGGGACCCGGTCGGCCCCCCGTCGTAGCGAGCCGCTACCAAGCCGTCTTACCTAGGCGTGCAGACTGGCGAGCGGTCTCCCACAGAAGGCCCATCACACAACAACCCCACTTGCACAGCGACCACCGCGGTCACCACTCGATCTCCCCCTTCTTCGACGTATCGATGCCCTTGCCGTCGCCGCCCTGGAGGAGAACCTGCTCGATCTGCTCGTAGAGGAACTCCCGCGACTTGGGCTCCCGAGGATCGAGGCCGTAGTGGTTGATGAGCAGCGTCTGGTGCTGAAGCCAGTCCTTCCAGCAGTCAGCGCAGATCTCCGCCTCGATCCTGCCCCCCAACTCCGATCGGAACGGGGGCTTGGTGAGACGAGGGGCGTCGTCGCCGCACCGTCGGCACTGGATGGTCTCGTTGCTCATTTGGCTCTCGTCTGATCCTCAGAATCGGGGTCTCGCACTACCCACATTACACCCGGGGGATCCCGGGGAGCGCGCACGGGCACGCCTCCTGCTTTCACGTCATATTTGGTCCCACTCGGGAGCTGTGATTAATTTTCGTGGCTGTAGGCAAACAGGCTTTCCAAGGCAGGAACGATGGCGCTGACCAAGAAGCAACTGGCCCACCTGGAGAAACGGCTCCTCGATGAGCGGGCGCGAGCCCTGAAGGCGTTGGGTCTATTCGACAAGCTGACGCAAGCCGATCGGGACTCGAGCGACTCGGACCTGTCGGCGTACACGGACCATATGGCGGATCAGGGCACGGAGGCGCAGGAGCGTGAGAAGGCCGCCGCGTTCGCGACGAAGGAAGGGCGGTATCTGTACCGCCTGGAGGAAGCGCTGCGACGCATGTACGCCGACCCCAAGAATTTCGGGACGTGCCACACGTGCGGGGCCGAGGTCGGTTTTGAGCGCCTCGACGCGCTGCCGCACGCCCGCTACTGCATCGACTGCAAGCGGAAAGAGGAGTCCGCGGCCTGATCTGCCGCTGGGCCCTCCGGCTTTTCAGCCTCGAGCGACCTCTTCGAGGAGACGGTCACCGAGCGCGTCGGCTTTCCACTGCCGCATCCCGTCCACGGCGAGGAGTTCGTCGCGGGTCCGGGGCTCTTCACGGGCGATCTCGGTCAACACCGCATTGGCCAGGAGCGTACCTCTGGGAAGCTCGAGTTCGTCTGCGACGCGGTTGCGGATGTCCTTTAGCCGGCGGAAGCGAGCTTCCACTTCCGGCGGCGGTCGTGCCGGTCCGCGATTGTCGTGCTTCGGATAGGGCACAAGGGCCTCGTCCGGTAGCTCCGTGACGGCGTGGAGTCGGCGAATGAGCTCCTTTCCGTCGCTGTGCGCCAGGCGCTTGGGAAAGCCGCGGATGTCGAGCAGCTCCTCTGCACGTCGCGGTTTCCGAGCAACTGCTTCCACAAGCGGGGGTTCGCCGATCACTCTGAAGGGCGCGCGGTCCTTTTGTCGTGCGATTTCGTCGCGCCAAGCCAGTGCCTCGCGGAGGGCCGTCACCTGCCGGGGAGAAAGGTCGCGCGCTCCCTTTACCCGCGTGACCGGATCGCCTTCGTCTTCTTCCCCCGAGTCCTCGGCAACCGATTCCAGAGCCCGACATTCCTCGGCCGCCCACTCCATGCGGCCGAGCCGCTCCAGGTCGTCCAGCAGAAGGCCCGCAAGTCGCCCCAGGTGTCGGGTGTCTTCTGCGGCGTATTCGAGCATCGATTCGGTGAGAGGGCGCTGAGCCCAGTCGGCACGTTGGTATTTCTTCGAGAGCTTGACGCCCAGTCGTGATTCGAGGAGTGACTGCAACCCCAGCCCCTCTTCGCCGATGAGGGCCGCGTAGATCTGGGTGTCGGAAAGCCCTCTGAGCTTGATGCCCAGGTCACGGCTCAACAGACGAAGATCGAAGTCGGCCCCATGCATGAGGACCTCGACGGCGGGATCTTCCAGGGGCCGGCGAAGAATCTCGCTGGGATCGAAGCTGAGGGGGTCCAGGATGTAGGTCTGGTCCGCCACGGTGAGTTGAATGAGACAGAGCCGGTCACTGTAGCGGTGGAAGCCCGCCGCCTCGCAATCCAGGGCGATACGCTTCGCGCCGTCCAGGTCGTCGAAGAGGGCGTCGGCGAAGTCGCGGGATTCGATGTAGATGTGACTCATTCGGTGTGCGGTGCTGGGGCGTCGTGGGCACGGAGTGGCCGCGCAAATCAATCTACAAGCCGCCGTCACCGCCACCCCGCAGGACTCCACCGGGGCCGGGGTGGAGTGCTCCAACGCGGCTGCGGTCGGGAGTTGCCCACCCCCGCGCACGCCGCGACAATTCCGACTCGGACTCCCACCTCTTACCGCCCGGTCTCGCATGCTTCGAACCAAGGTCGTCTGCACGCTGGGCCCTGCCAGCTCCGACCCGGAGACGGTGGCCACCATGGTCCGTGGAGGGATGAATCTGGCCCGGGTGAACATGTCGCACGGATCCCGGGAGGATCATCGAAGTGCCATCGGGGCGGTTCGCGCCGCAGCCGAGGCGGTAAATCACCCTGTGGCTGTGCTGGTGGACCTCGCCGGTCCCAAGATCCGGGTCGGCGATCTGAAGGAGCCCGTGGAGTTGGAGGCCGGAAGCACCGTCGTCATGGCGCCGGAGGGAGAGGCCAGCGAGGGAGAGATCCCGACGACGTATGCTGCCCTGGCCGAGGAGATCCGCACGAACGACGCCGTTCTCCTCGACGATGGACTACTCGAGCTCCGGTGCTTGGGTACGGAAGATGTCAGGACCCACTTGGAGGTCGTGCGCGGGGGCACATTGAAGAGCCGTAAGGGCATCAACCTTCCAACCGTGGACGTCAAGGCCCCCTCCCTCACCGAAAAGGATCTGGACGATCTGGAGTTCGCCCTCGAGGAGGGTGTGGAGTACGTCGGCTTGTCGTTCGTCCGG
This sequence comes from Gemmatimonadota bacterium, assembly GCA_013002885.1. Lineage (GTDB taxonomy): Bacteria > Gemmatimonadota > Gemmatimonadetes > Longimicrobiales > Gaopeijiaceae > UBA2589. The sequence continues at coordinate 10,406 of JABDLS010000051.1, read as the reverse complement.
CGCGCCAGCGACGTCGTGGATCTCCAGCGTCGTGTCGGAAAACGAGCATTGGTGGTGGCCAAGATCGAGAAGGTCCAGGCTCTCAGGGCCATCGAGGAGATCCTCACCGAAACCGATGCCGTGATGGTGGCGCGTGGCGACCTCGGGGTCGAACTCCCCTTCGAGCGCGTCCCTCTCGCTCAGAAACGGATCATCCAGTTGGCCAACTACTATGGACGACCCGTCATCACCGCGACGCAGATGCTGGAGTCGATGATCGACAACGCACGCCCCACTCGTGCCGAGGCGTCGGACGTTGCCAACGCGATCCTCGACGGGTCCGACGCCGTCATGCTCTCGGGAGAGACGGCCGTGGGGAAGTACCCTCTCAGGGCGCTCGAGGCGATCACGCGCATCGCGACTGAGATCGAGCGGAGCGGCTTTCTGGAGCGGGGCCCGCGGTACCTCACGCGTCCGGGCCTCAGGACCCGTGGTGGCGCATCCCCCCGGGAGCATGCCATCGCCGCGGCCACGGTCGACTCGGGCCGGCAGGTCGGGGCCCCTGCCATCGTCGTCATCACCCGGTCCGGATTCTCGGCCCGCCTCGTGTCGTCGTACCGGCCGCCGGTGCCCGTGTTCGCCGTGACCACCGAGCCGGAGACCTACCGACAGCTCGCCGCCGTGTGGGGTGTCTGTCCGGTGCTCGCGCAGGTCGAAGACGTGAACTATGAGAGCCTCTCCGAATGCGGAAAGCAGGCCGTCATCGATTCGGGCATGGGCGAATCTGGAGCCGCGGTGGCCATCACCGCGGGCTTCCCCTTCCACGAGTCGGGGTCGACGAACAACATGCGTCTCGACCGACTCTAAGCGGTGAGGAGGGGACGACCGTGAGGCTCACTTTTCTCGGAACCGGAACCTCCTTCGGTGTCCCCGTCGTGGGATGCGACTGCCGGACGTGCACCTCGGACGATCCCCGGGACCATCGGACCCGCCACGGGGCCGTCGTGGAGACGGCCGACGGGCGCCTTCTCGTGGATACTCCGCCCGAGCTTCGACTCCAGCTTCTGCGGGCCGGCATCGGGTCGGTCGACGCGGTGTGGTTCACCCACGTCCATGCCGACCATATTCACGGTATCGACGACGTGCGCGTCTTCAATGTCCGAGGGCGAGGCAGCATGCCCGCCTACGTTGCCCACGAGTACCGACCCGTCATGCAGCGGCACTTCGAATACATCTTCGACGATGCCATCGAGCCGCCAGCCGGTAGCTCGAAGCCGAAGGTTCGGCTCCAGGGGTTCGGTGCCGACGACGAAGTGCCCATCGTGGGGCGCTCCTTTCGACCCGTCCAGGTTCCTCACGGCCGCGTCAACGCGTACGGTTTCCGCGTGGGGGGGCTCGGCTACGTCACCGACGCCAAGTCACTCCCCCCCGAGGCGGTGGAACGACTCCGCGGGGTGGACGTGTTGGTCCTCAACGCCCTTTGGTTCGAAAAGCCCCATGGGTCCCACTTCAACATCGAAGAAGCGGTGGCGGCGGCCCGGGACGTGGGCGCCAGGGCGACATATCTCACTCACCTAACCCACCGCGTGACGCACCGTGAACTGATTCAGCGCCTCCCTGAAGGCGTATTCCCAGCGTACGACGGACTCGTTGTCGAGGTAGCTTCATGAAACGCATTCGATTCGACTTTGGAAACCTCCTGGCGTCCCGACTGGAAGGGGGCGTCGATGAGGCCCTCCTCGAAGGTGTTCTTGCCGACCGATTCCGGACGGCTCATGCCGAGGTCGAGGAGTTGCGAGGGACGGGTGTCCTCGGCTTCTACGACCTGCCGTTCTCCGCGGAGAACGTGGACCGTGTCGTCGAACTCGCCGACGGGTTTGGTCAGTGGTTCCAGGACGTCGTGGTGCTTGGCATCGGGGGGTCCGGCCTCGGGGCCGTCTCCTTGAAGGAGGCACTCCTGGGCCCTGGATGGAACGATCGCTCCGAAGAGAGCCGGGACCACTTTCCACGGCTCCACGTCGTCGACAATCCCGATCCGGTGACGTTGGCCGCTCTTCTGGATCGCCTCGAGCCGAGGCAGACCATGTTCAACGTCGTCTCCAAGTCGGGGGCGACTGCGGAGACCATGGCCCAGTATCTGGTGGCCCGTGGTTGGATCGAAGCGGCGGTGGGAGCGGACAAAGCCCGTGGGCATTTTCTGTTCACGACGGATCCGGCCGCAGGTGCCCTTCGCCAGATCGGCGACGCCGAGGACATCCCGATGCTCCCCGTTCCGGAGAATGTCGGCGGGCGCTTTTCCGTCCTGTCTCCGGTGGGTCTCCTGCCTGCAGCGGTCTGTGGTGTTGATCCACGCGCGCTCCTTGCCGGAGCTGCCGACATGGTCGAGCGCTGCGCTACCGACGAGCTCACCGACAATCCGGCAGGCATGCTCGGGACCCTACTCCACCATGCCGACACGGCGATGGGGCAGGGCATCCACGTCCTCATGCCCTACTCGGACCGTCTGCGGCCCGTAGCCCTGTGGTTCCAACAACTCTGGGCGGAGAGCCTCGGGAAGGCCGCGACGCGCTCCGGCGAGAAGGCAGAAACCGGTCCCACTCCGCTGGCCTCCATCGGCGCCACGGACCAGCACTCCCTCATGCAGCTCTTCATGGAAGGTCCGAGGGACAAGGTGGTGGTCTTCGTCGGCGTCGACGACGTAGGGACCAGCATGGAGATTCCCGATCGCCATCCCGGCATCGTCTCTATCGCCTACCTGGGAGGTCACACACTGGAGGAGCTTCTCGACGCCGAGCGGGCAGCCAGCGCCGAAGCGCTGCGGCTGCGGGGGCGGCCCAACGCCACCCTCCACCTACCGCGGGTGGACGAAGAAGCCCTCGGCCAGCTCTTCATGCTATTTCAGATCGCCACGGTGTACGCGGGGGCGTTGTACGACGTGAATCCTCTCGACCAGCCTGGAGTGGAGTTGGGCAAGCGCCTGACGTACGGCCTCATGGGGCGCGAAGGCTTCGAGCGGCCGGAACTGGCGGAGGTCGACCCGCGGTGGGTGCTCTAGGCGCCGCGACCAGGGTTTCGAGCGCCATGTCGGGTCGCCCGCAGACCGGCCGTGCTGGAGTTCAGGCGACTGGTTATCTTTGTGGGCGGACCCGTGCTTCGAACCTTCTTCACGGGAGAGACAGATGAGAGACCACGACGAAGTGCCATACATCGTCATCGAACGAGACCGTTCGGGCGGCGTCGGATCGTTCGTCCTCGGTGCCCTGGTGGGCGCCGGAGTAGCGCTGCTCCTTGCCCCGAAGAGCGGGGAAGAGACGCAGGAAGAGTTGAAGGAACAGGCTCGTAAGCTGCGGATCGCGGCCGAGGAGCGAGTCAGGGAGGCTCAAAAGCAGCTCGAAGAGCGGCTCGATGAGGCCCGCGAGGGTGTACAGAGTCGTTACGACGAGGTGCGCGACGCCGTGACCGCTGGTCGTGAGGCGGCGACGGAAGCTCGCACCGATCTGGAGCAGAAGCTGGAGCGGTCCAAGGCGGCGTACCGCGCGGGTGTCTCCGCCGCGCGTGAGACGGTCGCCGCGGGAGCCGAAGAGCCCGAAGACTGACCTCGAAGCCCAGGCACCATCGGCTCGGGCACCGACTGCGGGAGTTCGGCCGGCGACTGGTGGAGAAGTGCGATGACGACGAGGTCTTCTTCCTCGCCGGCGCCGTCGCCTTCAACCTCATCCTGGCCATCTTCCCCCTGGTGCTCCTGGGGATCGGGATCGCCGGCTTCGTGCTACCCAGCTTCGGAGATCCTACCCGTTTCGTGGTCGGCCTCCTGACGGACAACCTTCCCCAGGGAGCAGAGGGCGAGATCACGTTGCTGGTGGAGTCCCTCGTCCAGTCACTACTGGACGGGCGTACCGGCTTCACCATCGCCGGCTCGATCTTCCTCCTCTGGATCGCTACGCGTCTGGCTGCCTCTCTACGGGTCGGACTCCGGGAGACCTTCGACATCGGGGCCAAGCGAAACCCGCTGCACGGCAAGCTCTTCGATGTCGCGGCGGTGATGATCGGGATCGTTCTCCTGACCCTGAACCTCACGGCCACGGTCCTCATCACCTCGACGGTCGATTACGGGGTTTCCTTCCTCGGCATTCAGGGCTCGGCCCTCTCCATCATGGACCGCTTCCTGGGCTACAGCATCTCGTTCCTGTCGATCTGGACGCTCCTCTTCCTCCTTTATCGGTACGTGCCCTACCGACCCATTCCGTTCCGCACGGCAGTCGTCGCGGCGACCTTCGCGGCGGTGGCGCACGAGTCGCTGAAATTCGCCTTCTCGTGGTACGTGACCGACATCGCGAATTTCCGCACCACGCTGGGGAATCTGGCCACTGTGGGCGTCTTCTTCTTCTGGATCTATTACGAATCGCTAGTGTTTATCCTGGGCGGAGAAGTCGCTCAGGTGGCGAACATGAGAAAGGCGAGTCGGGTCGGCGTGGAGACATTCGAAGGGTGAGCGAGGATGCGCGGAAAGTCGTTGCCCGGAATCGGAAAGCGCGCCACGAGTACGAGATCCTCGAGACGGTCGAGGCCGGGATGGAGCTCAGGGGTCCGGAGGTCAAATCGCTCCGGGATGGCGCCATGGCTTTCCAGGATTCCTTCGCGAGGGTAGACGGACGGGAGGTGTGGCTCCACAGCCTCCACATCAGTCCCTACGAGCAGGCCAACCGGTTCAACGAAGATCCGGTGCGGCCGCGACGCCTTCTTCTTCATCGCAACCAGATCCGCGAGCTCGCCGTCCAGACAGAGGAGAAGGGGCTGACCCTCGTTCCTCTCGAGATCTACTTCCGAGGTGGGTACGCCAAGGTCCTCCTCGCCGTCGGGCGCGGCAAGAAGCTCCATGACAAGAGGGAGTCCCTGAAGCGGAAACAGCAGGAACGGGAGGCCGAGCGGGCTATGGGGGAGTACTCGTGACCGAACCGAGCCCCCGGCCTGGGCGCCACCTCTCGAGGCTCGCCCTGGTCGCCGTGGTGCTCACCGCCGCGACCCCTCGCGTCGGAGCCGCCCAGTCTCAGCCTCGCCTGGACATCCAGCGGGAGGACGGTTCGACGTCCCGGGTCTCCGTTCTCATTGATCGCGGATACGCGGCCGTCCCCATCTCGGTCCTGTCCGATCTCGGATGGACCGTGATTGCCGAGGGCTCGGGGGTGACGATTTCCGCCGCGGGTGAGATGGCGGTGAGCCTACAGGTCGGCTCGCCCTTCTTCCGATGGGACGGTCTCGTTCTCCAGTTTACGGACGCCCCATACAGGGCGGGCTCGAACCTCTTCGTCCCCCTCCAACTCCTCACCGACTTCCTTCCTCGACGGCTTCCCGGGCTCTACGACTACTCGGGCGATCGTTCTCTCCTCCGGGCGGGGGACATCAGCCTCATCGGCGAGGAACTGGACCGCCTCGACGAACTGAGGCCAACGGCCGGCGGATCAGAGCCTCTCTCACCGGTATCCTCCGGAGGGGGTATGGAGGACGGACCGATGTCGGCCGACGAGGTCCGAGAGGCGGGACCGTCGCCTTATGATGGAGTTCGGGTCGTCGTCATCGACCCCGGGCACGGCGGTGTGGACCCGGGTGCCCTCGGACCTGACGGCATTCGTGAGAAGAATGTCGCCCTCGAGGTCGGACTGCGCGTCGCCGAGGTGCTGCGGAGGAACCCGGACCTGGAGGTCCACCTCATCCGTGACGACGACACGTTCGTGGATGTCTGGGAGCGGGGGCTCATCGCGACGGACATCAAGGGGGAGCGCCCCGGCATCTTCGTCTCGATTCACGCCAACTCCTTCCCGGCTCGTCGGGAGGCTCGCGGCTTCGAGACCTACTTCCTCTCCGATGCGCGCACGGAGCATGAGCGAAGGGTCTCGGCCATCGAGAACGCGTCCATAACCATGAATCCGCAGAACGTCGACGAGGAGTCGGTGGCAGACATCGATTTCATTCTGCGGGACCTCAAGAACTACGAACACGCTCATTGGTCCGAGGATCTGGCGTCGTTGGTTCAGGACGAGTTGGACGACGTCCACCCAGGCCCGAACCGAGGCGTGAAGCAAGGCGTGCTGGCCGTGCTTACCAATGCTCTCATGCCCTCCGTCCTCGTCGAGCTCGGGTATCTCTCCAACTCCACCGAAGGCCGACTGATGGGGACGGGGGGTTTTCACCGAGATGCCGCCGCTGCCATCGCCGACGCGGTGGAACGCTTTTTCGAGCGGTATCCCCCGGGGAATGGTCTCGGGAGCGACCGGGAGGAGCGTTGAGGCGAACCCGACTGGTGGCGCTGGTGTGCCTGCCCCTGGTCACTGCGTGCGCCTACCACAACGTCATTCACAACGCCCAGCGCCTGTTCGATGTGGGCGAGGAGTACCGGCAAGGCGGGCGCGACTCACTTTCCCGTGCCCAGTTCACGGAGGTGGTTCGGAAGACCGGTGAAGCCTACCGCGCCCGACCGGAGAGCGAGTGGGCGTGCGATGCGCTCGTTCTCCTCGGTCGGTCCCAGCTTCGCCTCGGCGATCTCCGGGCTGCCCGAGCGGCGTTCGAACGTGCCGGTCGTACCGAGGGATCCTGCGAGGCAAGGCGCGATCTGGAGGTGTACTTCGCCGCAGTCGCCCTGGAGATGGGCGATAGGGGTCGGGCCCTGGAACGCCTCAACGCCGCGCTCGACGGTGACCTGTCGGATCGAGCGGCCGCGGAGGCTCATCTCCTGAGAGGGGGGATCTTCCTGGAGCGGTCCTTGGTCGAGCACGGGTGGTGGGACCTGGACCGTGCCGCCGATATCGCGCCCGGGCTTCGCACGGTCGCGGGCCTGACGGCCCTGCGGTGGAGTGTCGTCCAAGGCGACAGGGAAGGCGGCCGGCGAGCCATGCAACGGCTCTTTTCCCATCGGGAGGCGGGTACTCGGACTGATTCGATCGTCGCCCTCACGGCCGAGGCTCGTCACGCGTGGAGCGCGGCCGAAGCCGCCGAGCTGCTCGATGACGTCGAAGACGCTGCCTGGGACCGTGCCGCGCGTGGACGGGTGTCCCTCCGCCGCGCAGCGCTCCTCCACGAGGCAGGTGACACGGCGTCGGCGCGGCAGCAGGCCGAGAGGGTGGCGTCGGGGCTTGGCCTCACGGCGGCCGACGCCCGAATCCTGCTGGCGAGTTGGCGCTTCGCACGGGCCTTCGACCTCCAGCAGCTGGCTCAGGTCCGGGCCGTCCTCCTGCCCGCGGGCGCAGACGACCGGGTCGCCGCTCTCCTCGCCGACCTCGCCCAGGTCGATGACTACGCCAACGCCGGTCTCGACGACCCCATAGGTCTCTTCGCTGCAGGGGAGGTAGCCCGCGACCGCCTCGGTGCGAATCACGTGGCGCGAGGGCTCATGCTGGCATACGCCGACGGACCCCACGACGAGCCCTGGAAGGCGAAGGCCCTGCTCGCCGCGTTGGAGCTGACCGAATTGGCCGGGGATCGGGCATGGCTTCTCGGGCGACTGGAGGCCTTCCGCGACAACCCTTACGTTCTGGCCGCCCTCGGTGACGCGGCCGCGGGGTTCGAGGCCCTGGAAGAGGAGTTGGAGGTGCGGTTGGACGAGTTGGCTCGAGAGTGAAGCTCTCCATGCGACTTCTCGGGGAGGACTTCCAGAATCCAGTTCTCCTCGCCGCCGGCACGTGCGGCTTCGGTAAGGAGCTGGAGGACGTTCTCGATCTCGACGCTTTGGGCGGCTTCGTGACCAAGTCGATCACCCTCGAAGAGCGCCTGGGCAATCCGGCTCCCAGAGTCACCGAATTCTCGGGAGGAATGCTCAACTCCATCGGCCTCGCCAACCCCGGCGTCGAAGGCGCCATCCGTGACAAGCTCCCGTGGATCGCCCGAAATATCAGGCGGGCCAAGGTTCTGGTCAGCGTCGCGGGGCACACCGTCGCCGAGTTCCACGCGCTCATCGAACGGCTCGACGACTGCGACGGCTTCATCGGGTTCGAGCTCAACCTCTCGTGTCCCAACGATGCGCGCCGGGACGGGGCACCCTTCGCGCTGGACCCGGACGCGGTGGCAGAGATCGTCGACGGGTGCCGGCGGCGAACGTCTCGACTGCTCGCCGCGAAGCTGGCTCCCAACGACCCCGATCTCCCGGGGACCGTCCGTCGGGCGGTCGACGCCGGTGCAGACGCGCTCACGCTCACGAACACGCTTCCTGGAGTGTTGCTCGATGCCGCTTCCGGAGAAGCCGAACTCGGCGCGGGTGCCGGCGGCATGAGTGGGCCTTCGCTCAGGCCGTCTGGCCTCCGGGCCGTGGGGCAGGCCCGGGCGGTGACAGACGTGCCCATTCTGGGCGTCGGAGGTGTGTTCGGGCCGGCGGACGCGGTGGCGTACGCGCGGGCCGGGGCCCAGTTGGTGCAACTCGGTACCGCCACCTTCGCGGCGCCTCGTGCGGCCACGGATCTGGTACGCGGTCTTCAACGTTGGGGTCGGCGCCACGGAGTGCCGAGTTGGGAGGGGCTCGTCGGCGCGAACGAGACGGCGAACCCGAGCTCGGGCGTTCACGCATGAGCCGAGTCAGCCGCGTCATCATTCCTCTGGACGTGCCTACGACGACGGAGGCCCTCACGCTGGTGGATCGCCTCGGCACACAGGCGACCTTCTACAAGGTGGGCCTCGAGCTCTACACCCGGTCCGGTCCGGCCGTCGTGGAGGAGCTCGTCCGACGCGACAAGCGCGTCTTTCTCGATCTCAAGCTCCACGACATCCCCACCACGGTGGCGCGAGCGGTGTCGGTGGCTTCGGACCTCGGGGTGGAGCTCCTCACAGTCCACGCAGCCGGAGGCCCCACCATGCTGGAGGCCGCGGCAAGGGCACGCTCAGGCGACTTGGCCCTCCTCGCCGTCACCGTGCTCACGTCGCTGAGTCCCGACGAAATGGGAACGGTCTGGGATCGGGAGATCCGCTCCGTTCGAGAGGAGGTGGGCCGCCTGGCTCGCATCGCGCACGGTGCCGGCGTGAACGGAGTCGTCGCGTCGGCTCTGGAGGCTTCCTGGCTCCGCAGCCACTTCGGAGACGACTTCCTCATCGTCACGCCGGGGATCCGGCCTGCGGGCTCGAGCGCAGACGACCAGGACCGTGTCAGCACACCGGCCGACGCCGTGCGGGCCGGCTCGGACTACCTGGTCATCGGACGGCCCATCACCCAGGCCCCCGATCCAGCAGCCGCCCTGGCGTCGGTCATGGAAGAGATCCGGTCGGCAGATGCCGCCCGCACGTGAACCTGCACACCGCGAGTCCATGTCATTGAAGGTCCGAAACACCGCCACGCGAGCCGTCGAGCCGTTCGTTCCGCTCGAAGACGGAAAAGCGAAGGTCTACGCCTGCGGTCCGACGATCTACAGCCACGCCCACATCGGGAACTTCAGGGCCTTCGTCTTCTTCGACCTCGTCCACCGTCATCTCGAGTGGAGCGGCTACGACGTCGACTTCGTCATGAACCTCACCGACGTCGACGACAAGGTCATTGATGCGGCCTACGAAGCCGGGAGTTCCATCGGTGAACACACCGCGCCCTTCGGCGAGGTTTTCCTCGCAGACTGCGCCACCCTGGGGATCCGGCCGGCGGACATCTATCCCCGAGCGACGGACTACATCGACCAGATGGTCGCCTTCATCGGCCGACTCGTCGAGCGCGGCCATGCCTACGCCGCCGCCGACGGCGCCGTCTACTACTCCATCTCGAGCTTCCCGGAATACGGCAAGCTCAAGGGCATCGATCCGTCCACTTTGAAGTCGGGCGCACGCGTGTCTCAGGACGAGTACCAGAAGGACGACGTTCGGGACTTCGCGCTCTGGAAGGCTGCGACGGAGAAAGACGAGGAGGTCGGCGCCGCGTGGGATTCGCCGTGGGGGAGGGGGAGGCCTGGGTGGCACCTCGAGTGCTCTGTCATGAGCACCGTCGAACTCGGGGAGACCCTCGACATGCACCTCGGTGGCGAGGACCTGGTCTTCCCGCATCACGAGAACGAAATCGCCCAGTCGGAGGGCGCCACGGGGAAGCCGTTCGTCCGAAACTGGCTCCACGTGAAGCACCTCTTCGTGGAAGGCAAGAAGATGTCCAAGTCCCTGGGCAACTTCATTCGTGTCCGGGAGCTCCTCGAGGAAGGCCACGATCCCGCCGCCATCCGCCACCTCCTCATCTCCTCCCACTACCGGGGCGATCTGAACTTCACCCGGTCGGGCCTCGAGGCGTCTCAGGCGGCCGTGCAGCGTCTGCTGAACTTCGAAGCCCGGTTGGAAGGGTTGACGACGGACGACGCGGCGACCGCTTCACGGCTCCCCGCGTTGGCAGAGACGATGGTGTCCGACTTCCGCAGTGCTATGGACGAGGACTTCAACTCCGCCGACGCTCTAGCGGCGGTCTTCGTCTTCGTCAGCGCGGC
>JABDLS010000084.1 GCA_013002885.1 Gemmatimonadota bacterium | reverse complement strand
GTGTAGGGGTGCAGGAATCCGCCGATACCGCCCAGGGCACGGATGCTGTCGAGGTACATCAGCTTGAGGCCGTCGGCGGGATACGGCGTGTTGGAGGCCTCACCGATGAGGGGCATGATGAATTCCGTCACGCCCAGGAGAGCGACGTGGCCGAACGAGCCGCGAAACTCCTGGGTGTACCGCAGGATGTAGTCTTCGGTGGATCCCTCCCACACATCGCCCGTCAGATCGGTCCATCGTCCCATGATCTTCGTGCCGTCCATGTGGATGAGGTCGTTGGCTACATGGAGGTCGTCGGCCCGGAGCCACTCGAAGAATTGCTGCTGCGTGATCCCCCACCGCCCCTCGTGCCGGTCGTGGACGTGGGTGTCGCCGGACACCCATCCGGCTTCAGCGGGGTCGGCCAGTCGGGCCAGACGCAGCTCCACCGTGGTGATCTCCCCGGACACGGCCTCCACCGTCACTTCAGCGGGGATCCACTCGAAGCCACGAAGCGCCTCGACGCGTACCTCTCCGGCCGGGACGGTGACTTCGAATTCACCGCCGGTGTGGAAATAGTGGATCTCATTGGCCGGGCTCACCCGATGGAATGCCCCCTCGGGGGCATATGCCCGACCATCCGACGCCAGCAGTTGGATGCGGGCCGGCACGGCCACGCCGTCGGGCCCCACCACCCGACCTCGCAGCGTGGCGGTCTCGTACGTCGGAGTGAGCTGCTGCGAGGTGATGCGACGCCAGGCGCGGTTGCCTCCTCCGTAGAGGGACGTAACCCAGAGTGCCGTAGCGCCCTCGTGATTTCCCACGAAGGCGACGTGCTGACCGTCGGGACTCACTGCCGGCCCGAACTCGTCGAGGGGCTCGGTGGTAAGCCGCACCCGGTTCCCCCCGCCGGAAGGCACGGCTGCCAGATCGTACGAGCCCGCTGCGTCGGAGGCGAAGACGAGGGTAGAGCCGTCGGGTGTCCAGGCAGGTGCGGGTCGGTAGCTCGTTTCTTCGTAGTGCACCAGCGTCGCCTCACCGCCGCCGAGGGGCACCGTCCAGATACCTCCACTGCCGAGGCGTCCTCGGACGCCAGAGATGTAGGCCAGTGTCGAGCCGTCAGGGGAGACGGCGGGCTGGAACTGATGACCCGGCCCTCCCACCATCGTCTCCACCGCACCGGTGAGCAGTTCATAGCGCAGGATATCGAAGTCGCGACCGCGGGCCGACGCGAACAGGACGAATCGACCGTCGGGCGTCCACGCCGGCTGGACGTCGACGCTCTCCTCCCCGGTCAGGCGCCGGTAGCCTGATCCGTCGACGCGCACCACCCCGACGTCCAGCTCTCCGTCGGTATCCACCGCGAAGGCCAGCCACTTCCCGTCGGGGCTCCACGCGGGCTCGAAATGGTAGCCCGGGCCTTTCGTCACTGCTTGGGCGTCGGTCCCCTCGACTTCATGGATCCAGATGTCACCCCGCATGGAGTACGCTAAAGACGAACCATCCGGGTGCCAGTCGGGATCCAGCGGTCCAGTCGTGACGGCTGGGAGCATGTGATTCTCCACCCGGGTGGAGAGCCCGTAACGGGGTATCTGGCTCTGGGCTGTAGAGGCGGTGACAAGAAGTGCGGCCAGGCCCAGAAGTGTGCGGAGCGCGTTCATGGAGCCCACGGTACGGCGCGGGCCGGCTTCGGGCGAGTGGTGCCGGTGGACTACCTCGGGGGTTCTTTCGGGCTCCGGGGATGGCGGAGCGTATGGGGAGCCAGCCCCAGGACCCTCAGCGGATCTCGACGTACCGTTCCAGGCGCGCGACCTCATCCTCATCGACGTACTTGCCGATTTCTCGGCGGAACTGAGCGATGGAGGAGTACGGACGGTATTCGTCAAACTCGTGGGCCATTCTGCTTCCGACGCCTGGGATGCTGAGGATGGCCTCTTCCGACGCCGTGTTCAGGTCGATGCGCACGTAGACGTACTGCGCCAGGCGGGCCAACTCCTCGTCGTCGACGTATTTGCCGATCTCACGGTGAAACTCGGCGAGGCCGGCATACGGACGGTACTCCTCGAACTCGTGGTGCATTCTCTCTCCCACTCCCGGGATCAAGAGAATCTCCTCGTCCGTCACGTCGTTGAGGTCGATGGGCACCCACATGGCGCGGTACACGTCCTCGAGGTCGTCGGCGGCGATATGCATCGAGACCACTGCGTTGAGGTCAGCCATCCGAAGGAAGGGGCGTCCGTCTTCGATGGCTTCGATCGCGTCTGGAGTAAGCCCGGGAACAGAGGCCAACTCGGCCGAGGAGGCCAGGTTCGGGTTGAGTAACCCGTGGTTCTCACCGACCTGGGCTTCCGCGGCTACTGTAGAGCCAAGTGCGATCAAGCCAGTACAGAGCGCCGTGCGCATGGTGTTCATGTCATTCCTCGTCTTGCCCGCCATGGGTGTTGAAGTCCGCCTTCCTGAGCGCCGGGTGCCCGTACCAGACGAGAAGGCCCAGCAGACCGATGTAGGCCATGGCTCCCGGCGCGAGTGCCGGCATGGCCCCGCTGAGCGCCTCCCGCACCAACTCCACGCCCTCCATCGAAGGCCGCATCTCCAGCTCGAACTCCACGTTGGACTTCAGGTGCAAGTAGATCCCGATACCGGCCGTGGGTACGTATACCCCCGTGATGACGCCAAAGGTCGTGGCCGTCCGTCGGGTCGGTCGAAGAGCCAACACCAGACCCGCTGCAAGACCGAGTGCGAGGAGGACCAGCGGCAACCACTGGATCCGGTCCTCGGTATGGCCTAGGAGTGCGAGTTCGATGGCGGTGCCGGTCATACCGATCAGCACGATCCAGAGCGCCCATCGGCGCCATGGCTCGACTCTGCTCTCGCTCAACGGACCTGTATCTCTGCCCGGACGAGTGGCATGGCCGAAGCCGATGACATCTCGCGGTAGTACCTCACGAAGCGGTCGGTTTCGAACGCCTCGTATTCAGCCAGGTTCAACGCCCACCGATAGGCGATGGGTTGGAACCACAGCGCCGCGCTCACGGAGTACGGAGCCTCACCGGATACGGCAACCTCGTAACGCACACGGTCGACTCCAGACTCGAACGTCGGGTCCGTCGCGGCCTGCCCCCTCACGGCGATCCGGGCCTCGGCCGTTCCGGGCTCGAATCCTCGCGGGGTCAGGCGGTTGTCCTTGATCCATCGTTCCGCCTGCAACAGCCCGGTCGTGACGGCGTTTTCACCGTCCACCATGATGGCTTCGTAGATCTGGACCTGCTCTGGAGAGTCGATCCGCTCGTAGTGAGGCTCGTAGCTCGTCGCATCGCGGTCGTTGTCGTTGCCCACGATGCCACCGTCGGCTCGGAACCCTCCGGACTCGAATACCGTCTCGCCCTGCGCATCTCGGACTACGACATGCAGCCAGGCACGGCGTGACGGATACGCGGTCGGGAACTTGTGACCCGCGAGGTTCCGCACTCCTACGTCGAAGGCCAGCGTACCCGCGTCGATGTTCTGTGGGACGATCTCGATGAGAGCGGTCGAAGTCCGCAGGTGCTCCTTGGTGCGGGCGACAGCCAACTGAAGCTCCTGGGGCAGGGCGGTCACGCCGAGCTCGTCGCGATAGCGGCCGAGCATCTCGAGCATGAAGAAGTTCCCACCGCGGAAGACGTGTCGGGAGACCCCCTCTCGAGGTTGCCCGAGGACCGAGGTCACGGGCACATGCTCGTCCACCGTGGGCATGTGGCAGCTCTGGCAGCTCTGCTCCTCCCGGGCGTATGCGCTGGCTTGCCACTCCTGATAGGGCACCTGCTCGGGGAACTCCTCTCCTTCCGCGCCATCCGCGCCGATGGCGTGCGTCAGGAGCGTGTGACACGTAGCGCACAGCTCCGACGTCTGCACGTGACGTCCCTCGACGGGGCGGTAACCGGTCGCCGAGCGCATGATCCCGACCCCACCCTCGTCGGGTTCGAAGGGACCGAAGATCGATCGTCCTGCCGGAGGCCCCTCAGACGCGATCTGGAAGCCTCCAACGAAGCTCTGTTCGTCCCCGAGGCCCTCCTGCTGGATCTGGTGACACGCTGCGCACGAGACCCCATCCACGGCCAATGGGGCGGTCGGGCTTGGATCAGCTGCGTGTGGCACGTTCGCGAACACCGACATGGTTCGCCCCGAACGCTTCTCGACCTCGTTGGCCATCGGCATGTGGCACCGGCTGCATTCGTTCTCGATGGCCGCGGCCTCGTTGGGATGATCCATCACCTCCCGTCGCACTGCCGCGTGCCAGTAGGGATCCCTGGCGCTGTTGGCCATCATCGAGGCACGCCAATCGAGCCCGATGGACACGTCCGTCCCAGTGGAGGTCGTCACACCCTTGTGGCAGGCGATGCACCGGTCCGCCGTCAGAAACGGCTGCTCGTCCGTCGCGATGTCGAGACGTGACGCCGTGACCAGGAGGACCAGACCGATCAGCGGGAAGACGAGCGCTCGCTCACGCATGGATCACCATCCCTCGAAGAAGCCGCCGTCGAACCAGTCCAGCAGCACGTACGCCAGGAGCCGAACGGATCGACCGTCGCGTTCCGTGGTGGGAATCAGGACGCCGACGTTCGCGAGAACATGCTGCCGAGTATTGAGTGATAGCTGGATCTGCGGGATCAAGTCGACGACCGTCTCCGCCCCGGTCTCAAGCTCACGTTTAGCCTGGAACTCGACCATCGGCGACCAGCTTCTGCCCCAGTCGCCTTCGGTGTAGGTCCGCCCGAGCGAGACGCGACCGAAGGCCTCCTCGGAGCCCGCGTCGTACAGGGGAACCTCCACCCCGGCCTGGGCCTGAAGGAAGGCGTCCGACGGGAGGAGATGCCCGAGGGTGGCGAAGCCCTCGAGGGCGGTTCCCGGCGCCCCGAAGCCGCGTGCTTCGTCCCCCGTGGGAAGAATGACCTCTCCCACGAGGGAGAAGATCCTACCCGCTTCGCTGTCGTGATAGAGAGCGTGCTTGACGCCCACGACTGCATCCCCCAGGCCGCTCACCCAGTCGGTCACGTCGGCCGGGGCGTCGGGGTCGGGCGCCCAGCCGTAGGACAGCTTGACCTCGAGCTGACTGCGTG
>JABDLS010000027.1 GCA_013002885.1 Gemmatimonadota bacterium | reverse complement strand
TGGCCCAACTGGGCCAGCGCCGCCCCGAGCATGCTCTCCACGTCCGCCACCGCAGCCGGTGCGGCGTCGATGGCGATGCGGTCCTCGAGCGCTTCGCGGAGGAGCTGAGCCCCCTCCCCGGCCCTGCCCGTACGAGTGAGGAGGTCACCCAACGCCACCATGGGCGTCGTCGTCCGGAAGTGTCCGTCCGGTAGGGTCTGCCGCAGGATCGCCAACGCCTCGCGGTAGTGGACCTCGGCTTCTGCCTCGTTCCCCAGGCGCTCCAGGAGATCCCCGAGGTTGAAGGCGTACCATCCTGTATTGTCGTGGTCCTCCCCGATGCTCCCGCGCGCGATCTCTAGGACACGTCGCCTGAGGGGGAGCGCATCCGCCAATCGCCCCTGTTCGACGAGTGTGTACGAGATGTTGTTCAGCGCGACGGCCACCTCGGGATGTGTCGGGCCCCGAGCGCGTTCATGGATCTCCAGGGACCTCCGAAAGTTCTGCTCGGCCTGCGGGAGGTCACCCCGCCGGACGGAGACGACACCGAGCTCGTTCAGTGTCAGTGCCAATCGCTCGTGCGAGGATCCCACGCGGGACTCCAGGAGTTGGAGCGATGCGCGCAAGACGGAATCCGCCTCCTCCAGTCGCCCTTGGGTGGCGAACATACGCCCGAGCGACGCCAGGGTGGACGCCACCTGGGTGTGCTCGGGGTCGATACCGCTCATCATCTCCAGCGCCTCGACATACGTCGATTCGGCGGCCTCGAACCGCTCCGTTTCTTCGAGCGCGATGGCAAGGCCCTGTAAGGTATGCGCCGTCCATCGGTGGGTACCGAGAGACTCCCGGCGGATCTCCAGTGATGCCCGGAAGGCCTCCTCCGCCTGATCGTACGCACCCTGGCCAAGCAGACTGTGGCCGTATGCATTGAGGCTGCTGCCTTCCACGTAGGTGTCATCGATCTCACGGGCCAGTTCGATGGCGGCGACCAGCAGGGAATCCGCCTCCTGGTACCGGCCGGTCCGCTGCAGAATGTCGCCCAGCTCCCCGAGTGCGTTCGCCACCTCGATCTGTGACGCCGCATCGTTCGACCGTTGTAGAACCAGTGCCTGCTCCAGGACGGGCTCGGCCCGATCGAAGTGACCCAGCGCCATGTACATCTGCCCAATCACTCCGAGCATCGATGCCTGGATCTCGGGCTGATCACCCAGGAGTTCGGCACGCACCTCCGCTCGCTCCAGGAGCTGGAAGGCCGTGAGCTCCTGCCCCTCCGCGGCGTCCGGGTCATTCGCCTCGAAGAGATCGATGAGGAAGCCCGAAACCTGCTGCGCCTTGGCAGACTCGAGCTGCGCGCGGTCTCGCTCCGTCTCCAGACGGTCAGCGTGGCGGGCCAGAGTCCACACGTAGCCGACCAACAACATGGATATGAGGCCGAACGCCGCGGCGATCTCAGGGCGCCGTCGGACGAACCGCCTCAAGCGGTACGAGAGGGTGTCGGGTCGCGCTCTGACCGGCTCACTCGCGAGGTATCGTCTCACGTCGGCCGCGAGATCGGCCACAGAGACGTATCGACGCTCGGGCTCGACGCGAAGCGCCTTCATGACGATGGCGTCGAGGTCACCGCGCAGATCGGCCCGGAGCGTTCCCTCGCCCGCCTCACTGGGGCGCCTGAGTCGTCCGGTCGTGATGGCTGCCTCCAACTCCGGACCACGCGCCTCGAAGGGTCGATGACCGCTCAGCAGCTCGTAGAGCACCGCCCCCAACTGGTACACGTCCGACGCCGTCGTCACATGGTCCCCACGCACCTGCTCGGGGCTGGCGTAGGCGGGCGTCAGCGGACGCACCCCCGTTCGGGTCAGGCCGTCGGACGCCGAGGGGTCGGAGCTGTCGAGGAGCTTGGCGATCCCGAAGTCGAGCAGCTTCGCGGCGCCACTCTCGTCCACCAGAACGTTCGATGGCTTGAGGTCACGGTGAACGATGAGCCGCTGGTGGGCGAACTGCACCGCGTCGGCGACCTGACAGAAGAGCTGGAGCCGTTCGGCCACCGGTAGTGCACGAGCCTCTGCCCACTCGGTGAGGGGTCGGCCGGAAACCCGCTCCATGACCAGGTACGGGCGTCCGTCGTCGGTCGCCCCGCCGTCGATGAGCCGAGCGATATTCGGATGTTCCAGTCCCGAGAGGATCTGGCGCTCGGCCACGAACCGGCCGACGATCTCGTCGGTGTCCAGGCCGCGCCGGAGGACCTTGATGGCCACCCTCTGCTCGAAGGCGCCGTCGGCACGTTCGGCGTCGAACACCGTCGCCATGCCCCCGCGACCGAGCTCGCCTACCACGCGAAAGCGCCCGATGACGTCACCGGCAGCGATCCTCCCGCGGTCGTGTTCTCCTTCCATCTCCAGAGCGGCCCTCACCAGATCCCCACCCGGTGCGTCGAGCTGGGCCTCCTCGTCACTGGCCACCGAGACGAGGTGGCGAACCCGGCGGAGGAGCTCCTTATCATCTCCACACCGCTGGACGAGGAACCGATCCCGATGAGGCGATGGCACATCGAGCGCCTCGTCGAAGAGGCGGTCCACCTGCTGCCAACGGTCGTCGCCGTAGGCGTCGGCGGGATGGTCCACTCGCTCATTCATGTCGTGATCCGTAGGATGCCGGGTGCCTTGAGCAGCAACGGTACAAGGGGTGACAGGTGTTCTCCGAGTTAACCATTTTTGCCCTGAGCAGCGAGTCGAACCGAGGAGGGTCGTGCCGGACACCGACAAGGGCGAAATCACACGCCTCGCCCGGAGATGGAGCGAGGGCGATGGCAGGGCGTTCGACCAACTCGTGGAGCTCGTCTACGACGACCTCCGGCGGATCGCTCATCGCCACCTAGCCCGGGCCAGTGGCGACACCCTGAACACGACGGCCTTGGTCCACGAGGCATACCTCAAGCTCGCGCACGTCGAAGGAGGGGTGTGGGACGGTCGGGCATCGTTCCTGGCGTTCTGCTCCAAGGCGATGCGGCGTATCCTCATCGATTACGCGCGCCGCCGCTCGGCGGCCAAGCGAGGCGGTGGGCGAACACGGGTTCCTCTTCGCGACGACTCCGCCGCGGTCGATGCCGAGGTCATGCGTATGCTCGGAATCGAGGAAGCCCTCCAGAGGCTCGAACGCCACGACCCACGAATGGGCCAGGTCGTGGAGTGCCGATTCTTCGGCGGTATGACGGTACCCGATACGGCAGAGGCCCTCGGCGTTTCGGCCCGGACGGTCGAGCGGGAGTGGACCCGAGCGCGAGCCTACCTCCACGAGGTCATCGGCGAGGATCGGCCCTAGGCCGGGACCCGGATTCGAGATTCCCATTGATGACGTGGGCCGTTCCCGAACGGCTATCCGATCGCTACCGCCCTCCGCCCAACACGAACGTCCACACCGTCGGTGCATCCACCTCCGGCCGGTCACCCGAAACCGCTCGTCCGCCCAGGATCGTCACGTACTGGACCCCGTCGATGGCATACGAGATGGGCGAGGCGGTCCCCCGCCCCACCGTCGCCGCCCACAGCTCGACACCGGTCCATGCATCGAAGGCGACGAGCCGATCGCCGGTGCCGAAAAAGACCAGAGCGCCGGCGGTGGACAGGGTGCCGCCGTTCTCTCCCTGGGTCGGCATCCTCCAGACCTCACGGCGCTCCACCGGATCCCAGGCCACCAGCATCGTCGTCGGGCCCTGGACCTCGGGGCGCTCCGGTCGCTCCCCACCCCGGAATATGGTTCCCGTGTTCCATTGACCCTGCTGATACTCCAGGGTCTCGGTCATGGCGTAGAAGAAGTTGTTGTTCTTCGCCGGCAGGTAGACGAAACCCGTCTCCGGATTCCACGACATGGGCGGCCAGTTGTGGGCCCCGGTGGGCCCGGGAGAGAGGTAGGCTCCCGTGTCCGTCCCCGACACGCCATACCGTGCCTGAGGCGTCTCTACGGGCCGGCCGCTCTCATCGACATGCGTGGCCCACGACACGTCGTCGGCAAAGGCCTGTCCCGAGATGAACTCACCGGTGACACGATCGATGACGTAGAAGAACCCGTTCTTCGGCGCCTGGACGATCACCTTCCGCTCCTGTCCCCCGATCTCGAGGTCGAGCAGCATGAGCGGTTGAGTCGCCGTGTAGTCCCAGTCATCGCCAGGCGTGGTCTGGTAGTGCCACTGGTACTCACCCGTCTCGCCGTCCAGCGCCAGGATAGACGACAGGTAGAGATTGTCGCCGCCCCCGGGGCTCCGGTGGTCACGACTCCAGGGTGAGCCGTTACCCGTGCCGATGTAGAGCAGATCCAGTTCGGCGTCATAGGCCATGGCGTCCCAGACCGTGCCGCCGGCACCGATCTTCCACCACTCGCCGGTCCACGTGTCGGCCGCGGCCCTCATCGCCTCGCTTTCGAAGCCGTCGGCTGGATTCCCTGGGACCGTGTACGTCCGCCACAACTGCTCGCCGTCGTCTACTGCGAACGCCGTCACATACCCTCGGACGCCGTACTCGGCGCCTGCATTGCCGATGACGACCTTGTCGCCGAACACCCGGGGCGCCCCGGTGATGCTGTAGTCCTGACCCGCGGGCGTCGTCTGGACCGCCCACTCCACATGCCCACTGGCCTTGTCGAGCGCTACGAGTCGGCCATCGAGGAGTCCGACGAAGAGCCTGTCGTCGTGCATGGCCAGACCGCGGTTCACGTCGCCGCAGCAAGCCGACGGTCCGCCCTGCTCCTCGTCTGGGATTCCCGGATCCCAGTACCAGAGCTCCTCTCCCGTTCGCGCATCCAGTGCGAACACGGTGCTCATGGGCCCTGTGGCGTACATGACCCCGTCGGCGACGAGCGGCGTCGCCTCCAGGCGGGCCCCTCGGCGCGGGATGTCGTACGTCCATGCCACGGTGAGGCTGCCCACATTGTCCCGAGTGATCTGATCCAGTGGGCTGTAACGCCGTTCGGCCAGGTCGCGGCCATGGGACCGCCATTCGGCGTCGGAGACAACTTCGGCGGCGCCGACGACCGTCGAACTCGCGGACCCGGCCTGGGCCGCCGCAGTCGAGGCAAGGGCCGCAGTTCCCAATGCGGCCAACGAGAGTATCGCGGCAAAAGCAACGACTGGGTGCCCACGGCTCATACGGATGACCTCCTGGGTGAGAAGGGGGAGATCATAAGGGATGAAGCGTGTGGATGCCCAGGGCACTCCGCTTGCTGGCTCACAACGACTATTTTCCTGCCTCCCCTTCCCGCCCCTCCCACCATATCCATCATGCGAATCGATTCGAGCCACTTCGGCTTCCGGGTGCTCCTGGCCCTCGCTCTTCTCGCCTTCGGCGGCATGGCGCCCGCTATCGCCGAAGCCCAACTCACCTTCGAGATGGCCGAGACCGCCATGGACGCCGCCGAGGCGGAAGCCAGAGCGAACGGCTGGAACCTCACCATCCTGATCACGGACGCCGAGGGCGTACCGGTCTACCTGCGTCGCATGGACGGAGCATCTCATCGGACCCACGAGATCGCGTCCATGAAGTGCTTCACGGTGCTCACCATCCAGGGGCCGTCCGGCGACTATGGACGCGGCCTGGCGGCCGGTACCATGGACACCATCCCCGGCGCCATCGGATTCGACGGCGGGCTGCCCATCATGATGAACGGTGAGATCATCGGGGCCATGGCAGCCAGCGGCGCGCGCGGCACCGAGGACGCCCAGGTGGTCCGGGCGGGTTTGGCCGCGATGGGGGCGGATCCCATAGGCTGACAGTCGCCGCCACACTCACCTCGAGGGCAGGAATACAGGATGAAGACCCCGGCGGCGCACCGGATCGTCGGAGGATCTGTAGCCATCACACGGCTATACGACGTCGCCTACGCCATCGATCTGGACGCGGTTGGTCCAACGCTCGGGAAGGTACCGACCCGGCTTCGACTGGCCAGGGCCCGGCACCGATCCATCGCCTATTCCGAGCCACCGGTCGATATCGATCTCGCCGCGGCCGATCTCCCGGTGGGAGGCGAGCACGTCGAGGTGAGGGCAAGCGCCCGCTTCTTCGAGTTCGGTGCCATCCGCCTCTCGTACTCGATGGACTTCGGTGACGGCGACTTCGAATCTCTCGTCAACCGTGTAGACGAGCTGGAGGTGCTCTTCCATGCGGAGGAGCCCTGGCGGGGTGAGCTGAGTCGGTTGGTGGATGTACTCGAGCCCGCCCTCACGAAGCCCACGTCCTCGGGCATCGAGATCGACCACACATTCGTGAGCGCGCGCGGCTTCGAGCCCTGGCTCCGGTCGGAGGAGGTCCTGGAGCGCATCGACCTCGTCCCCCTCATCACCGGAGAAGGCGAGGCGCTTTCACGAACGGCCCGCGCCAACGTCCTGGGCCGGGCCATGACGTACTACCACGATGATCTGGTGGTGATAGGGGCGACCCGTTCGTTCATCGTCGAACCCGACTCGGAGCCCGACGTGGCCGACGTACTGGGCATGGCCCACGCTCAACTCCTCGAGCTCCGCTACTACGATCAGTTGCTGGCACAGGAGCTCATCGCCCTCCACGACCGAATCGGGCGTACCCGCAGAGGTATGGGTCCCATGGCTCGCCGTCGCTACGCGGCGCTTGCTCGCTCGCTCTACGCCCTGCACGCCGAGATCGCATCTGTGTCGGAGCGAATCGACAACGCCCTTGTCGTCACCGACGATGTCTACCTGGCCAGGGTCTACGAGTCCGCTCTGGAGCAGCACCGCGTTCCCTCATGGAGCGCTGGTATCCACCGAAGCCTGGAGCTCGTCCGCGACGCCTACTCCGCCCTCAACGACGAGGCGACGTCGGCTCGGGCAGAGTACCTGGAGATCGCAATCGTCCTGCTCATTCTCATCGACATCGTGCTGGTGTTGCTCGGGAAGATGTAGAGCGTGAGTCCGCACCATGCGCGCCACCGCGGGTACACGCATCTTGAGGCATCATCACTGGACTGAACCACCGAAGGCAGCGAATCCATGGCGGCAAAGAAGCGCGGCGGACACCGACCTCAGGTGAAGGGCTTTCGACCCGGTAAGGCCCCTGCCCACCTCAAGAAGAAGAAGGCCAAGGCACAACTCGGGAAAGACGCTTCGTGGGCTGAAAAGCAGACCGTCGAGGCGGTCGCCGGTCGCAGCCCCGAGGAGGTGAGGAAAATGGTCCGGACGTGGACCATCGGACTGACCGCAGCTGGAGTGGTACTCGGCGGGGGGGGGTTCTTCCTCTACGGGTGGTCTACGGTGGCGGGGATCGTCGTCCACGTCCTCGCCGCAGGCGTCCTCTTCCTCGGCTACCGAATCCGGAAGCAGGGAGCCTCGCTGGAGGAGATGGCGAGATCCATCTAGCGGTGTGCCCGCAGTTCAGCGGGCCCTGGGCGATGAGACGTGGCCCCCGACGATGCGCCAACCCTCCGGACCGCTCTCCAGGAAGAAGGACATGACACCCCCGAACGAAAAGCCGCTCCCTCCCTCCCCTATGGAAGTGGTGAATTCGGTGTGGGCGTGAGCGCCGTTGTCCCCTACCCGGACGACGACGGGGTTGGTGAGTGTCGTCCGCATCGGCATCTCGACGGGAAAGGCGGTCAGCCCCTCCAGCACGTCGTCGGCTGAGCGGTATCGGACCATCCCGTCCTCGATCCAGACGAACCGCCCATCCCCGACGTACAAGCTTCGGATCGTGGCGCTGTCCCTCGACTCCACGGCGCGCAGGTAGCGGTCCAGGACGGCCAGCACTTCGGTGGACGGGTCGGTGGCCGACCCTTGATCGCCCGACACCGGCACACCATCAACGGACCGATCCGTCCGCTCACACGCAGAAGCCGACAGTGCCAAAAAGAGAGCTGTCAGCACGCCCTGCCGGAGACGCGAAGGAGCCACGGTCCGCCTCGTGGGCGCGGTCACGCGGGTCAGTCCGTGGCGACGATTCATGAGTTCAGGCCGGGTGAGTCCTTCCTGCAACGCTCAATGCTACGTGCCCACCCGTGGGCCTGCCAGGGATCATTGTCGTGGGACCGATGGCTCGCTAGATCCCAACAACTCGTCAACATTCCTCGATAGACACATGAGGCGTGCTTTCGGCAGAATCCAAGAACTCCGCCTGACGTGCATGCGTCGTATTGAGCCCATCTGCAGGGTCCACGCCTGATGTCCGACCTCGCGCGCCGCAGCCTGGCCGAAGCCATCGCCACCTTCATGCTCGTCTTCGTTGGCGTCGGAGCCATCGCCGGCGACCTCCTGGGCAGCGGCATCGGCCTGCCTGGGGTCGCGCTGGCGTTCGGCTTCGTGGTGGCTTCGATGGTGTACGCGATCGGGCACCTGACCGGCGCCCACCTCAATCCCGCCGTGACGGTGGCCTTCTGGTCCGCTGGCAAGTTTCCGCTGTCGGACGTCCCCGCCTACATCAGTGCCCAATGCGTAGGAGCGACTGCGGCCGCCGCGTTGCTGCACGTCCTCGTCGGTCTGGACCCGGCCATCGGTACCACCGTGCCGTCCAACGGCTTGGCCCTGGCATGGACCATAGAGGTCATCATCACCTTCTCGCTCATGTTCGTCATCGCGTCGGTGGCCACGGACGACCGCTCAGTCCCGGGGTTCGCCGGGGTAGCCATCGGGATGGCGGTGAGCATGGGTGCCTTGGCCGGTGGCCCCTTCTCGGGTGGATCCATGAATCCGGCCCGCTCTCTTGGGCCCGCATTGGTCACGGGTACCTGGACCGACCACTGGGTCTATTGGACGGCACCCTTCATCGGGGCGGTCTTGGGGGCCGCAGCATACGAGATAGTACGTGTGGCCGGCACGCGGCCGGCGGCCGAACCCGACATTCCCCGCCCCACCACGGAGGTGTGATGAGCTCGTCGCCGACGACGGACGGCGACGTGGATGAAGTTCCAAAGCCGAGATCCGCTACCTGGAGACCCTGTGCCAGGTAGAAGGAGGCCACGGTAGTGTCCACGACGTGAGGACACCGCAGATCGACCGGGCTTTCGCGCTGGCCGTCTCGGAGCTGGCCGCCCATCTTCGCCCCGTCCTCGTCGCCCCTCCACCCCGCCCCACAGATCGTGCCTACCTCATCCACGCCCTCCCTGCGGCTCGCCTTCCTCCCCGTCCTCGCCATCGTCGGGCTGATGGCCGTTGCACCCCCGCTCCATGCCCAGGACCGCTTCGGCGCCGCTGCAACGGTGACACCCGATGGAGACGTGTTCGTGCTCAAGCCTGGCTCTGCGGTGGGACCAGCGGCGGCCATGGTGTTTCGCCGCGAAGCCGACGGAAGCTGGACCCGCGTGGCCGGCCTGCCGAAGCTACCCGGCGCCTTCCCCGGAGAGGGACTCGTCGAGGCGCTCACTTCGGGCGGGGACCTCGTTGTCCTGGCGAGCGGTGATCCAGAGGGACGTGATGCGGGGCACCTATATAGGCGCGACGGCGACCGATGGCTGCCGCAACGCCGCGTGCCGATGGACCCGACGGAGGCCAGCGACGTGGAGGGGCTGCCA
Organism: Gemmatimonadota bacterium; assembly: GCA_013002885.1. GTDB lineage: Bacteria > Gemmatimonadota > Gemmatimonadetes > Longimicrobiales > Gaopeijiaceae > UBA2589. The sequence goes on along the minus strand of JABDLS010000027.1, from coordinate 22,486 downwards.
GCCAGCGGGCTCGACATGCCCACTCTCATGGCGATCATGGGTCCGCCGCCGCGGACGCTCGCTCTCTCGCCCGAAGGAGCCCTCCTCGCCGTTGCCGGTGGCTCGCTCCCAGAGGGCACGGTGCATGTGCTTCGTGAGGAGGGAGACAGGTGGGAGCTCGAGACTGCGCTGAAGGCGAACCCGGACGGAGGCGGCCCGATCGGCTCGCTTGCTATCCGGGAGGGGCTCCTGGTCGTCGGGGCGCCACGGCAGGGTACAGGCGGCGCGGTTCACATTTTCGAAACCACGGGTGGCGAGTGGTCCCGACTCGAAACGGTGGTGTCCGATTCGACAGAAGCCGCGGGCCTGCTCGGAGCCGCGGTGGCGCTCTCCGATTCCAGACGAGAGGCTTTCGCATCCGCCCCTGGCCGGGATCGAGTCGTCCGGCTGACCGCTGGGTCGGATGGAAGCTGGTCGCGCACCGAGGAACTCGCTCCTCCCGACAACGCTGGAAGCACCCCCACAGCCTTCGGGGCGGCCCTCGCCGTTTCGGGGGACCGGCTCCTCGTAGGCGCACCCGGAGCCGACGGCGCCCGCGGGCGCGCCTACGTCTACCAGCAGGACGCGTCGGCGTGGACCCTCGCCCGCACCTTGACGCCCGACGGCCTCGACCAAGCCGCCTTCGGGAGCGCGGTGGCCGTCGGCGGCGTGATCGCCGTGGTTGGGGCCCCCAACGCCTGGGGCGCCGACGGGCGCGCAGCCGTCTTCGATCTCGCAGGCGATGGCGGTCCAGTCTGGCTCCAGGCCGGTGAGTCTCTCCGTGCGGTGGCGGGCGCCGAGCCTGTATCGTGCGCCGAGGGCGAGGCCGCCGGCTTCTCGTGCGAAGGCGTGGACCTCGTTTCCTTCCTTCCGCTCGCGGCTCTTGGCGCCGACCCCGGGGAGCGGGTCAGCGACATCTGGGGGTGGAGCGACCCCGACACCGGGCGTGAGTACGTACTCGTCGGCCGGACGGCGGGGCTGGCGTTCGTCGACATCACCGAGCCAGGGGTCCCTCGTCTCGTGGGCCTCATGCCCGCCAACCCGTCCGGAGCTCGTGACATCAAGGTGTATAGTGACCACGCGTTCATGACCGGTGACGGGGCAGGAGATCACGGTCTCCTGATCTTCGATCTCACGCGCCTCCGCGGTGCGGTGGGCGCACCGGCCACGTTCGAGCCCGATGCCCGCTACGGTCGGGTGGCCAGCGTGCACAACCTCGTCATCGACACCGAGTCGGGGTTCGCGTACACCGTCGGCACGAACACCGGTGGTCAATCATGTGGTGGCGGGCTCCACATGATCGACATCCGCGACCCGCTTCAGCCCGCTTTCGCCGGCTGCTACACCGACTCGGAAGGGCTCATCTGGACCGGCCGGACCCACGACGCCCAGTGCACCGTTTACCGTGGTCCCGACGAGAACTACCAGGGGCGGCAGATCTGCTTCGCCGCCAACGAGACCGCCATGCGGATCGTGGACGTGACCGACAAGTCCGCGCCTCGGCCCATCTCCACGGCCAGCCACCCGGGTACGGCATACGTCCACCAGGGATGGCTGACCGAGGATCACCGGTACCTCTACGTGAACGATGAGCTGGACGAGATCGTGGGGACCACCGACCGGACCCGCACGCTCATCTACGACGTTTCCGAGCTCGACGATCCGATCCTCGTCGCCACGCATCTCGGCCCGGATGCGGCCACCGACCACAATCTCTATATCGCCGGCAACCGGGCCTATCTGGCCAACTACCAAGCCGGCTTCCGCGTGCTCGATATCACAGACCCGGAGAGCCCGCAGGAGATCGGCTGGTTCGATACCACGCCCTACGGTGAGAATCCGCCCGGGTTCGGCGGTGGGGCGTGGACAGCGTGGCCGTTCTTCGACAGCGGTATGGTGGTGGTGTCGAGCATAAACGAAGGGCTGTTCATCGTCAGGCCTCAGCGGCCGGTGATGTAGCGGGCCGGCGTAAGTTCGGCCGCGCCACCCCGTAGCTACCGGCGGGGATCGATGTGCGGTCTGCGAAGGGAACCCGGTAATCCGATAGGACCACAGCTGTGACAAGAGTCGACATGTTGGGCGGCGTCCTCCTGGCCGTCGGAGCCGGACTCATGGTGACGCTGGTGACGAGCGGCCCCGATACGCTGCCTCCGATCCTGGACCTCTCCGACCGTTGGACGCTGGCGGTGCGCATACTGGGTGTGGCCATCGCCTTCGGAGCCCTCCGGGTCCTCCTGGCCCGACATCGACACGCGTCGCGCGGAGGGCGAGCGGCCGAGGCCCCGGTCATCACCGTCCGGACCACGGCCATCATCATGGGGCTCCTGGCCGTCATCGCCGTCTCGACGCGGCCACCGAGTCCCGTGTCGGTGGCCACCCGCACCGGTGGGCCGGTAGTTCCCTCGGGTTGGATCGACTTCGGGGAGGGAAGCTCCGCGTCCACCGCCAGCTCACGATCACGAGGCGGGACGTCGCCCATTCGCGGGTCGCGCCTCGAGGGAGGGCGGGCGCCTCAGATCGTTCCCGGTGTGGCCGCCACCGCGGAGTCGGCAGCTCCGGGGCTCTTCTCGCGCATCGGCCGCTCCCTCCTCCCCTTCCTGATTCTGGCCATGCTGGCTGTGGTCGCCTACCGCGCCTTCATGCGTCGGATCGCGCCTCGTACGCCCACGTGGACATTCTCCCTGGAAGCACCCGACGGTAGCGTGTCGGTCGCTGCAGTCGAGGAATCTCTGGACCCGTTGGTCTGGGACGTGGGCACCGCCGGGGATCAGATCTCGGCAGCGTACCGTCGCCTCCTCCACGCCCTCGCCTCGGCCGGCGCCGCGCGCAGGCCGCACGAGGCCCCCCACGAACATCTCCACCGGATTCTGGGCGGACTCGATGTACGGCTCGAGCCCCTCCAACGCCTCGCCAACCTCTACGTCATGTCGGAGTTCGGCCATCGACCAGTGACGGATGGCCACCGGGCCGATGCCCGCCGCGCCCTGGAGAGCAGCTTGCGTGAGCTCGAGACGAGGGGGGCCACGTGACCTCGGATACGCTTCGCCCCACGGAAATGGCGTCAGCGACACTCTTCCTCGGAGGGCTGCTCCTGGCCATCGCGCCGGGGTACGTCCTGCCAATCACCGAACTCGTCCTGGTCACCCTGGCCGCTGGCGCGTGCGTCTTCGCGCTCTCCTCCAACGTGCCTCCAACGGGATGGATCTCGCCCTTCAAGTGGCTATCCCCGTTCGGTGGCGAGCGCCGGTCTGAAAGAAGGCGTCATGGCACCGACGAGATCGAGGGGATACGGGCAAAGCTGGGCGGACGGCGGCAACGTCTGGAGGCCGCTCCACCTCTTCCTCCCGAGGTGCTGCGCACGCTGCAGCCTCTCATCGCCACGGCAGTGAGCGCCGATGGCGAAGCCCCTCACGAGGCCGCCCGGCACCGCCTGTCCGAGCGAGCGTGGTCCATTCTCACCGCCGAACCCCTTCCTCGCCCCTACTGGATCGCCACAGTACGGCCCAACCCTTGGGAGGTCGCGGCCGTCGTCGTAGACCTCCTGGCAGAGCTCGACAGGATCTCCACCGATACGGCCGCCCGAACCACGCCACCGCCGCCCCCTGCAGCTTCCCCTCGACATCGGCGCCACCCATGACGACCCCTCCCGCACACCCCGATCGCCGGCACCCGACGCGCGCGACCGGCCACGGCGCTTCGGTGGTGGCCGACGCCTCCGCCCTCCCTCTCGACGAGGCATCCAAGCTCACCGACCGCATCGTGGACGAGGTCTGCAGGGCCGTGGTGGGCAAGCGGGACGTCATCCGACGAATCCTCGCCGGACTCATCGCCGACGGACACGTGCTCCTCGATGACGTTCCGGGCGTGGCGAAGACGTTGACGGCCCGCTCGTTGGCGGCTGCGGCCGGCCTCGACTTCTCCCGGGTCCAGTTCACGCCGGACGTCCTCCCCGCGGACATCACCGGCGCACTCGTCCTCGACCTGGCGACCCATACGCCGGAGTTCCGGCCCGGGCCGGTCTTCACGAACCTCCTCCTGGCCGACGAGGTCAATCGCGCCCCGGCCAAGACCCAGGCGGCACTCCTCGAGGCCATGCAGGAGCATCAGGTGACCGCCGACGGCGTGACGCATCCGCTTCCGCGCCCCTTTCTCGTCATTGCGACGCAGAACCCCATCGAGTCGGAGGGAACGTACCCGCTGCCCGAAGCACAGCTCGACCGGTTCCTCCTCCGCACCACCATGGGATACCCCGCCGAGGAGGACGAGGTGGCGCTCCTCTCGGGCCGCATCGAGCGACGCGTGGACGAAGTCACGCTCAGCGCCGTCTGCGATGCAGTGACGTTCGCCGCCCTCCAGCGATCCCTCGAGTACGTGCATGTGGACGAACGCCTCCGCGCCTACTGCGTCGCCATCGTCCGCGCCACCCGGTCCGAAGGCCAGTTGGCCGTGGGGTCGAGCCCTCGGGGCACGCTGGCCCTGGTGAAGCTCGCACGTGCCGCCGCCCTCCTGGATGGTCGGGACCACGTCGGGCCCGACGACCTCCGCGCCATGGCTATCCCGGCCCTCGCCCACCGGGTCGTTCTCAGCGACGACGCCTGGGCGCGCCGCGTGGATCCGGAAGTAGTGGTCCGACGTGCCGTGGATTCCGTGCCAGTACCGTCGGTTCAGTGAAGAGCTCGAGCAGCACGTCGTACGGCACCCTTCGCCCTGACCCGCGCCTGCCGGCCTACCTGGTGGCCGGACTCGGCGCGGTAGTCCTCGCCATGGTCACCCAGCGGCACGAACTGGTGGCCCTCGGCGCGCCCTTCATCGCGCTGCTGGCCATGGGACTTCGGGACCGACGGCCTCTGGGCCTCCGGGGCCAGGTGACGCTCCGCACCGATCGCGCGACGGAAGGAGATGAGATCAACGGTGTCATCGACTTGAACTGGAGCGGTGAGGCGGAGGTGGACGTGATGTTGGCCGGCGGTCGAGGCATGGAGCCGGTCGACCCGAGTCCTGTCTTGGGCTGGGCGCTCCCCCGCGGCTCCGGACCGGCTACCCTCCCGTTCTCCCTCAACGCGCGGGCGTGGGGAGTGCATGACGCAGGAGCGCTCTGGGTCAGAGCGCGGCGAACGGGTAGCCTCATCACCACCGAGGCGAAGCTCGCCCCCGGGCCGACGATCCGCGTCCTACCGACCGAGCTTCGGCTGAGCCGACTGCTCAAGCCCGGAGAACCGCGTGCCATTGCCGGCATGCACACGGCTCGACTACGCGGCCACGGGTCCGACTTCGCCGAGATGCGCCCGTACCGCCCGGGTGATCGGCTTCGCGACCTGTCATGGGGGACGTCCGCCCGGCTCGGTATCCCCTGGGTCCGGGTCAATCATCCCGAGCGAACGGGTACGGTCGTGATTCTCCTGGACGCGATGTTCAGCGACGTCCAGCGAACCGATGCGCTGGGGAGGGCGGCGCGCGCCGCATGGGCCGTGGCGTCCATGCATCTGAGGGCGCAGGATCGGGTTGGCCTCCTGGCGCGCGGCCGGACCACGGCCTGGTTGCCGCCGCGGGGAGGACGGCGCGCACGGCTCATGGTACTCGATGAACTCCTGGCCGTTGGCGGTGCGGCCGAAGACCCCACCCGCCGCAGATATCGTCGCACCCGCGCCACGGTCCCCGCCGATGCCCTGGTCGTCGGCGTCACGAGCCTGAGGTCGCAGACGTTCGTGCCCGAGTTGCTGCATCATCGTCGGGTCGGCCACACCACGGTCGGCCTCATCGTAGACACGACCGACCTGTTGCCGGAGAGCGAGGACGCGTTGGACGAGGCTGCGAAGCAGATCCTGCTGGCTCAACTCGAAGCGGAGCGCCAGACGCTCGAGCGTGGCGGCGTTCCCACCGCCACCGTGACCGCCGACCACGGTGCCGGAGCTGCCATCCTTGCCCTGCGTAGAAAGCTCGAGTCGCTGGGCGGCACCCGGCGTGTGAGAGTGGCGACGTGAGCATCGCACGCTCCGGGTGGCGCCCCGGTACGTGGTCGGCGATCCGGATACGCCTCGCCGGATATTCCGTGGCCGTTGCAGCTCTCACCACAGCCGTCGTACTTGCAGCCCCGTCCGGCGCAACGCTTGGAGTCGGCGCGTCCGCCTACCTCGCCGTCGTGGCCCTGGCCGTCTTCGTCCCCGCCGTCATTACGATCCAGGTCGTCGCTGGACAGGTGCTGGCCGGTGTGCTGTGGCTACCAGGAGGCGACGCCGCCACAATGGGCGCGCTGCTCGTCATCGGATCCGTCGTCGTCACCGCCGAGCTTCTCGCTGAGGTGGCGCGCCTCGACTCACCTCTGGAGCGTCGCCCCACGGGAACGCCGGCTCGGGCCGGGATGGCAGGCGCCATCGCCGGTCTCGTGTTCGGCCTGCTGGCTCTTGCCGGGGCGTTGCCGAGCGTGACGGGGCTTGTGGGCGTCGCGGTGGGGGTGGTCGTCTGTGTCTGGGTCGCCGTACGAATGGTCCGAAGCGCCTGAGTGAGTGCTCGCCCCCAAGGCGTCTATTTGTACGCGATCGCCGCGCTGGACGGCCCGGCCAAGGGCATCACTTCGAAGCCCGTGAAGCCCACGTCCCGGCACCACCGCTGGAAGTCGGCACCGGTGTAGTCGAACGCGTCACCGAATTCGATGAGCATGTTGAGCGACATGAGGAGACCGAAAGCGTTCTGACGCCGCTCGTCGTCGATGAGCGCCTCGATGGCTACGAAGGCGCCGCCCTCCGGTAGCGCACGATACGCCTTTTCGATGAGGTGCATCTTCTTCTCGAGATTCCAGTCGTGGAGAATCATGCCCATGGTGATCACGTCGGCCTCGGGCAGCTCGTCTTCGAAGAAATCCCCAGCCACGGCCTGAACGCGGTCACCCAGCCCCGCCCGCTCGATCCACCGGTCGGCGATGGGCTTGACCTTCGGGAGGTCGAAGGTCCGGCATCGCATATGCGGATTCTCAGCCGCGACCATGCATGCCAGCTGTCCGGTGGCTCCCCCGACGTCGCAGAGGGTCTCGTAGTTGGAGAAGTCGAACCCGTGGGCGAAAGCAGCGAAGTTGCCCGCCGAAATCCCTGCCATGGCGCCCATGAACTGATCCAGCCGTTCCGGCTCGGCGTAGAGCTTGGCGAACATCGGCTCGCCGGTCTCCTTGATCTCGTTCTGGGGCTCACCCGTTCTGAGAGCCTCGGTGAGGCTGCCCCAAAAGCCGTAGAGACGAGCGTTGGCCATCTCGAGCATCCCGCCGACGTAGCCCGGGCTCTCGCGGCTCAAAAAGAAGGCCGTTTCCGGCGTGTTGGAATAGAGGGCCCCGTCTCCATCCCCCTCTCGGGCGAGCAGCCCCAGGGCGACGAGCGCATCCGTGAAGTCCGGGACTGCCCGCTCGTCCAGTCCTAGTTCGTCGCGGATCTCGGCGGCGGTCATCGAGCCATCGCCCAAGACGGTGAACAACTCCAACTCGACGGCGGAAAGGAGAGTCTTGGACGCCCAGAAGCCCATCCCGATCTGCAGGATATGGTCGGGGGTCAGGGTCGAATCGCTCATGGGCTGCTCCGCTGGGAGGAGGGAGAAGCACCATCCTGGAGACGGGGGTTGGGCACGGCAAGGCGAGGGGTCGAGACTACCCGGCACCACCACGGCGCAGCGCCTCGGCCGCCGTGACCGTTCCCATGTGCAGCCGAGCAGTGTCAGTCGGCGACGGCGCGTAGCCTCCGGCCAAGCTGACCGACACTGGAAGGCCTCGCTGCACGTATCGGCCCAGCACCAGATCGTCTCGACTCCTCAGCCCTTCGGCCGTCAGGCTCAGCCCTCCAAGTTGATCATCGATGTGCGGATCTACGCCAGCGAGGTACCAGACCAGGTCCGGCTCGAACCGGGCATCGATGGAGTCCAGATCCTGGGCCAGCAGATCCAGGTACGGTCCGTCCGCGATCCCGTCGGGAAGCCCGCGATCGAGATCACTGCGCTGCTTCACCGGATAGTTGTTCTCCTGGTGGATCGAGTAGGTGAAGACGGTTGGATCCTCCCGGAATATGGCTGCCGTCCCGTTGCCCTGATGCACATCGACGTCGACGATCAGAACACGCTGACACCGGCTTTCGGACCGAATTCGGCCAATGGCGACAGCGACGTCGTTCACGTAGCAGAACCCTTCAGCGTGATCGGCAAAGGCGTGGTGTAGACCGCCGCCAAGATGAAAGCCGAGTCCATGGTCGAGAGCCAGTTCGGCGGTGGTAATGGCTCCACCGGCCATGTCGAGAAACGCCGCGATGACGTCCTGTCTGATGGGCAGCTCGCTGGCCAACGTCCTCGGACTTCGCCGAGCGTTCACGAGATCGTCGACATAGGCAATCTCGTGGACGCGCTCGAGATCGGTACGGTCGACGGGGCCGGCTTCGTGCCAACGGTGATCATCCACGCCGACCTCGGACCGTAGCCAATCGTTGAGGATCGCGTACTTGTCCACAGGGAAGACATGAGGGCCGATGTCGAGGGTCGGCACGGGATGGTGGACGTAGTGGACTTCCATGGTCGGGGCGTCTGGGGAGCGCGCTGGACGAGCTACGGTACGTTTGCAGGGCGCTCGCCGCTCCTTCGTTAGCTTCAAGTACGACCGTCGACCACACTTCGCCTTTCGCCTCTCATGACTGATCCGAATCGCGAGTCCCGGGCTATGATCCGGCCGCCCTCCCCGGAGGAGCAGGAAGCGGCCGTGAAGCTGCTCACCTCGGCATTCGCCGACGACGCCATCCCAGTCGACGAGTTCGAGCGCAGGGTGGCGGAGGTCTACCGGGCCGAGAACCCGGTCGTGCTGAAGGCGATCACCGAGGATCTTCCGCGCACGGCGGCGGGATCAGCGGTGCGGCCCTTCGATCCCCCGGGAAGCATCGCGCGCCGGCCCGTCCAGAGGGTCCAGTCCGTGCTCAGCTCCGTCGAGCGACGGGTCCCCGGACCCATGCCCGAGCGTCTCGACGTCCGAGCGGTCATGGGTTCCCTGGAGGTCGATCTCCGTCGCGCGGAGTTCCCACCCGGTGTGACGGAGATCGCCATCGACGCGATCCTCGGAAGCATCGAGATCGATTTGCCCGAGCACGTCCAGGTGGAAGACGACGGTCACGCGTTCCTGGGCACCTTTTCCGTCCGCGGCCGGTCGCGCCCCCGTGGCGGGGACGCAGCGCCTGTCGTCCGAATCACCGGTCGGTCGATCCTGGCCAGCGTGGAGATCGAGTTGGACGACTGACGGGAGGGGACGGGCGCCTTAGCCACCGACCACGTGGGCGTGGCAAGCCCTCGGCGCCACGCTTCCGTTTGACTTTCCCCCACTGTAAGGCGAACTCTCAGCCTCTGCGACGTCACGGGGACTGGTCCCGATCCCCGTATTTCTCGTTCTCGACTGACGCGTGAGTCGCTTGGTCCGCGCCACCGTATGGGTAGCGCGGCATCTCGTTGAGCCTGGAGGCTCATGAAGCGGCGAGCGTTGGCACGAACCGTCAAGTATTCCACGAGTTGGAAGCGTGGGTCGTCAGGAATCGAGAGCGCTCAGGTCTCCATCGTCCGCGAAGGCGTGGATACCCCGGCGACGTTCGTGCGGCCCGTTGTCGCGTCGGAGACCCTTCCCTGCTGGATCGCCATCGGAGGCGTCTCCACAAAGGGGCGCTTTCACCCTCAACTCGTGCGTTTCAGCGAGGCGTTGGCCTCGACGGGAGCCGCCGTCCTCGTGCCCGAGCTGCCGGAGTGGCGACGGCTTTCTGTTAGCCCCAGGGTCACTCTTCCCACGGTTCGTGCGTCGGTCGAATACCTGAACACTCGGACGGATGTCGTGCCGAGTCAGTACGGGGTGATCGGCTTTTCCTTCGGCGCCGCCGGCGCCGTACTCGCCGCATCCGACGAGGAGGTCGCCGACCACGTTCGTGGCGCCGTCCTCTTCGGTGGGTACTGCTGCCTGGAGCGCACCGTCGCTTGTATGCTCACGGGTGAGCACGAATGGGACGACCGTAAACACCAGCTCAACCCTGATCCATACGGACGCTGGATCGTCGCCAGCAACTACCTCACGGCAGTGCCCGGCTACGAGGATGCTGACGACGTGAGTCAGGCCGTTGGCCGACTCGCAGCAGAGGCGAGCGGTCGACGGGTGTCGGCTTGGGAGCCTTTCCACGACCCGATGATCTCAGCCCTACGAGAGACCGTGGCTCCGCCCCGTCGACCGCTCTTCGACCTCCTCGCCACCGAGAGCACGAGCGAGCGACCAGACCCAGGAGCCTGTCGCGACCTGGCAAAGAGGCTCTCGGACACCTGTCGGGAGCTGGAGCCACTACTCGATCCGGGCAAGAGCCTGGAGAGCGTATCCGTCCCCACTCAGGCGATCCATGGGCGTGGAGACCGACTGGTTCCGTTCACCGAAGGTGTCCGCCTCATGGATCAGCTCCCCGAGGGCGTTCAACGGGGCATCACGGTCACGCACATGATCAACCACAGTAAAGACCACGTGCCGCCCAACCCCATCGACCACGCCATAGAGGCCGGGCGGCTCTTTCGGGCTCTACACCAGTTGGTGAATACGGTCTAGGATCGAGCGCCGGTCACGCTGGCGCGGAACGCCTCAGCCTCGCCGTTTGCCGTAGCGCCTTCGCCGCGGCCGTGAGGAGCCGCCGCCCGACTCGCCGTTCGATCCGGACTTCCCGTTCTTCTTGGCAGCCGCCCGCTTCCGGTCTTCGGCGCGCTTCTTTTGAATAGCGCGGATCCGTTCTCCGCGTGGCACCTCGAGGGGTTCCTCCGCGGTGGCCTCGTACGCAAATCCCTCATGCCGGACTCGCTCGATGGACGCGCCAACGGCGCGCTCGATCTGGCCGAAGTCCTGCTTTTCCTGAGGGGAGACGAGGGTGAAGGCCTCGCCCGTCATTTCCGCTCGGGCAGTACGACCCACTCGGTGGATGTAGTCCTCAGCCACGTTCGGAACGTCGAAGTTCACCACATGCCCTAGGGCCTCCACATCGATGCCGCGGGCGGCGATGTCGGTGGCCACGAGTACGCGGAAGTCACCACGCTTGAACCCGGCGAGGGCCTTGGTGCGTTGAGCCTGGGAACGATTCCCGTGGATGCGCTCCGCCTGGATGCCGTTGCGGTTGAGGAGCTTGGTCAGGCGGTTCGCCCGGTGCTTGGTTCGCGTGAAGACGAGCGCCTCGTCCATGCGTCCACTCTTGAACAGCTCGATGAGCAGCGCGCCTTTCAGACTCGCAGGCACCGGATAGGCGAATTGCTTCACACCCTCAGCCGGTGCGGCCTTCCTTTGGAGTGCGATCTCCGCCGGCCGATCCAGAATCTCGCGCGTTAGCTTCTCGATTTGCCGGGGCATCGTCGCGCTGAAGAAGAGCGTCTGCTCGGGCTTCGGGATGTGCCGCAGAATGCGGCGGATGTCGGGTAGGAAGCCCATGTCGAGCATCCGGTCCGCCTCATCCAGCACCAGTACCTCGAGCCCTGCGAGTCGCGCGTAGTCGTACTGGAAGTGGTCGAGGAGGCGGCCAGGAGTGGCGACGATCACGTCGGCACCTCTACGAAAAGCCTTCTCCTGAGGGCCGATCTTAACCCCACCGTGCACGGCCGCGGCGGACAGACCCGTATACCGAGCGAGGTCGGTGAAGTCGTCGACGATCTGACGGGCAAGTTCGCGGGTCGGAGCCAGGACCAGAGCCCGCGTGGTACCCCGCGGCCGATCGATGAGCCGATGCAGAATGGGGAGCAGAAACGCGGCCGTCTTGCCGCTGCCGGTCGCCGCGCAGGCGAGCAGATCGCGCCCCTCGAGGGCGGGCGGGATGGCTTGGCTTTGAATGGGAGTGGGGCGTGAAAAGCCCAGGGAATCGACCCCTTTGAGCAGGGTCGGATGCAGCTTCAGTGTGGCAAACGCCAAGGTGATGTCCAGATGGAAGGCGCTCCGCAGGCCGGCCGTCCATGTGTGGCGGCTCGTGTAGGCGGGCGCAGAATCAAAAGCGTGAGTGCCGGCCCCCGGAACCGAGGGCTCGAGGCGTGACTCACGAAAGTAAGGTAACGGTAAGGACCGGCAGACAAGACCCCGGACCGGCTCAGCGGTCTGTTACAAAGGCTCTACGTCTACCTTCCGATCGAGCTGCCTGCTGCGCCGTCGCATCCTCCATGCGCTACCAATGTGACCACATGGAGGAAGCAGACGTGCCATGCAAGACGAAGTGCTCTAGGGCGAGCCGGATGACCATCTTGGGCCTGGCCGCCCTCGCCGTTGTCTCCCAACCCACCGAAGTGCCGGCACAGGACAGTCCGGCGCAACCGAATCCCGTGGGAGCCCTCGTGGGAGCCGTGGCGGGCGGCGCTCTCGGTTTTATCGGTGGGGTCCACCTCGGGGCGACGGGCGACTGCTACGAGATCTGCGGCGGCATCATCGTCGGCGCCCTCGCTGGACAGACCCTTGGGGTGCCCCTTGGCGCTCACCTGGGGAACGGGGGACGGGGCAACCTCGCCGCAACCCTCGGGATCAGCCTCTTGTCTGTTGGAGTCGGCATCGCGGGTACCCACGCAACGAACAGTGAGCACTTCTATCTCCTTTCGATGGTCGGCCACGTGGTCGCCGTCACAGCTGCGGAGATCAAGACCTCACCGAACATCTCCGTGAGCGCAGGCCCTCGGTTCACCGGCGGCCAGGCGGGGGTGGGCGTCACGATACGGTGGTAGCTGTGGAGGCGCTGACGGAGGCGGCCCGGTTCCAGGTCCTGAATCCTGGCGGGCATCGCACGACTCCGGTACCCTATCCCGTCCTTCACCGCATCCCCCAAGGCCTCCATTTGCGCGATCTCTTCGACGAGTTGAAACGGCGGAACGTCGTTCGCGTCGGGGCCGCCTACATGGTCGTCGCCTGGCTCCTCCTCCAGGTCGTCGACACTGTGGCCCCGCTCATGGGGATGCCCGAGTGGGTGCCGGGCTTCATACTCATCTTGTTGGGCGTAGGACTTCCTGTAGCGCTCATCTTCGCCTGGGCGTACGAGATCACGCCCGAAGGACTCAAGAAGACCCACGAGGTCGACACGTCCGTCTCGGTGACCGCCGATACGGGCCGGAAGATCGACCGCATGATCATTGGAGGCCTCGCATTCGTCGTCGTCTTCCTCGTCGCGGATCGGGTCATCGGCTTCACTCCTCGCGCCGGGGCGTCGACCACTTCAATCGACGATGCCTCCATCGCCGTCCTTCCTTTCGTCAACCTTTCCTCGGACCCCGAGCAGGAGTACTTCTCGGATGGCATCTCCGAGGAACTGCTCAACGTCCTCGCACAGGTTCCGGAACTCCGGGTCGCCGCCCGGACGTCGAGCTTTCAGTTCAAGGGCGACAACCGCGACATCACCCAGATCGCGGGAGAGCTGAACGTCCGACATGTGTTGGAGGGCAGTGTGCGGAAGGACGGGTCGACGGTCCGTATCACCGCCCAGCTCATCGACGCCGCCGACGGCTTCCACCTCTGGTCGGAGACGTACGATCGTAGTCTGGCCAATGTGTTCGCGGTCCAGGACGAGATCTCCTCGGCCATCGTCGCCGCCCTCCGCGAAGAGCTCGGCCTGGTATCCGCCCCGGCCGCCCGAGACGTCTCGACGACCAGCACCGAGGCGCACGAGGCCTACCTCAGAGGGCGCCACCTCGTCGTGCAACGGACCCGCGCGTCCATCGAAGGAGCCATCGCCGAGTTCGAGCGGGCGGTGTCCCTGGACCCCGACTACGCTCTCGCTCACGCGGAGCTATCGCTAGCGTGGCACCTCCTCGCGCGCAGTCAATACGGAAACCTGAGGACACCCGAGATCCTGGAGCGAGCCGAGCCTCACGCCTTTCGGGCCATATCCCTCGACGAAGGGCTCGCCGAAGCGCAAGCCGCCCGGGGATTCGTGGAGTGGCAGCGGGAGGAGTACGACCGAGCCCTGACCGCGTTCGCGGCGGCGCTGGAAATCAACCCGAACTACTCGAGCGTCCATCTTTGGACGGCCAACGTCCTGGGCGACGATCTGGGACGGTACGCGGAGGCTTATGCTTCCCACGAGGCGGCAGTGCGACTCGACCCCCTGTCGATTCCGGCGCAGGCCAACGTCGCCCGCAGCCTCTTTTTTCAGGGGAGAGATGCGGAGGCCGAGGCCGTTCTGGAGAAGCTCGCTACGCTGGCCACATGGTTCCCGACCCACATCCGGGGTGAAGCTCTCAGCCGTCGAGGAAGGTGGGCCGACGGCGCACGCCTGCAACTCGAGTCCTTGCTACTGGATCCGACGAGCGCACGCGCCGCTAGGTTCCTCTCCTTCGACTTCATCCGACTCGGACTACCTGAGGAGGGGGAGGCACTGGGCATTGGCCTGGAGCCTCTCCTCCTCGCCGCACTCGACGACCCCGGACGTGAGGTGGCCTGGATCGAGGATCGAGTGGCGCAAGATCCAGAGGCACCCCGTCCTCTCAGCGCCCTCGGGAGGGCTCTCGCCGCGGCAGGCGATTTCGAGCGCGCCCGGCCCATCCTCGAGGAAATATGGGAGCGCAGCGGACGCACCATCACCTTGTTCGGCCTGTTCGACCAGGATCATGCCGCTGCGCTTGCTGCGGCGCGCCGAGCCACGGGCACGGGCGACATCTCCCATCTCGCGGAGGCCGCCGATGACCACGCCCGGCGACTTCGCGAGGCGGGAATCACCGACCCTGTGGTCGAGTTGAACGAGGGTGTTGCCGCCTTCATCGCGGGCGACCGCGAACAGGGCCTCGCGTGGATTTCCGAAGCCGTGGACCGCGGTGCCCTGATCTTCCTGAACCTCGCCTATCTGAACGACCTCTATGCCGACCCCGGCTTCGTTCCGATCCGAGACCGCTACCTCGCCCGGCAAGCCGCCGAGCGGGCGGATCTACTGACGGAGGCGTGCGGTGACAATCCGTGGGCCGAGGTGTGGTCCCCGATGGAGAGCACGTGTGCGGGGGTGGGTTCGGGGCGGTGAGTGTTGTTCGGCGAACGACGACCTCAACCATGATCCGATGCTCTTCAAAGCAGAACCGATAGCGGTAAAGGCGGACGACCCGTTCCGTCACGATTCGCTCCAGCGTAGGACCCAGGTCCGCAATCTCAGCCTTCTCCTCAAAGAGGCGCCCGGTTCGGTGATCTGCGCCGTGGACGCGCCCTGGGGGGCTGGGAAGTCGACCTTCCTTCGTCTGCTCCGGGCGGAAATGGAGGGCCAGCTGCACCCGACGCTTTGGCTCGATGCGTGGGAGAGCGATTTCGTCGAGGACCCGCTCATCGCGCTCCTGGCCGAGATGTCGGAGTGGATCACCTCTGATCCAGATGGCGAGGCCGCGGAGCTACTCAAAACCACCCAGTGGCTGGCGCCGCGCCTCCGTCGCCCAGGCAGCCGGGTCGCGTCGCGCATCCCAGGCGACCGGGAGAGGGCCGCCCCGCCCCAGGAGGCCTCGGAAGCAGAGGCGCCCACGGACGAGGAGTGGGGGAGTGCCCAGGTTCGAGAATACTCCGAAGGGAAGCAGGCCCTCATCGTCTTTCGGCAGTCACTCGAGCGTTACGCCAGGCTTCGCGAGGCCGAGGGCGCCCGACTACCCATCGTGTTCTTCGTCGACGAGCTCGACCGGTGCCGCCCGGACTATGCGATCCGGGTGCTCGAGAGAATCAAGCACCTCTTCGCAGTCCCCGGCATCTCCTTCGTGATCGGCATGAATCGGGAGCAGCTGGGTCACGCCATCAAGGCCGTGTACGGGAGCGGCTTCGATTCGGATGCGTACCTCGAGCGACTCCTTGACGTCGGTTTTCGCCTTCCCAGCGTCAAAGGAGAGCGATACGTGCGGCATCTGGCCGACGCTGTGGGCTTGCGCTCAGCCTGCCGTCGGCGCGACCCGGAAGCCGAGGCCGCCGTGATCGCTGTTGTGGAGTCCCTCGTATCGCTTCGGGCGCTCACGCCGAAGGTACAGAAGCGTTGTATCGGCGAAGTGGCGGTCATCCTCAGGACCGCCCCCGAGGAGGCCTCGTTTCCGGCCGCAGTCCTTGCGTTGCTGGTGGTCGTGCGGAATCTGAAGCAGGACCTGTACTACAGCTACCTCCGCGGCGAGACCGGTGCCGAGACCCTTTTGGACTTCGTCGAGGGTGGGATGTCGGGCCCCTTCACTTTGCCGGATGAGTTGGGGCCGACGCTTCGAGGGTACCTGTACGGTCTAAGCCGTCGGAAGGGTGAGGCGGCGAAGCGTAGGGAAGCGCTGCGTCAGGCCGCCGATGGAGAGGCCCCTTCCTCCGAGGACGACGAGGCGACTCTCGAGTTGCGTTGCATCGAAGCGGCGGCGGAAACGCCGGGCATGCTCAGGGAGCTCGCCGACTTCATCGAGTTCGCCGGCGATTTGACCTGGGAGTCTCCCGCCTGACGCGAGTCAGGGCGCAACGGCGTCACGGCCCCGGATCCGCGCCGCCGTAACGACAACGAGGCGCCGCCCTTTATGCCAGGCCGTGGGCTCGCAACCGGACTAGTGCCGCATCGAGCGCTTCGCTCGCGCTTCCTCCGGTGGGCACCTCCAGGAGGGCCTCGCCCTCGCCTGCCTCCTCCCACACCTCCGCCGCAGCTTCATAGATGGACCAATCGGCGTCCGACGCTCCTTCGCGACGGCCCGCGATATGTCGTCGCACAACCTCGGGTGTTGCCGTGCAGTGGAGAAAGAGCGTGCGCACCCCCCAACCGAGCGCTTCCTCGCGAAAGGCACGTCTGCGGCCGGCCTTCCGGAATGAGGCGTCGAGTACGACGCGCTCGCCACGAAACACGAGTTCCCGAGCCCGCTCCATGCACGCCGCATAGGTCCTGTCGTTCCATGCCGGTGTGTAGATCCCTTCGGAAAAGGGCGCGGCGGCGGAGCTCTCGGCCTCCACGCCGGCCAGCTCCTTGCGGACCCGATCAGACGACACGACCGAGAAACCGGCCTGGCGAGCCAGGCCCCGCGCGAGTGTGGTCTTCCCCGTCCCTGGCAGCCCACCCACCAGGACGAGGCAGGGCCGCTGGTCCGGATCTTCCAGCTCCGAAAGAGCAAGAAGCCAGTGCGCCCGTGCGCGCTCGATGGCCTCTCGCCGCTCGCTCGCCGGCACCTCCTCCTCGCCGGCGACCATCCCCGCGACCTTGCCTCGCACCGCCGACCGGTACGCGACGTAGAAGAGCAGCAGGGCGCGTCCCTCCTCGTCGTCCGCCGCCTCGATGTACGCATCGGCGAAGTCCTCGGCCAGATCTCGACGCCCATAGCGTACGAGCTCCATTACCAGGAAGGCCGCGTCCGCCACAGGGTCTGCGAATCGAAAACGCTCGTTGAATTCGATGCAGTCGATGACGACCAGATCGCCTGGAGGGTCCTCCTCGGGAAAGACGTAGACGTGCCCCAGGCGCAGGTCTCCATGGGTGTCCCGGGGCACGTGAGCTTCGGCGCGGCGCTCGATGAGCGGGCGAAGCTCGTCGAGTCGCTCCTCCAGCCGGACGGTGATCTTCTCGAAGACCGCCTCGCTCACACACGTCCCGACCGTGCCTTTCGACTGATCGAGGTTCTCCCGAGCGTTTTCGGCCACGGTCGTCCATCGACCGAAACGGCTGATCTCCGGTCCTGCATCCGCCGCTTCGTGAAACGCGGCGATGCGGCGAGCCAGTTCGACCAGGACGCCTGTATCAAGAGCGCCTCGCTTCAGGCGCGCGAGCAGCGTGGCATCGTCGCTGAGGCGCCTCATCTTCACGGCGTGCTCGACGGGCACGCCCTCTGCGTCGACGAGCAGCGTTCCGCCCCTCTCCACGATCGGGACGACCTCGAGGTAGACACCAGGTGCCAGACGACGATTGAGGCGTACCTCTTCGCGACAGAAGTGCAGTCGCTTCTCCAGGGTGGTGAAGTCGAGGAAACCAAGATCCACCGGCTTCTTCACCTTGTAAGCGAAGGGACCCGCCAGAGCGACTATGGAGATGTGCGTCTGGCGGATCTCCAGGGTCTCTGCTCGGTGTGGATAGGCTTCGGGCCGGCGGAGCGCGTCGATCAGGTCGCTGGCGTCCATGGTCTGCTCGGCAAGGTCACGGGCGGCAAGTCGCCCGACCTAGCGCGGCACCCTCCACTCCACCCGGTTGGCATCCAGGAACGGATAGCGGTCGATTGCATACTCCGGTACCGCATCCAGGCGCTCGTCGGGGGCCCCTTCGTACGTCGGCGCGAACACGGTCACGCCGCGTCCAAGGAGGTCGCGCAGTTCGGGGACGTCGGACCAACTCTCGATCTCCAACTCGTCGTCGCCTCTCTGCCAGATCAGAAGCTCCCCCTGCTCGCGGCCGCCCATGCTCTTCGGTACGAACACCAGCGCCGTGATGGGTCGGGGCTCGTCACCCTCTTCGGCCGGAGGGCCGAAGAAGCGGACCTCGTCCACATAGGCGATGTCGCTGAGACGATAGTAGAGCGTAACCACGTCGGCCTGACGCTGGAGCCCGTCCAGCCTCCGTCGTTCCTGATCCATGTGCCCTTCGAGCGTCGAGCGAAGCTCGTCGAGGTGGGCCCTCGTCAGGGGTGCAGCGGCCGACTGCTGCCCGGCAGCGGGGCTCGACAGGGCGAGCTGACCAAGTGCGAGCGCTCCAAGCACCGCGCAAACACGAAGGGAATAGTTCTCGTATCTCATGGTGTTCTCCGTCTTCATTCGTCTGCACCGCCCGAACCGAGGGCCGAATAGGCCATCGGACGCGTGGGGCGGAGGTGCTGGGCCAGGAATTCGTACATCTCGCGACGTTGTCGCTGCGCGAGCTCGTTGTCGCGCCGATCGAACGAGTGACCGCCGGGCGCATCCTGATAGATGCGGTACCGGAACCCCTCGTGTCCGCCAGCCTCGAGAGCCTGGATCAGTCTTTCGACTTCGAGGACGTCCACGTCGCCGTCGTTGGTCGTCGTGGTGATCATGAGCGGTGTGCCCTGGTACTGGTCGGTGTTCCACGACGGCGACCGCTTACGAAGCTCGGGGATCGCTTCCCGGTCGGAGATCCCCATGTGGAAGTCCGCCCAGTAGAGTTCGCGATACCCCTGGCCGGTGTAGCCCATGCGCGCCACCAGATCGCTGACCGGTACACCTGCGTAAGCCACGGCATACGCCTCGGAAAAGCGGAAGATGTTGAAGAGCGCGTGCAGGCCCCCATGGCTCCAGCCCACCACCCCCACGCGGTCCGCGTCGAGGAAGGGGTAGTTCCGCAATGCGTGCTGGCCGGCGTGGTAGCTGTCGAGGACTTCGGTATCCCCATAGTCGATTTGGCGGTACCAATCGCGACCGTATCCGGTGCTCCCCCGGTATTCGGGAGCAATGATGGTGTAGCCCTGCTCGAGCATCTCACGCATGACCGTGGCGGTGCCGCTCGAATGATTGGAGTGGACGCCGCCGTGGACCAGAACGATGAGCGGTTGGGGCGCCGTCCGGTCGATGTCGTGCGGGATGAACACGTACGCCGGCACGGTGAGCGAGTCGCCCTCTTCGTGCAGAACGTGGGGGTAGCGGAGGCTGCCGTCGGACTCGGGCCATCGCGGGGGACCGCTGCGAAACGTCACCATCTGGACCTCAGCGACGTCGGAAAGTCGCAGGAAGAACATGAGGTCGTCGATCTTGCGACGAAGTACGTCCTGCTCGTGGCGCTGACCCTCGACGAAGGCCTCGAAGTCGTCGATGATCTCCGCCAGATCTGCAACCGTGGCGATCTCCGACGCGCGTAGGATCTCATCGGACTCCTCCTGCGCGTCGAGCCCGGTCGGCCCGAACACGCTCGCCGATGCGCTCACGACCAACGCAACCGCAGTGGACAGGCGCATGAACGATCGCATGCTCGATCTCCTTGGCACGGGGTGGGTGTGACGAAGACGATAGGTCGCCGCTCCCGAGCGGGCGAGTCAACGCACGAGGCGATCGAGCCCCGACATTGACCAAACCACCCCGCGGGTGCCATGTGAGTCTCATTGGACCACCCGAGCCTCACGGAACCGCCCATGATCCGGCGCCGCAGCTTCTTCGTCGCACCCTCCCTGGCCGCAGTAGGGTCTCTGGCGGCCACCACGTCCCTGGCCGCACTCATTGGCCTGGGCATCACGGCTGCGACAGTGCCCGCCGCGGCCCAGGTCCCCACCCCGGCCGACGTCTTAGGCTTCGAGCCGGGTGAGGACTACCAGCTGGCTCCCTACGCGCCGATCGCGTCGTACTTCGAACAGCTCGCGGCCTCCACCGATCGCATGGTCCTGGAGCAGATCGGCGAGAGCACGCGGGGCGAGCCGCTCTATCTCGCGGCGATCTCCACACCCGAAAATCTCCGGAACATGGAGCGTTTCAAGGAGATCACACGGACGCTCGCGTACGCCCGCGACCCCGCGGTGGGCCATGGTTCTGTGCTGCCCGAAGATGAGGCGCGCCGGCTGGCCCGTGAGGGCAAAGTCATCGTCTGGATAGACGGCGGGCTGCACGCGACCGAGGTCGCCCACGGGCAGGTGATGCCCGAGATGGCGCACTACTTCGTGACCGACGACTCCGACGAGACGCGGTTCATTCGTGAGAACGCCATCCTGCTCCTCATGGCAAACATGAACCCCGACGGTCTCAACATCGTCGCCGACTGGTACATGTCGAACGTGGGTGGCCCTTTCGAGATGGCGAGTGTGCCCGAGCTGTACCACCACTATGTGGGCCACGACAACAACCGTGACTGGTACATGACCACGCAGGTGGAGACGCAGGCCGTCACGCACCAGCTCTACCACGAGTGGTTCCCGCAGATCGTCTACAATCAGCACCAGAGCAGCCCATGGCCTGGCCGAATCTGGATGCCGCCCTTCGCCGACCCCGTGAATCCGAATCTCGACCCGCTCCTGGTCAGCTCCTTGAACCACATGGGCCAGTCGATGCGCAAGCGATTCGACGTCGAGGGAAAGACCGGGGTGAACAGCGGCATCACCTTCGACCTCTGGTGGAACGGGTCGATGCGCGGTGGGCCCGACTACCACAACATGCTCGGCTTCCTCACCGAGACGGCCGGAGCCGGCTATGCCACGCCGCGGTGCTACGGCGACGACGAGATTCCGACAACGTTCGGAGCTCGCAACCTGAACATGCCGACGCGGTCACGCTCCACGAACTACAACAACCCGTGGCTCGGAGGGTGCTGGCATCTGCGTGACGCCATGGACTACATGATGACGGCCGCCATCGGGGTGGCCGACACGGGGGCGAAGCTCCGGGAGGACTACCTCTTCAACCACTATTTGATGGGCCGTCGTCAGATCGAGCGCGGTGGAGCCGCCGACGGCGGACCCTTTGCGTACGTCCTCGAGCCTCGGGCGTCGCACAACCCGTCGGCGGTAGTCGAGTTCATGGAGCTCATGCAACGCTCGGGCATCGAGTTCGTCCGGTCGACGGGCCGCTTCGAGGCTGGGGGGCGGGCGTTCGCCCCGGGCAGCTACGTGATCCCGCCCCAAGCGTTTCGGCCCTACGTCGTCGACCTCATGGAGCCCAAGGAGTTTCCGGATCGTCGCCAGTACCCGGGCGGACCACCCATCCCGCCCTACGACATGACCGGCTACGAGCTCCGCTTTCAGATGGGGCTCGAGGTGGTCAACGTAGACGAGCCTTTCGACATGCCGTTCGGCGTCTGGAACGAAGTCGACACCAACGTGGGTCGCGTCCGCGGCACGGACGGCACCGGATACCTCGTGCGCCCCAACTCCAACTGGCTCTACAGAGGCCTCGCAGACCGGATTCGGGGCGGACGCGTCTTCCGAACTACCCAGGCCATCGACGGAGTGGCCGCCGGCGCCTATTGGATGCCCGACCTCGAGTCGAACGAGGCGCGCCGCCTGGCGGCGGACTTCGCCCTTACCACGGCCCGGCCGGAGGGGGACGTGTCGGCCGCCGCCCCGGTCGAGGTCCGCATGCCTCGGGTGGCTATCTACCGCTCGTGGCAGGCCCGCATGCCCGAGGGGTGGACCCGCTGGGTGCTCGACCAGTATGGCTTCGCCTGGGAGAACGTCTGGGACGGCGACGTGCGCGAGGGAGCGCTGTCGGACTACGACGTACTCATCGTCCCGTCGCAGTCGGTGACAGGTATCCGCGACGGACACGCGTCGGGCGACATGCCGGCGGAGTACGTCGGCGGCCTCGGGGAAGCAGGCGTCGCAGCCGTGGACGCGTTCGTGCGGAACGGCGGTCGGCTCGTGGCGGTGGACCAGTCCGTCGACTTCGCCCTCGAGCTCTTCGACCTTCCTTTCCGCAACGCCGTCGCTGGAGTCTCAACACAGGAGTTCTTTCTGCCGGGCTCCATCATCCAGCTGCGGGTGGACGACAGCCATCCCCTTGGCTGGGGCCTCGCACCCGATGCAGTGACGCTCTTCGCGCGAAGCCAGGTGCTGGAGCGCACCGACGCCGGCCGTGCCCCCGGCGTAAGTACGCCCGTCTGCTACG